>JANLUZ010000060.1:0-11344 GCA_031363755.1 Polaromonas sp.
CCACGGTGCAAAGCATCCAGCAGGCGCTCAAGGAGGCCGAGCTGATGGCCGACTGCAAGATTGCGCGGGTCTACACCGGCATCACCGGCAGCCACATTCGCGGCATCAACTCCAGCGGCATGGTCGCCATCAAGGACAAGGAAGTCACCCAGGCCGATGTGTCGCGGGTAATCGAAACCGCCAAGGCCATCAACATCTCGACCGACCAGCGCCTGCTGCTGGTCGAAGCGCAGGAATTCGTGATCGACGGCCAGGACGTGCGCGAGCCTATCGGAATGAGCGGCATCCGGTTGGAGGCCAAGGTGCACATCGTCACCGGGGCGCAGAGCGCGGCCGAAAACATTGTCAAGTGCGTGCGCCGCTGCGGCCTGGAAGTTGACCAGCTCATGCTGAACCCGCTGGCCTCGAGCATGGCGGTGCTGACGCAGGACGAGCGTGACCTCGGCGTGGCGCTGGTCGACATTGGCGCCGGCACCACCGACGTGGCGATATTTGCGGGCGGCGCGATTCGCCACACCGCCGTGATCCCGATTGCGGGCGACCTCATCACCAGCGACATCGCCATGGCGCTGCGCACCCCCACCAAGGACGCTGAAGACATCAAGGTCATGAGCGGCTACGCCAAGCAGTTGCTGGCCGACCCCGACGCTCAGGTCGAGGTGCCCGGCCTGGGTGACCGCAGCCCGCGCATGCTCAGCCAGCAAGCGCTGGCGGGCGTGATCGAGCCCCGCGTGGAAGAGATTTTTGTGCTGGTGCAGCAGGCGATTCGCGAGTCCGGCTACGAAGAGGTGCTCTCGTCGGGCATCGTCATTACTGGCGGCAGCGCGGTCATGCCCGGCATGGTCGAGCTGGGCGAGGACATTTTCCTCAAGCCGGTGCGGCGCGGCCTGCCGCGCTACAACAGCGCGCTGTCAGACATGGTGGCGCAGGCGCGCGCCGCCACCGTCATGGGCTTGCTCGAAGAAGCCCGGTTTGCACGCATGCGGGGCTACAAGGTGTCGCAAAAAGCCGGCAGCATGCACACCGCACTGGGTCGGGTGAAAGACTGGTTTGTTGGCAACTTTTAAAGGTATCCCCATGAAAAAATCACCGGTTTTTTCCGCAAGGCTCTCCCGCTGTTGCCACTGGGGTGGTGCAGACCCCCCGTCGTGACATTCATTTGCATTCAGATTCAGACAGTCCAATTTTTTTTAACGGTTTAACAGGAGGCTCACCATGAGCATCGAAATGATGGAAATTGAAGAGTTCAACCAGGGCACGCAAATCAAAGTGATCGGCGTGGGCGGCGGCGGCGGCAATGCTGTCGGACACATGATCGACTGCGGCGTGCAGGGCGTCGAGTTCATTTGCGCTAACACCGACGCTCAGGCACTGGGTCGCGGCAATGCGCACAAAACGATTCAGCTCGGCAACAGCGGCCTGGGCGCAGGCAGCAAACCCGACAAAGGCCGTGAAGCCGCCGAGCTGGCGGTGGACGACATTCGTGCCGCCATTTCAGGCGCGCACATGCTGTTCATCACCGCCGGTATGGGCGGTGGCACCGGCACAGGCGCAGCGCCCGTGATCGCCCGTGTCGCCAAGGAAATGGGCATTTTGACGGTTGGCGTGGTCACCAAGCCGTTCGACTTTGAAGGCGGCCGCCGCATGACCAATGCCGACGCGGGCCTGACCGAGCTGGAAGCCAATGTCGACTCACTGATCGTGGTGCTCAACGAAAAACTGCTCGAAGTGCTGGGCGACGACGTGACGCAGGACGAAGCTTTCGCCCATGCCAATGACGTGCTGAAGAACGCGGTCGGCGGCATTGCCGAAATCATCAATGTCCCCGGCCATGTCAACGTTGACTTTGAAGACGTGCGCACTGTGATGGGCGAGCCCGGCAAGGCCATGATGGGCACAGCCAAGGCTAACGGCCCCGACCGCGCCCGCATCGCTGCCGAGCAGGCTGTTGCCTGCCCGTTGCTCGAAGGCATTGACCTGTCGGGCGCCAAAGGCGTGCTGGTGCTGATCACGGCCGCCAAAGGCTCGCTCAAATTGAGCGAGTCCAAGCTGGCGATGAACACCATCCGAGCCTACGCTTCGCCTGACGCGCATGTGATCTATGGCACCGCTTACGACGACGAACTCGGCGACGACATTCGCGTCACGGTAGTGGCCACGGGCTTGTCACGCCAGGGCATGCGCCGCACGGCGCCGCCGCTGCAAGTGCTGCGTACTGGCACCGACAACGTGCCTTTTCATGTGCCCACGCTGAACGGTGGTGCCCACATTTCCCAGGGTGGATATGCGGGTGGGGGCTCGGCACAAACCGACTACGGCAATCTCAGCGTGCCCAGTGTGTGGCGCACCAATCGAACGCAGGCCGCAGCCAAGGTTGACGCGCTGGCGTCCGGCGGCATGGACGATTTCGAGATCCCCGCGTTTTTGCGCAAGCAGGCCGACTGAGCCGCCGGATCTGCGCTGCGGCCTGCTCAACGGTGCAGGTCGCGGATGCTATGCCGGGCATTGGCAAACCCAACCGCTGGCCCGCCCAGCGACAAATTAAAATGTAGACATGCTGGCGCAAAGAACCCTCAAATCCCTGACCAAAGCCGTGGGTGTGGGCCTGCACAGCGGCCAGCGTGTGGAGCTGACACTTCGGCCCGCGCCGCCCGATACCGGCATCGTGTTCAGGCGCGTGGATTTGCCGCAGCCAGTGGATATTGCAGTGTCTGCCGAAGCCGTGACCGATACCCGCATGGCTTCGACCATTTCGTCGGGCAACGCCAAGGTGTTCACCGTCGAGCATCTGATGTCGGCCTGCGCCGGTCTGGGCATCGACAACCTGGTTATCGACATCACGGCCGAAGAGGTGCCGATTCTGGACGGCTCGGCCTCGTCGTTCGTGTTCTTGCTGCAGTCGGCCGGCATCGCCCTGCAAGCCGCGCCCAAGCGTTTTGTGCGCGTGATCAAGCCGGTCGAGGTGCGCGAGGGTGAAGGCGCCCACACCAAGTGGGCACGCCTGAGCCCTTACGAGGGCTACAAGCTCGGGTTTGAAATCGACTTTGACCACCCCGCGGTCGACTCCACCGGCCAGCGCTTCGAATTCGACATGGGCTCAGGCGCCTACAGCCGCGACATTGCGCGTGCCCGCACCTTCGGCTTCACCAAAGACGTCGAGATGCTGCGCGCCAACGGCCTGGCCCTGGGCGGCGGGCTCGACAACGCCATCGTGCTGGACGACTACAAAGTCCTCAACAGCGACGGCCTGCGCTACAACGACGAGTTTGTGAAGCACAAAATTCTGGACGCCATGGGCGATTTGCACCTGCTGGGCAAGCCGCTGCTGGCGGCCTACAGCGCATTCCGCTCCGGCCACGCTATGAACAACAAGCTGCTGCGCGAGCTCCTGGCCCACCCCGAGGCCTATGAAGTCGTGACCTTCGACGACGAAAAACTGGCCCCCGCCGGCTTTGCCACGCTGGCACGAGCCTGGTAGGGCGACACCCCCATGCTGTTGTTTCGCTGGCTCGTCATGCTGCTTTTGCTGGGGGCGGTGGTATGTTTCATGCTGTACGCCGGCACCGGTCAGCCGCGCTTCAAGCGCTTTGGGCTGACAATTCTTAAATACACGCTGATCGCGGCATTCGGCTTTTTTGCGGTGTTGATCCTTGAGCGCGTTGCCTGAGCTGGCGTAAGTATCGATTCGCTATGAAAATGATAGCCTCTCAGCCAGTTAACGCCTGGGCTAGCGGCCTGAAAGATGTTAAAAATCGAGCGATTAGGGCTTTTGGGCCAGGTCGGACTCAGTTCAGCAGCTCGCTTTCCATGAAATTCATCAAACGTCCAGTGAATACCGAATTTCCCCGCGTTCGACTACATGCCGTAACACCAGCGTTGGCATTGTTTGTTGAAATGGCTGATCGAAATACGGCCATGATGTAAGCCCATGCAACACACCGCTGCAGCATGAAAGACATTGCCTAGGCGGTTAGTGTTGAACGCGCACGATGAGTCGAGTCACCAACGCCAAAGCTCCCTTTGCCGCACATGACTTGCCTCAAAGATGATGACAAGTGTCTCTTTGCACGACCTAAGCACGAATATGGGTTGCATCAGTACACCACTGACGTGGCAGGAGAACTGCTCTGGTGGCCGCCTAAAACTTTGCTGACAAGCGAGACCGGGTAAACCTGCGCCAGCAAGCGGCTGCTAGGGCGGTCTGTCAGCTATGTTTCGTAACCCAATGCTGCCTTGATTCTGGTGATATCATTTTTTACCATTTGCAATGGACGGTGCTTGGCAGAGGTAACGCAAAGCTAACAATATTGGATCCTGATGTAAGGACCCGCTTGCTGCAGGTCTGCATTTCAATTTTGCTTTGCTTCTGGTTGCCTCGAATACAGCCGACGCCTGGGCCCTCCCTGTTGTAAGAAATGCGTAAACAGCTTTTTGCACTTCGTATCTCAATTTTTATAGGCGCCTTAGTACATTACATTTCTGTCATTTAATTACTTTAAAGTGTAGAAGTATGATATACAACCTAACAAAATCGCAACTTTAACTAGCCTGGTACAGCCCATACAGAGAGGCGCGAATTGTTCAGTATTTTATCGTTTAGACGATTATTTCTTTAATCAATAAATAAGGAGTTTCTATGAGTGGTCCCAGCAGAAGCACGACAAAAAAAATGAGCAATAGCGGCTCTCCAAGTGCGCCACAGGGTGCGCCGCAGAACACAGTGGGCGTTATGCCGCAGCCTTCGGCAGGCACGAGCCAGCAGTTCGCCACAAAAGATTCTGCAAGCCCGTCCGAATCTGCAGCGGTATCGCGTGGGAATTCAGAGAAATCTGTTATCGAATCTAAAAGCCAGGGAGAAAACATAAAAACATCCGGTGATGAGTTAGGTTCAAAATCACCGCAGAACACTTCGAAAGTAATCAATACTGAAGTCGGGGGAAACTTATTAACAGATGCAGGTAAGAAAGGGGGGGAGTCTCCTGCCCCGCCAACGCAAGGGGTTAGCGAAGATGAAAAAACGGGTGACAGACAGCGGGCGTCTAGTGTCGACGCAGGGCTTGTGCAGCCATCGCATCAGGTTCCTAGACAATTAAATACCTCTTTGGCTACACCAGATCAAGTTGCGGGAATAGCCTTGCTGGACACGGACCCAAGAAGTCCGAGCGCGAATGTACAACGGATGATCGGAAATTTTCCACCCGGCGGAACACCACCGCAAGATAACCAGCTCGTTCAAATGCGCAAGGTTCTAACTGATCACAAAAATGCTATTACAGATGGCCGTCAAGCCGGTGCAATTGCACATGCAGTAGTGCAAACAGCGGCAAACTCAACTTTAACCTTCGGAGTGGGGCTTTCGGCCGGTACGGCGATTGCCTCGTTAGTATCTAAAAGCCCAGGACTCAGCGAATCCCAAGCAACGACAGTTAAATTAATGGGTGCTTTGCTTGCGCAGCCCCTGCTTGCTGGCGCCGTAAATCACGCGCACCAACATTCCCTCCACCGCGTGATACAACATATGCCGATGCAGTTCAAGCCTGTCCCGGTCGACATATTGGTGCCCGGGAAGCTATTCGAGGCGATGGAATCAGACAAAGCCGGATCTGGAGTTGCTCTGAAAGCTAAAATTGGGGCCGAGCAAGGAAAGTTGGCGACCTTGAATAACTTCGATGCCACGATCGGCGGATCAGTTGGATTCGGGGCCGCTGCTTTTGTTAAAGACTATGCGGCTATGGATTATGGTCAGGGGTACGCCCTTGCAATGGGTGGGTCGTTTGTCGGCGGTACTTCGACTGGTTCAGGGCTTGCCCATGGAAAACATAATGCGACCATCCAACTGCCAAAATTCTCGCTTCAACCTGATATTGAAAGTGGTACCACCAAAATAGTGCTGGAAAAAAAACCCAATGGTGAGTTCGCAACTGAGCCAGTAAATTTGTTCTATGCACGTAAGCTCAACAAAGCTGAGATGACCAAACAGAGTCAGGACATTGTAAAAAGTTTACCGGTCACCGCTAAGGGCAACGTTATGAGCGTCATTGGTAAAGCAAGAGAGGTCGCAGTACCTTTTAGTGCCATGCTTGCGGTTAATGCATTGGCAGATGTTGCAATTGCCGCTGCGGCTAATCGCTTTCCTGCCTCCAAAATAATACTGCCTGTCGTCAAAGCCATTGTCAAAGTTCTCACAATGGCAGCCCTGATACCCTATTATTTTAAAGTCTCCCTTCCCGCAATGGCCAGGAACGAAAAACTTTTAGTTGCTGGTGAGGCGGCTCCAGCGGCCCCTCCTCAGGTCCCGCCTCAGCAGGCTGCAAGCGGCCCTACGTCAGGTCCCGCCTGAGCTGGCTCAAGCGGCGCTACGTCAGGTCGCCGGCTAACGGTGGGTTG
The DNA here is from genome assembly GCA_031363755.1 of Polaromonas sp. Classification (GTDB taxonomy): domain Bacteria; phylum Pseudomonadota; class Gammaproteobacteria; order Burkholderiales; family Burkholderiaceae_C; genus Polaromonas. The sequence goes on from JANLUZ010000060.1 coordinate 6,388, forward strand.
CCAAATTTGAGTGTCCCGACGGTTGGCCGTGATTCTGCGGAGCAGAGGGTTTAGCGTGCTGCTGAAACGCTTTGGAGCGAATGTCGCGATGGGAGTGAGTTGGACTTCTGGTTAGGAATTGACCCGTTTGCAGCTGTACATAGCGCTGGCTTTTTATCGCGTCCCTGGCGATTGCCCACACGCAAAGCGCTTCCTCCAGTTCGTGGGCCGATGTGCCATGCAAATGTCAGTAACCCGGTTGAGGCTCCAGACCCGCGTACGAGCTCCCTGGGGTCACGAGCTCCCTGGGGTCAGGTCTTGCAAAGTGAGTCCCTGGGGTCGTCCCTGGGGTCAGGTCTTGAGGTCGTCCCTGGGGTCAGGTCGTCCCTGGGGTCAGGTCTTGCAAAGCAATATCGCTCAAATTGACCTCCAACTTCCAACTTCCAACTTCCAACTTCAAATGAACGTCTGGGTGCAACCAAGCGCCTTTGCGTATGCGCTGGAACTGCGGCAGGCATCAATGCGCTACGAAACTGATAGCTGCCCAGGCAACTAAAGCCTGGACTAGCGGCCTGAATGGCGTTCAATATTACGTGATTAGGTATTTTCGACCCTACTTCAGCAGCACACTCTCCATAAACTTCACCTCAGCATAAAACTGATAGTCGGCGTTGGCCTTGCGCCGAAAGCCGTGGCCTTCGTTGTCGGCCAGTAGGTACCACACCGGAACGCCGTTGCTGCGCACGGCTTTGACCATTTGCTCGGCCTCGGTGTAGGGCACGCGGGGGTCGTTTTTGCCCTGCACCACGAACAGTGGCACGGTGATGCTGGCGGCGTTGTTCAGCGGCGCGATCTGGTCGTGAAACGCGCGCATGGCGGGCTCGCGTTCGTCGCCGTACTCCACCCGGCGCAGGTCGCGGCGGTAGCTTTCAGTGTTGGTCAAAAAGGTGGCGAAGTGGCTGATGCCGACCACGTCAATCGCGCCGCGAATCAGCTCGCTGTAGTCGACGGCTGTGGCCAGGCTCATGTAGCCGCCGTAGCTGCCGCCTGCCACCAGGATGCGGTTGGCGTCGAGCCGGGGGTGGGTGGCGATCCATTCCAAAAACGCACCGCCGTCCTTGACCGAGTCCTTGCGTTTGAAGCCGTTGTCGAGGTCGACAAAGGTTTTGCCATAGCCTGCAGAGCCTCGCACGTTGGGCAGCAGCACCGCCACGCCCATTTCATTGAGCAAATAGTTGCTGCGCCCAATGAAGCGCACCACCGACTGGCCTTCGGGTCCGCCATGAAAGTCCACCCGCACTGGGCGCTTGCCCGGGAATTTCTTGGCGTCGGGCAAAAACAGCCAGCCGCTGATGGGCAGGCCGTCAAAGCTCTTGATGGTGACCAGCTCGGGGCTGACGAAATCCGCGGGTTGCACGCCCGCAGGGGACGCGGCGGTGGTCCAGCGCACGGGCGTACCACCGGCGGCTCCCACGGTGTACACGTCGCCGGGGCTCTGCGGCGAATTGAGGGCGTAGGCAATCAGGCTCTGGCGGCCGCGATGCGCTGGCCCCTCATGCCAGGCAATGCCGCCAATCGCGCCGGCGCCCACGGCAGGCCGGGGCAGCGCCTTGCCGCTGGCGGCGTCAAACAGATGCACTTCGTCGCGTCCGTTGTTATTCACCACCGCCAGCAGCAGGCGGCCGTCGGGGGAGGCGCTGACGCTTTGCACGTCCCAGGGAATGTGGCGGCTCAGCACTTTCAGGCGCTGGCTGCGCAGGGTAAACGCGGCCAGCTCGCTGAACTCCCCGCCCTGGTTGGTGGTGATGAACAGCTGCTGGTTGTCCCGGCTCCAGGCCACCGCGCCAATGCCAGCGGCTGCCGCGCCGGAGTTGGGCAGCAGCTTCTGCCGCTCCCCCGTCGCGGCGTTGACGAGGAACAGGTCGCTGTCGTTGGGTGTGCGGTATTGCAGCGCGGCGATCCAGCGACCGTCGTACGAGAAGCTGAAATTGCCCCAGCCACCGCCGGGCAGCTCAGCCAGCGTTTTGCGCTGGGTCGTCGCCAAGGGGTTGACCAGCGTGAGAGTGGTATTCAGGCTGTTGCGCGTGCCGCCGGCAGCCGTTTTGTCGATGGGCACGGCCGCCACCAGCACCTGTTTGCCATCATGCGACCAGGTGCCGGTGCTGCGCTCGTCAGGGCTTGACAGCAGCACTGACTGCCGCGTGGCCATGTTCATGTGGAACACCTGGGTGGCTTCATTGCCCCCGGTGTCCCGCGTGTACAACAGCGCGCGGCCGCTGACGGGCTCGAACGCTGCCGATGTCACCGGGTCGGGGAAGTCGGTGATTTTGTCGAGCGAGCCGCCGGCGCTGCGCAGCAAGTAGATTTGCGCAATGTTGGCCCCCGCCTCGCGGTGGCGCACCAGCATGGCGTCCTCGGTAGGGTGCCAGTCCACAAAGCCGTAGCCCCGGAACTCGGTGTACGCCGCCACCTTGTCGGCAATGGCCTGCTCGATCGGCGGCATGCCGTCGGTGCGCAGGTTGGCGTTGGACTGGACCAGCGCCTGCGCCAGGGCGAAGTTGCTTGACACGGCCAGCAGGATGAGCATCGCAAGTTGTTTCATGGCGCAGTTTTCCTTGAAGAAGTCAGGTCAGCAAACTGTAGACGATGGGCGCCAGTGCGACTGACGCGTCAGCGATACCGGCCATCGCGGAACGCGGCGCTGGAGCCCGGCTGCAGCGTGGTGGACTTGGCCAGCATGGCCATTAATGAGCCGGCATGCGCATGCGCAATCGCCAGGCCCAGCGCGTCGGCCGCGTCTTCGCCCGGCAGGCCCGGCAGCTTGAGCAGGCGCATCACCATCTCTTGCACCTGCGCCTTGGCTGCCTTGCCGTGCCCCGCCACGGCTTTTTTCATCTGCAGCGCGGTGTATTCGGCCACCGGCAAGTCGCTGAAGACCAGTGCCGTGACGCAGGCCCCGCGCGCCTGGCCGAGCAGCAACGTGGCCTGCGGGTTCACGTTGACAAATACGATCTCGACCGACGCCGCATCGGGCTGGTAGCGCGTCACCACCTCCCGCACGCCGTCAAACAGCACCTTCAGGCGCGCCGGTAACTCCTTGCTTTCGAGGTGCGTGGTTTTGATCGTGCCGCTGGCCACATAGCGCAGGTGCGGGCCGTCCACATCTACCACGCCGAAGCCAGTGATGCGCAAGCCGGGGTCAATGCCGAGGATTCTCATGGCTTTTATATGCTATTTATTTAGGAGCTAGAAAGGCAGTAAATACCTGGGCTATAGGCAGATTAGACCCCAAAATACCATCGAACCGAGTGAAAAAAGATGGGTGCCGCAAAACACAGCGCATCCACCCGGTCGAGCAGGCCAGTGGCCCCGGTGATGGACTTGCCCTCCCGCCCCCAGTTGGTGATGCCGCGGTCGCGTTTGAGGGCTTTCATCACCAGATGCCCGAGCGAGCCCGACACGCAGGCGATCAGCGCCATCGCCACAGCTTGCCCCGGTTGAAACGGCGTCAGCCCGCCCAGCACGCCGCCCACCAAGCTCGCGACGCCCACAGCCAGCGCCCAAGTGCGCCAGTTGAAGCTCTTGCTGACCCGCGGCGCGCTGGCTTTGCGCGGCCAGCGGCGGTTGGCCAGGTGCTGCGCCAGCATGCAGCTTTGCACCACAAACACCAGGAAAAACACCAAAAACGCGTTCTTGCCCTCGTAGCCCGGAAACTTGAGCAGCAGCAGCGCCGGCACGTGGCTGATGCCGTAGACGCACACCATGATCCCCCACTGCAGCTTGGCGTTGCGCTCCAGAAAGCGCTCCGGGTCATTGGCCAGCGCGCTGACCACCGGAATCGCTAGAAACACATACACCGGGATGAACACCGTCACCAGGTCAAAGTTGCGGTTGATCACCAAGGCAAATTGAATCGGCAGTACCCCGAAAAACGCCAGCACCAGGCTGCGGTGGTCGCCCTGGCGGGTGGGCGACAGCGAGATAAATTCCCGTAGCGCAAAAAACGCGACAAAGCCGAACAACACTGTGGCGAACGTTTCGCCCAGCGCCCAGCCCACCCAGAACACAGCCGACATCACCCACGACGTGCTGAGCACCGTGTTGAACTCACGCAGGCGCTGGGAATGCAAGTCGTCTTCATGCTGGTCCCGCAGCGACAGGCCAAACGCCACCGCCGTAACCAACAGCAGCGTGCCGAACACAAAAACGAACAACAATCCGATCTGCTGGCCGGGTGTTAGATTGCGCAAAAAATTATTCATTTGGACGTGCCCACGGGGATCACCGCTCCCGCAAATCAAGGACGGCTTGCCGCGCCCGCACCAAAAAGTGGGCGCGGTCTTCGCCGTCTGCCAGTGCCACCGGCGCGCCAAACGTCACTGAACACAAAATCGGCACGGGCACCACCTCACCCTTGGGCATCACGCGCTGCACGTTGTTGATCCACGTGGGAATCAACACCACACCCGGAAATTTGCAGGCCAAGTTGTACAGGCCCGACTTGAAGGCCTGCGGCTCTTCCTGGTTGCCGCGCGTGCCCTCGGGGAAAAGAATCACCGAGTCGCCCTGCGTGAGCGCGTCGATCAGCGGCTCCAGCGGGTCCTGGTCAGACGTCTTGGTGCGGTCCACGTAAATGGCATTGAACACCGCTGTGGTCAGCCATTTCTTGAAGGGCGTTTTCGTCCAGTAGTCTTTGGCGGCAATCGGCCGGGTGATGCTGCGCAGCTCGGCGGGCAGCGCCGCCCACATGAGCACCAGGTCGGCGTGGCTCTGGTGGTTGGCAAAGTAAATGCGTTGCTCGGCCTTGGGCGGGCAGCCTTGCCAGCGGGCTTGCGCACCGGTCAGCGCGCGGATCAGCCCCAGTAAAAAAAGACTCATCAATTTGGCCAACATCATGGCACCTCCACACCGCCCATGCGGGCGGCAATCGTGCCGGCGCGGGCGTTCAGGTAGCCCGACTGCAGGCGGGTTTCAAAAT
>JANLUZ010000135.1:0-14675 GCA_031363755.1 Polaromonas sp.
CGCACCGCATTGGGCGGCATGTTGGCCACCGGCCCGTAGCGCAGCGCCAGGTCGACATCCGAAACGTCGAGGTCGAGCGCGGCGTCGGACGCGTCGATGCGGATGTCGATCTCCGGGTTGTCGCGCTGGAATTGTTCCAGCCGCGGAATCAGCCACATCGAGGCGAACGAGGCGAAAGTGGTGTGCGACACGCTTTTGCGTCCCGCGCTTTGCCGGATCTGCCGCACCGCGCCGTCGATGCGCTCTAACGAGGGCGACACGCCGCGCAGCAGCACACTGCCAGCGCTCGTCAGCTCCACAGCCCGCGTGTGGCGGTTAAAAAGCGGCACACCGACGTCGCTTTCAAGCGTCTGGATTTGCCGGCTGACGGCCGACTGCGTGAGGGCCAGTTCTTCAGCCGCAGCGCGAAAGTTCAAGTGCCTGGCCACCGCTTCGAAAGCGCGCAGTTGGCCAGCGGCAATCGGACGGGAGCGCAGATGGGTTTGGGAATGCAGCATGGATTAGGGACTGTAAGCAGCCAAAGATTGATGCGTTTAGAGAATCAATAGCGTAGCGCGATTTCATTGGGCTGGGAAGCCCCTGCGCCGGATGATTCGCGCTGTCTTAGCTTGCAAATAGGCTGGTCCAGCCGCCGGGGTCAGTCGGGTGACGCGTGCGGCGCGCCAGCGTGTTGCAGTTGCTCTCAAACGCAGCCTGGGTCACGCAACGCGGCCTAATGCCGTCTCAGCCGCGTTAGCCGTGGCCGACCCTCTGGCGCGCGCGGCATGCCAGCCATAAACTGGCGGGATGCAAATTCGTCGCCTGTCTATGTTGTTCCAGAAATTTTGCGCGAGCGCTGTGGCCGCCACAGTGCTTGTCGCCCTGCCTGCGGCGGCCCAACCGGCGCCGGCACAGCCCCAGTCGGCCTACCAAAATGTGCCAGCGGGCCGGGACGGAATTGGCAAGCGCTTCATGGGTCGAGACATCGCCGGTGTGATGGGCTTTGAAGGTGCAGCCTGGCTGGAGCGCGCCGACCGTGAAAAAGAAGAGCGCAGCGACCTGTTGATGCAGGCGCTGGCCCTGCGGCCCGGCATGGTGGTGGCCGATGTGGGCGCCGGTTCAGGCTACTACAGCCGCCGAATGGCCAGCACGGTGGGCTCGGGCGGCACTGTGTTTGCGGTGGATGTGCAGCCGCAGATGGTGGCATTGCTCAAAAATGTCGCCCGGCAACCCGGACTCAGCAACATTCAACCCGTGCTGGCGACCGAACAAGACGTGCAACTAGCCCCGAACAGCATCGACCTGGCCATCATGGTGGATGTCTACCACGAGCTGGCCTTTCCGCAAGAAGTTATGCGCAGCCTGGTGCGTGCGCTCAAGCCGGGCGCGCGGGTGGTGTTTGTGGAATACCGGGCCGAGGACGACAGCGTGCCCATCAAGGCGCTGCACAAGATGAGCGAGGCTCAGATCAAACGCGAAGCCGCGCTGCACCCGCTGGTGTGGGAGCGCACCGCCAGCACGCTGCCTTGGCAGCATGTGGTGTTTTTTCAAAAAAAGTAGCGGCTCACCGTTGAGAGTGCGCCTGTCACAGCTCGACAGTCCCCGCCAGCTTCATGAAGCTGGCTATGGCTTGCTGGCCATACTGCTGCTCAAGGGTCGCCAGCGCGTCAACGTCTTCGACGGCGCTATAGCCCATGCTGAAAGCGTGAAACCGCCGCTGCCCAAGGTCACCGTGGTGCACCACCTCGACGTGCTTGTGGCGTGGGTCGACCTTGATTTTTTCGATCAGCGCCAGCACTGTTTTTTTATGGCCTTCGATTTGCTGGCAAAACCGGTGGCCATCAAAAACCAGCAAGCCGGTGACTTGGCTCGCCTCGTTAGCCGTGCGCGCGTGGCGCGTGATGGCGGCGACGGCACTGAAGGGAACAGAGCTGTCGAGCCTGCTCACATAGAGCACCTCGTAAAGTTGGTGTAATACATTCATAACGTCAGGCGAATGTAGCCATGTGACAAAAAACAAGCAACGTCAAAAGACACAGCTTGCGGCCTCCGCTGGCAACACACAACACCGGGCGGCAAAACACGCGGACATCAGCGTTTTGCCGCCCTTGAATGGCCGCCCCGCCCTAAACTGATCCGCCATGACAACCCCAAGCAAAACACCTCAGAGCCCCGCCCCGCGAAAGCGCCCACAGTGCCCGCCAACGTGCGCCGACTGCGGGCTGCGAAAAACTGAAAACTTTGCGGTGATTCAGCCGGACGAGCTGGCTTTCATTGAAGGCTTTCGAACGGGCACGCGAGCCGTTGCCGCTGGTGGCACGATCCTGCGTGAACACAACCCCAACGGCAAGCTGTTCACCCTGTATTCGGGGTGGGCGTTTCGCTACAAGTCACTCAGCGACGGGCGGCGGCAGATTCTCAATTTTTTGCTGCCGGGTGACCTGATCGGGCTTCAGCAGGAGTTTGCCGATGGCGCCATGCACGGCATTGAAGCGGTGACTGATGTGACGCTGTGCGTGTTCCCGCGCGACGGCTTATGGAACCTGTTTCGTCAGTACCCCAGCATTGGCTACGACGTGACCTGGCTGTCGGCGCGGGAAGAAGGCTTTGTGGACGACAACCTGGTCACCGCCGGGCGGCGTAACGCTACCGAGCGCGTGGCCATGCTGCTGATGCATCTGTACCGGCGGCTGGACCGCATCGGGCTGGCGACCCAGGACGCCGACGACCAGCCCGCGTCCGTTGAATTCCCCATCAACCAGCAGCACATCGCCGACACGCTGGGGCTGTCTCTGGTGCATACCAACAAGACGCTCAGGCGTCTGCAGAAACTGGGCCTTCACGAGCTTCAGTACGGCCGCCTGCGCCTGCTCAACACCAAGGCGCTACAGCGCATTGCCGACTACTACGACCAGCCCTTGCGGCGCGTGCCGCTGCTCTAAGAACGGGTTTGCGATTTATGAGGACCGCGGGTATTAAGACGGCTCGGCCAGGCTCAGCAACAGCGATTCGTAGCGCTGCAGTTTTTGCGCGGCGTGGCTGCGTTGAGTGGCGCTGGCGCGCTGGTGCAGCTCGGCAAACAGCACACAGCCTTCGCGCGTGAGGGCGTCCTGGTAGCGGCGGTGCGCGGTGTTGGGCGATGTGAATGACCGGGCGACGAGTGCGTGCACAGCGGCGGTGGCGTTGACGGTGGCGGTGGCATTGTTGGCCATCACCCCGCGCAGCGTCTGCAAGGTGTCGTCCTGGCGGCGCAGGCGTTCGGCATCGCTCAGTGCCGCATCAAAGACCGACTGGCTGACCGAGCGCTTGAGCGCCTCGTTTTGGGCGCTGTTCAACGCGCCGTACAGCCATTCAGAGCGGTCAGTGGCTTGCTCCAGGCGTTTGGCTTGGGCTTTTTGCGGGCTGACCGTCAGGTAGGTTCCGCGCCATTCGGCGTTGCTTTTGGCAAATTTGCGGGCCATCGCCTCCTGCTGGGCCGGCTGCAGTGTGGCGGCCTGGCTGGCCGCTGCTGGCTCGACGTGGTGGAGTGACACCATGACCGTTTGCCGGGCGTCTGCCACCACGCTGCAGGCCTGGTCGGCGCTGATGTCCTGCGGCAACTGCGCTTGCAGCGCACGCAATGTGGCGGCGTACAGCGGCAACTGCGTGTGGCGGTGCCAGTCTTGCCAGCGCGCCAGCACCGCCTTGGCCTGCAGGCTTTGCGCGCCGTTGAAGTCGGCGTAGGCATCCAGCGTCCAATAGGCCAGCTCGGGGGCCTGGTTGTAAGCCAGCCGTGCTGCTGTCAGGGTGCTGCAGCCCGACGCCAGCAGGGCGGCCACAAGGCTCAACAGCGCCCCGATAATTCCGAGGCGGCGCCTTATTTCACGCATGCGCACTTCCTTTCAACAGCCAATGCAACAACAGGAACTTTCATGACTCTCCCGATCGACGTCATCATCATGGCCGCCGGCAAAGGCACGCGCATGAAAAGCCGTTTGCCCAAAGTGTTGCACCGATTGGCGGGGCGCGCTTTGCTGGCCCACGTGGTGGACTGTGCGGCCCAGGTATCGGCGCGCCGCTGCGTGGTCATCACCGGGCACGGTGCTATGGAAGTTGAAGCAGCCACGGCAGCATTCGCCTTGGCCAGCGGCCTGTTCGACATGAAATTTGCCCGCCAGGAGCCCCAGCTCGGCACCGGCCATGCGGTGCAGCAGGCGGTGCCGCTGCTGGCCGACGACGGCGTGGCGCTGGTGCTGTCGGGCGATGTGCCCTTGACCCAGGCCGACACGCTGGCCGCCTTGCTGGCCCAGTGCGACGGCCAGCGGCTGGCGCTGCTGACGCTTAGCCTGCCAGACCCGACCGGTTATGGCCGCATCGTGCGTGCCGGTCACAAGGCCTCAAGCCAGGTGGCGGCCATCGTCGAGCACAAGGACGCGACCGAGGCGCAGCGCCAGATCACCGAGATTTACAGCGGCATCATGGCGGTGCCCACCCGCTTGCTGCGCCCGTGGCTGGCCCGGCTGGACAACCAGAACGCGCAGCGCGAGTTCTACCTGACCGACATCGTGAAGTTTGCCGCTGCTGACGGCGTGGCGGTGGTGGCGCACCAGATTCTTGATGCCGCCCAGGTGGCCGGTGTGAACAGCCCGCAGCAACTGGCCGAGCTGGAGCGCATTGCCCAGCGCCGCCTGGCCAACACGCTGATGGCGCAGGGCGTGCGCCTGGCCGACCCGGCGCGGCTGGACCAGCGCGGCACCCTGCGCTGCGGTGAGGACGTGGAAATCGACGTGAACTGTGTGTTCGACGGCGAGGTGACCTTGGGCAACGGCGTGCGCATTGGCGCGAACTGCGTGATCGCCAACGCCACCATTGCGGCGGGCGCCGTGATTTCCCCCTTCACCCACATCGACGGCGAAGCGCTGGGCGTGTCGGTGGGCGAGGGCGCCCTGATCGGCCCGTTTGCCCGCCTGCGCCCCGGCGCGCAACTGGGCGCTGAGGTCCACATCGGCAACTTTGTCGAGGTGAAAAATTCAACGCTGGCCCGGGGCGCCAAGGCCAATCACCTGGCGTATCTGGGGGATGCGACCGTCGGGGAGCGGGTGAACTACGGCGCGGGCAGCATCACCGCCAACTACGACGGTGCCAACAAGCACCGCACCGTGATCGAGGCCGACGCGCACATCGGCAGCAACTGCGTGCTGGTGGCGCCGGTGACGATTGGCGCAGGCACCACGGTGGGCGGCGGCTCGACCATCACCAAAAGCACGCCGCCGGGCGGTCTGGCGGTGGCGCGGGGCAAGCAGGTCAGCCTGCCAAACTGGCGACGGCCTGAGAAGACCACCAAGCCGCGCTGAATGCTGGGCGCCGAAGTGCTCCTGATTCAATAGCTGCCCAGGCAGTAAAAACATGGGCTAGCAGGTAATTTGGTTCTATTTTTAGGCCGCAGGGCTATGCCAGCGCGTGTGGCAGGCTGCCAGAGCGCTTAAAAGGCCCACCGCGCGCCTTCCTGTACCCTCGCCGTCATAACAAGGGGGAGCGCACATGGTGATCTGGGGCTTGGTTTTGGGCGGGGTGGTGGGCCTGTTATGGCCTTCTGGGGATGGGTTCGGACTGTTCCTGGGGGCGTTGATCGGCTGGGCGGCCGGTTGGTTCTTGCGCGGGGCTGTGCGACGCGAGGTCGCGGCGAGCCTGGCAAATGCAAATGCAAGTGCAAACGCCAACGCCAACGCAAAAGTGATGCCGATGGCGAGCGTCACCACCGCTCCGGCCAAGGTCGTCTCAAGCAACCCCAGCTTGGCTAATGAACAGCAAGGCTTCGACGCGGATGAACGCGCCCGCGTGCTGGCCGACTTTGACGACAGTGCGTTGGATGGCACTGCCAGCCCGGCCGCACCCGGCCGCACCCGCTACCATGGCGCCGGCGTTCAAAGCCGCCGAACCCCGCCCAGCAAGGCCTGCAACCGCGCGCCTCGACGCAGGCACCCCGGCATCGCCCGCTGCGCCCGGCGCTGCAGACCAGGCCTTGGCCGCCGCCAAGACCTGGTTGCTCGGCGGCAACACCATCGTGCGCGTGGGCCTGGTGATCTTGTTCATTGGCTTGTCGTTTTTAGCGCGCTACGCCTCTGTGGCAGGTTTCTTGCCGGTTGAGTTTCGGCTGGCTGCTATTGGCGCGGTGGGCATGGCGCTGCTGGGTGTCGGGTTTCAAAAGCGCAGCGCCAGGCCCGGCTTTGCGCTGGCGCTGCAGGGCGCCGGCGTGGCGGTGACGTACCTCACCGTGTTTGCCGCCTTCAGGCTGTATGCGCTGCTGCCGCCGCTAGCCGCGTTTGGGTTGATGACCGTGGTGTGCGCGCTGAGCTGCGCGCTGGCTCTGCTGCAAAACTCCCGCGCGCTCGCAGTGGCGGCGTTTGCGGGCGGCTTTGCGGTGCCGATTTTGCTGTCGACCGGGCAGGGCAGTCACATCGGCCTGTTCACTTACTACACCGTGCTCAATGTGGCGATTTTGTTCATCGCCGACCGGCGCAGTTGGCGCGTGTTGAACCTGGTGGGCTTTGTGGCCACCTTTGGCGTGGCAACCGCCTGGGGCGCGCTGAAGTACAGCCCTGAGAACTACGTCAGCGCCCAGCTGTTTTTGGCGCTGTTCGTGCTGATTTATGTGTTTACCGCTGTGTTTTACGCCCGCAACACGCCCACCCGCATCGGGCTGAACAGCAGCGGCGCCGTAGACAGCACACTGGTGTTTGGCACGCCGCTGGCGGGCTTTGCGCTGCAGGCGGGCTTGGTGCAGTCGTTTGAGATGGGCGCGGCGTTTTCGGCGCTGGCGTTTGGCGCGCTGTACCTGGGGCTGGCGGCAGTGCTCCGGCTGCGCCAGCAACCGGCTCGCTACGCCCTGCTGGTCGAGTGTTTCATCGCGCTGGGCGTGGGCTTTGCCACACTGGCGGTGCCGCTGGGGCTGGACGCGCGCCTAACCTCGGCCGTGTGGGCGCTGGAGGGTGCAGCCGCCTTCTGGGTCGGCATGCGCCAGGCCCGCTGGATGCCGCGTGCCTTCGGGCTCGTGCTGCAAGCCGTGGCGGCGCTGAGCTTTCTGGCCACGGTCGATGGCAACGTGGCGAGTTACCCGCTGGTGAATGCGGCCTTCATCGGCGCGCTGCTGGTGGGCGTGCCCGCCATGCTGCTGGCGTGGTGGCTGCGCGGGCCGCTGCCGCACAGTGGCTCGCGCTGGGCGGTGTTGTACGCCCGGCTGGAAGGGCGGCTGTCCAGCCCGGTGTACCTGTTCGGGTCTTTGTTCTGGTGCCTGGCGTGGGGCCTGGAAATCGTGCGTCAGCGGCCCGCTGTGGAGGTGGGGCTGGTGCCTGAAGCGGTGTTTGGCCAAAGCACCGCACAGCTGCTGGTGATGACGGCCTTGCTGATGAGCGCCGCGCTGTCACAGCGCCTGGGGCTGGTCAAACATTGGGCGGTGGCCACCTGGCCTGCGCGCGCCAGCCTGCCGGTGATGACGGTGTTCTATCTCATGCAGGCTGCCAGTGGCTACAGCGTGCTGCAAACCCCGGCGTGGGCCGTGTGGCTGTTGGCCGTGGCGCTGCAAGTGTGGATGCTGCGCACCAGCGACGCGCAGGCGCTGGCCCCGCCCGCGCTGAACCGCCGCCTTCACACGGGCGGTGCGTGGCTCGTCACGGTGCTGCTGGCCGACTGCCTGTGGTACTTCATCGGGCGCGGCGACCTGTGGCAAACCTCCTGGGCCAGCGTGGTGATGCTGGTCAGCGCCATCGGCGTGCTGATGGCGCTGGCGCTCTGGGCAGGCCGCGCCAACACCGACGCGCGCCTGGCCAGCTCCCGTTGGCCGCTCAACCCCCACGCAGCGGCCTACTACTGGCATGCGGCCGTGCCGCTGGCGGCGCTGGTGTTTGCGGGCGCGCTGGCCATGGCCGTGCATTCGCCGGGCCGCACCGCGCCGCTGCCCTACCTCCCGCTGCTCAACCCGGCCGATTTGACGCTGGCATTGAGCCTGGCGGCCCTGGTGTTCTGGCGGCGGGTGGTGCTGGCGTCACAGCCGCAAGGGGTTGGTCGCGTGTGGGCGGGGGTAACGGGCCGGGGCGCGCTGGTGGCGGTGGCCGCGCTGGCGTTTGTGATGCTCAACACCGTGTGGCTGCGCGTGGCGCACCACTTTTTCGGGGTGCGCTGGGCGGCGTCGAGCCTGTTCGCCAGCTTTGTGGTGCAAACCGGCTACGCGATTTTGTGGAGCTTGCTGGCGCTCAGCCTGATGGTGTTGGCCCACCGGCGCGTGCAGCGCACCCTGTGGCTGACAGGCGCTGCGCTGCTGGGCGTGGTGGTGCTCAAGCTGCTGCTGGTGGATTTGTCGAACGTTGGCGGGGCAGAACGCATCATCGCCTTCATCGCCGTGGGCGTGCTGATGCTGGTGGTCGGCTACTTTGCGCCGCTGCCGCCTAAAGCCTTGCCGACAACGCTTGACGCTGCGCCCGTCCCGTCACTTTCACCTTCCCAAGATTCCCCAGGAGCCGTTCCATGATGTTTCCCACTCACCAACTGCTGGCGTGTGCGGTCTGGCTGGCGTTCTGCGCGCTGCCCACCCCGGCGTGTGCTGCCGATGCGGGCAACCCTTCGGCCTACGCGCTGCGCCTGCCTTTGACCGTGGCCAACGGCGCGCCCCTGCAGCGCCTGGCGTTGCCCGCCCAGGCGCTGGTCGCTCTGCAGGCACCTAGCTACGCCGACGTGCGGGTGTTCAATGCCAGCGGTCAGGCGGTGCCGATGGCGCTGAGCCCCGTACCGCCTGCCGAGGCTGGGCGCCAGCAAACCGTGCTGCCCGCTTACCCGCTGCTGGGCAACGCGACCTCTTCCAGCGCGCTGGACGGCCTGGCGCTGCGCATCGAGGAACGCAGCCGCAACGGCCTGCGCGAGCGGGTGGTGACCGTCAACACCGCTGCATCGGGCGGTGTTGCGGCTAGCGCCGCGCCTGCATCACCCGCCACACGGTCGGCCAGCCCCACCGGCCCGCAAACCTTGGGCGCTTTGCTGGACGCACGCGGTGTTCAGCGCCCCGCCGTTGCGCTGATGCTGGACGCTGACCTGCCCGTTGGCCAGCCCATCACCTTCACTGTGGCGAGTAGCGCCGACTTGGCGACCTGGCGGCCGCTCGCCGAAACCGTGCTGTACCGCGCCGAGGCCACCACGACGGCCCCGGCCAAGGGCACCGCCAACCTGGGCGCATCCACACTCACATTTGCGGCCACGCGCCTGGCTGGCCAATACCTGCGGGTGAGCTGGGCCGACGCCTCGGGCCAGCTGGCCGGTGTGACGCTGCGCAGCGCCACGCTGGTCACTGCGGCCGACGCTCCGGCTGTTGTGCGCCCATCGGCTACCGTGGCCGCGCCCGTGTTGAACAGCCCGCACGTGGTGAGTTTTTCACTGCCGTTTGCCACGCCCGTGGCGGCGCTGCAGGTGCGGCCCGAGGGCAGCAATGTGGTGATTCCGCTGCGGGTGCTGGGCCGCCAGGGCGCCAACCAGCCCTGGCAGCCGCTGGCCAGCACCGTGGTGTACAGCCTGCAGTCAGCCAGCAAGCTGCAAACCAGTGGCCCGGTGGCCCTGCCCGGCAGCAGCGCGCGTGACATCAAGCTCGAAGCCGACGAAAAAACGCCCGGCTTTGCCGCGCCGCCCGAGGTCACCGTGCTGTTCGAGCCGGTACAGCTGGTGTTTGTGGCCAGCGGGCCGGCGCCGTTCACGCTGGCCGCTGGTTTGGACCAGGCCGCCAGTGCCTGGCTGCCGCTGGGCAGCATCGTGCCAGCGCTGAACACCGACACGGATGAACTGGCCCGGCAGGTGGCGGCGTTGCCGTTGGCGGTGGTGTCTGGCGGCGACGCCAGTGTTGCCCTCATCACCGCGTCGCCCGTGAGCTCGAGCCCGCCTGCTCGCAGCCTGGTGCTGTGGGGTGTGTTGGTGGCGGGGGCGCTGGCACTGGCGCTGATGGCGTGGGCGCTGCTCAAGCCAGCGCGCGGCAGCCTGGCGGCAGATGCATCCGGCAATGCTGGCTAACGATTGCTCTGTTTTTAATAGCTGCTTAGGCAGTAAATACCTGGACTAGAGGCACTTTTGGCTCAAATTTTGATCGTTTGAGGCTAAAAAACGCCTTCACATTGCGCACATTGGCATCTGCAGTGAACAGGCGCTGCGCCAGTGCCTGGTAGCGCGGCATGTCAGCGGCCTGCACCACCAGTACAAAGTCCGGCCCGGGTGAGGTTTGGTAGCACTGCTGCACGGCGGCATCCCCGGCCACCCGCGCCTCAAAAGCTGCCTGGTGTTCAGCACCCTGCCGGTCCAGCGTGATCTCCACAATCGCCGTCAGGCCGTGGCCCAGCACGGTGGCCAGTTTGTCGGGGTTGAGCAGCGCCACTTGCCGCTCGATCAAGCCGATGTCGTGCAAGCGTTTGACGCGGCGTAAACAGGTCGGCGGCGAGGTATGCACCCGCGCGCTCAGCGCCTGGTTGCTCAGTGACGCATCGGTTTGCAAGGCGTCCAGCAGTTTCAAGTCAGTGTCATCAAGCGTGATTTGTTCCATGGTTTTATTATTTATGGAATATTCAATCAACCCTGCCGTATTTAGAAATTTAATTTCAAAAATTAATAATTTTTGCAAGATAAAAAATACCCGAATCGCTAGCATCAGGACATCTTTTTCCTTTCAAGGTTTTTCTATGTGCGGCATCGTGGCGGCGGTCTCTACGCAAAACATCGTTCCCATCCTGGTGCAGGGCCTGCAGCGGCTCGAGTACCGGGGCTACGACTCGTGCGGCGTGGCCGTCTACGCAGGCGGCCTGAAGCGCGCGCGCAGCACCGCCCGCGTGGCCGAGCTGCAGGCGCAGGTCAGCGCCGAACACCTTGAAGGCGGCACCGGCATCGCCCACACCCGCTGGGCTACTCACGGCGCACCAGCGGTGCACAACGCGCACCCCCACTTCAGCCACGGCACGGGCGATGTGGGCGACAAGGCGGGCCGTGTCGCCCTGGTCCACAACGGCATCATCGAAAACCACGAAGAACTGCGCCGCACGCTGCAGGCCAAGGGCTACGTGTTCAACAGCCAGACTGACACCGAAGTCATCGTGCACCTGGTCGACAGCCTGTACGACGGCGACGTGTTTGAAGCCCTCAAAGCCGCCGTGCAGCAGCTGCGCGGGGCGTACGCCATTGCCGCGTTCTGCAAAGACGAGCCGCACCGCGTGGTGGGTGCCCGCGCGGGGTCACCCTTGATTCTGGGTGTGGGCACGGGCCATTCCGAAAACTTCCTGGCCAGCGACGCCATGGCTTTGGCGGGGGTAACCGACCAGATCGTCTACCTGGAAGAGGGCGACCTGGTCGACCTGCAGCTGGGCAAGTACTGGGTGTTTAGCAAAGACGGCAAACCCGCCCAGCGCCCGGTTAAAACCGTGCTGGCCCACAGCGGCGCGGCTGAGCTGGGGCCGTATCGCCACTACATGCAAAAAGAGATTTTCGAGCAACCCCGCGCCATTGCCGACACGCTCGAAGGCGTCGCCGGCATCGTGCCCGAGCTGTTTGGCGACGGCGCCCACCGCGTGTTCAACGCCGTTGACAACGTGCTCATCCTGGCCTGCGGCACCAGCTACTACAGCGGCTGCACCGCCAAGTACTGGCTGGAAGCGATTGCCGGCATTCCCTGCCAGGTCGAAGTGGCCAGCGAATACCGCTACCGCACCAGCGTGCCCAACCCTCGCACCCTGGTGGTCACCATCAGCCAAAGCGGCGAGACCGCCGACACCCTGGCCGCCCTGCGCCATGCGCAAGGCCTGGGCATGCTGCACACGCTGACGATTTGCAACGTGGCCACGTCGGCCATGGTGCGGGAATGTGCGCTGGCCTACATCACCCGAGCGGGGGTTGAAATTGGCGTGGCCTCCACCAAAGCTTTCACCACCCAGCTGGCTGGGCTGTTCCTGTTGACGTTGGCGCTGGCGCAAAACAAAGGCCGGCTGAGCGAGGAAGACGAAGCTCGCCATCTCAAAGCCATGCGCCACCTGCCTGTGGCCCTGGCCGCCGTGCTGGCGCTGGAGCCCCAGCTCATCAGCTGGGCGGAAGACTTCACCAAGAAGGAAAACGCCTTGTTCCTGGGCCGCGGCATGCACTACCCCATCGCCATGGAAGGCGCGCTCAAGCTCAAGGAAATCAGCTACATCCACGCCGAAGCCTACCCCGCTGGCGAGCTCAAACACGGCCCGCTGGCTTTGGTCACCAGCGCCATGCCCGTTGTGGCCGTCGCCCCCAACGACAGCCTGATCGAAAAACTAAAAAGTAACCTGCAAGAAGTCCGCGCCCGGGGCGGCGTGCTGTATGTGCTGGCCGACGCCGACAGCCAGCTCGAGAGCAGCGAAGGCCTGCACGTCATCCGCATGCCCGAGCACTACGGTGCCCTCAGCCCCCTGCTGCATGTTGTGCCGCTGCAGTTGCTGGCGTATCACACCGCTTGTGCGCGGGGAACGGATGTGGATAAGCCCCGCAATCTTGCAAAGAGTGTGACCGTTGAATAACGGGCATAGAGCACGATGGGCGTTGCGGGGTTTGGGAGACGCTCACTTCGTGAAACGAAGTTATGCGGCTACACAAGCCCAGGAATTCGGCGAAGTCAGTTACTGTCTAGTGACCAAGGGTTCACCAGCCCCACGCCCGTACCCGCAAAGTCCGGAACATTTCGTGTCACCACGGTAAAGCCGTGCTCAAGCGCTGTTGCAGCTATCATGGTATCGCGCTCTGAGCGGGGGTTAGGCACATGCAGCGCAGCGCATACCGTAGCGGTGATGTCGGTGAACGGCAAAATTTGGCCAGCGAACGCTTCACGCACGCCAGCCAGCCAGGTACGTAGGGCGCTTCCCTGCGGCGGGGTGCGCCTTTCTAACGCCAATACGCCCATCTCCAATTCAAGGATGGTGATGGCTGACAAGAAAAGTCTGCCGCTGGGCTGCCCGGCCGCCCATGCCCGAACTTCAGCAGATTGACGAGGTTTGCCGCGCCGCAGCTCAGAGATGACATTGGTATCCAATACGAACATGAATCGCCCTCAATCAAACTTATTCAAACGCGGTGCCTTGGACGGTCAGATTGAGGCGAGGCGGGTCGAAATCGATGTTTTCCCCGCCCGCAATGCCGTCCATCACATCGAGTAGTGAAGCCGGTTTTTGTCCAGCAATTCGGTAGTAATCATTAATTTCAAGCAACGCAAAAGCCGGCCGCCCCCGGTCAGTGATGAACACAGGGCCGTTGGCCGCTGCACGCTTGGCTGCAGACACGTCACGCGTGAAGTCGCGGCTGGAGAAGGTGTGGATGGTCATCTTGATATATCTCGTTGAATCAATGTTTGTATGTTGTGACAAACGCACGGGGCTGTCAATTGTTGATTTGCCTGGATTTTGCCGCACCTGAGTGAGATCAAGGTCTTTGAGAAGATGGAAAACGCTTTTCTTCGAGGCCTCGAGCCGCACTACTCTGTAGCTCTGGACGCCTGCAACGTGCTTCCGCTTTACCTGGCAATGTGGCTGAAAAGAATTCCAGTTGGCGACGCTCGCCGTACCCTGTCTGCAGCCGCAATTTCGACATACTTGCTTTTCATATCCTTTATCGTTGCCAATCCAGCCACACTAAGTGCTGCAGAAATCCCTTGAAGTGCCACATTGCCTGTTATAGCCCCCGCGATTCCGATGCCTCCGACTGCCAAGCATGTTGGCACGTCTAGGCCGTAGAGCTTCAGTTTTTTAAGCTTTGCCTCTGAAAGCTGGCTCTGGTGCTTTCTAAACGCGGCCTCCAAGTTTTCAATGACTTGATCAGCAATTCGAAAGTGGTTTTCTGGGTTGATTTTTAGCAAATCTGATAGGCCGTCGGCCAGAAGTGCTCGCAGCTCCTCTGCCTGCCCATTTTTTCGGATTTCGAGAACAGTCTGGGGTGGCACATTGCCAAGCCACTCTAAATTGACGCCTGCTTCAGCAGTCAACGCGCGAGCAACGTGGCGTACCTGAAGATTGCCGGATTGATTTTGCGCCGTTGTACCCTGGTACTCAAGGAGCCACGTGTAGTAGTTCCAAGACGTGGGCGCCGCGATAAGAGGCGATCCGCCAAATTGATATGCGGCGTCCTCAGCGGCCATTGCTTGTGGCATTCGGCCAAGACAAGCGCCTATTACGTCATGACCTGCAACCTCCCGCGCCATCCCCGGTGGTACAGAATTCTTGGCCATAGCTCCGCGTAGCTGATGTGCCGCATTTCCGCCCCATGCGGTGTCGAACAACAGCCGTTCCGGGCTCATAAGACGGGAAACTACCTCATCCACGCTTCGCAGGCCACTGCAAAACTCGATTACCTCATCCAACTCTTGGAACGAGCTGCCGAACAGGCGATTCCCGTGCTTAACCATTGTTGGGGCTGCCCGTGCAATTAGGTCGTTACGCCCCCGCCCTTGAATGTCGTCTTGCGTGGGAACGATCAGAACTATAGGCGGCGAGACATCAGCCGTGGCCATATCCCGGTATGTCATTGCAGTAAGCACATGCTTTATCAAGAGACGCACAACCTCGGCTTTGGGTAATACTTTTGTGAGCGGCGCAACCCGGAGCACAGGGCACGGCAAGACAATGGTGTTGATGTATAGCCCTGCTGTAGAAGCCACGTTTTCGTGATAAGCCGGAAACAAATCCCCCGAAAAGACA
>JANLUZ010000136.1:0-6100 GCA_031363755.1 Polaromonas sp.
GGGCGTCACTGGGGGCCGTACAAGCGGTTTGACCGCTGTTTTGCCAGGAATTTCAATCGGAATATCGACCGCCACAGGCCGAGGTTGGGTGTCAAACACCAACGGAAAACCAATCACGCCCGCCAGCACCAGCACGACGGAGCCGATCAGCCGATGTTTGGCCCGCCGGCGCAGGGTTTCGGCGCTTTCCGGAGCGGCACCCTGGGAGGTGGCGGGAGCGTTTTGATTGCGGCGAAAGTTGAAAAACGGCATGGATGGTCGGCCTGGGTCCGTAAACTTTTGCGGCGCTTGACGTTGCAGTACGCCGCTGTGTGTGTGTCGGTTAACTTCGATTAACGTCAATTAATGTCGATTAACGTTGGTAAAGAGGTAGTTGACCGGGTGAAGCTGGGAAAGAAACACCAGAATCAATCCGGCGCCGAACGCTTCCACAGCAACTCCCTGCACCTTGTAACCGGCCCGGGGCTTCTACGCATCACGCGGCGGCGTGCGGCGCAAACAACCGTGGCACGCCTGTTTTCAAGATACCACCCACGGTGTAGAACGATCCAAAAACTACGATTCTATCAGCGGGGTCTGCTGCGCCGACAGCGGCCGCCAGCGCGTCTGCCGGGCTGGCGTGGTGACTTGAAGGCATCTTTTCACCCTCTACGGTGGCCCGCCACTGCGCCGCAAGCTGCTGGCCAGTCGCCGCACGCGGCGTGGGCAAATCGGTGAAATACCACTTGTCGACAATCGGGCCGATACGCGCCAGCATGGCGGTCAGGTCTTTGTCGCCCATAGCCCCGAAAACCGCGTGGGTGCAGGGGTAAAAACCCATGGCGTCGAGGTTTTCCGTCAGCGCCGCCACCGAATGCGGGTTGTGCGCCACGTCCAGCACCAGCGTCGGCTGGCCGGGCACAATCTGAAAACGCCCCGGCAGCTCGACCATTGCCAGCCCGCCGCGCACCGATTGGGCTGTGACTGGCAGCAGGTCGCGCACGGCGGCCAGCGCCGCCAGTACCCCGGCGGCATTGACCAGCTGGTTGGCCCCGCGCAACGCCGGGTAGGCCAGCCCCGAATACCGCCTGCCCCGACCGGCCCAGCCCCACTGCTGCTTGTCGCCCGAGAAATTGAAATCATCCCCGAATCTCCACAGCTCAGCGCCGATCGCCCGCGCATGGTCCACGATGCTTTGCGGCGGCACCGGGTCGCTCACCACCACCGGCTTGCCGGGCCGCATGATGCCGGCTTTCTCGAAGCCGATGGCCTCGCGCGTGGTGCCCAGAAACTCCATGTGGTCCAGGTCGATGCTGGTGATGAGGGCGCAATCCGCGTCAATGATGTTGACAGCATCCAGCCGACCACCCAGGCCGACTTCAAGGATCACGACGTCAAGGTTGGCCGCGGCCAACGTTTGCAAGATCGCCAGCGTCGTGAACTCAAAATAGGTCAGTGAAATTTCACCGCGCGCCTGCTCGACTGCTGCGAAAGCACACACCAACTCGGCGCTTTGCACGATGTCACCGCGGATGCGGCAGCGCTCTTCAAAATCCACCAGATGCGGCGACGTGAACACGCCGGTGCGATAGCCCGCCTGCCCCAGAATCGACGCCAGCATCGCACAGCTGGATCCCTTGCCGTTGGTGCCGGCCACCGTGATGACCGGGCAGGCAAAGGCCAAGCCCATGCGGTCAGCCACGGCACGCACCCGCGCCAAGCCCATGTCGATGACCGTGGGGTGAAGGGCTTCGCAATAAGTCAGCCAATCGGCCAGAGACTTTTCTGCAGGGGGAGTGAGGGCGGGCGTTGGGTTCATGGTGGCCAATTGTCGCGCAGCACCATGGCAGAACCGACGATATCAGTTTGACCTTGCAACCCGCCCGGAAGTGGCGAGCCTGAAACGCCTTGACCTGATAAACACTATAAATAAAGGAGCATTACAGGCAGTAAATGCCTGGGCTAGCGCCCTATTTGATCGTTATTTTGAGTTTTTCAGCGGCCGAACATGCCAAAATCGCCAGATGATCATCGTCTACGGCATTCCCAACTGCGACACCATGAAAAAAGCCCGTGCCTGGCTCACGGCCCAGGCCCAGGCCCACGGCTTTCACGACTTCAAGAAATCAGGTGTTCCTGACGATCTGCTGCCAAAGTGGGTCGCGACCCTGGGCACCGCCAGACTGATCAACCGGCAGGGCACCACCTGGCGCAAGCTGGACGCTAGCGCGCAAGCTGCAGCCAGCGACGACGCAGGCGCCATGGTGCTCATGGCGGCCCAGCCCAGCGTGATCAAGCGGCCGGTGGTTGAATGGAGCGACGGCGAGGTCACCGTCGGGTTTGACGCGGCAAGCTGGGCCAGGAAGCTGCAAGCCTAGAAAACTGGGGTAAGCGCGATGTCCGGTCACGTTGAATGGATGCGCGACAACCGTTCAATATCGGTCAAATTTCACCTTTACCCGCGATTCACTGCCGATTTACTGAACCCTGTGGCGCTCAAATGCTCAAAACTTTAAAATTAGCTGCGCTTAGGCTGTTCAGCAAAGCAAACTGCCAGAGCGGCAAGAGCGGCAAGAGCGGCACGGTGACTTCACAGCGTTTCTTCGGCGATTGGGGGCCAGGCATTTCTGGCAATGACAAGGAGTTGTCAACATGAAAAAAGTACGAATCCAACACATCGTTCTTCTGTCTGCGCTTGCGGTAGCGGGTCTTGCGGGCGCCACGGTAGCGTCGGCAACCGACATCATGGCTCGGGTAATTAGCAGCACGCCTGTCGTTCAGCAGGTTGCTGTGCCGCGCCAGGTGTGCAACATGCAGCAGGTTGTGACCCAAGCACCTAAATCGGGTGGCGGTGCCCTTTTGGGTGCAGTGGCGGGCGGTGCCGCTGGCAATGCCATCGGCAGCGGCGGCGGCCGGGCGGTTGCCACGATGCTGGGCCTGTTCGGCGGTGCAATCCTTGGCGACAACATTGAAGGCCCGGGTCGCCAGCAGGTGCAAAACGTGCAACAGTGCGGCACCCAAACCTATTACGAGAATCGGCCCAGCTATTACAACGTGGTGTACGAGTACCAGGGCACCCAGTACAGCACGCAAATGGCAAGTGACCCGGGGCAATTCGTTCGCTTGCAAGTGACTCCCGTGGGCGGCTTGAGTGCTCCTCCCCAGCCTGCCTTCCAGAGGCAGCCTTATCAGCAGCAGCCGCAGACGTATTTTCAGCCAGCACCGGTCGAGCAGATGCAGGTTCAGCAGCCGGTCTACGTGCAGCCCGGTTACGTGCAGCCAGTGTCAAGTTACTACCAGCAACCCTACTACGCACCTGCCGTGGTCGCGCCTACTGGCCTGTCGCTCAATCTGGGCTATAGCCGTGGGTACGGTGGTGGCTATGGTGGACATCATTGGCGTTAAGGCCTCGGCTGATTTTTTCACAGCACAACAGAAAAAGGGGCTTGAAGCCCCTTTTTTCATGGTCGCGCCTTCACTCGGTCAAGGCGCTGTCTGAATCAGTGCGCCCTTGAACAGCACCGGACCACTCGGCCCACTGCCCGCAGGCACACCACCTTTGGGCTCCAGGCTGATGGCAAGGGCCGGGACTTCGCGCACGTCACGGTCCGCAGCCGTCAGGCGCACCACAGCATCAGCCCCCAGCACGCCAAGTGACTTGGGCCCACCGCCTTGCGGCAAGGCCCACAGCTGCAGCGACTTGTCAGCTTGCTCCTTGAATCCGCCGACCCGCTTGAGCGTCAGCTTGCTGGTGTTGGGGTCAAAGGTGACCAACATCGAGGCCGACGATTTGTCGTCGGCCAACACGGCAACATACTCAATGGCGGGCGTTGCCGCCAGCTTGCCCGACAGCGACGCGACCTCGCTGGTCAGCTGGTTGACCTGCCCGTTCAGCCCGCCGTTCACGTTGGCGCCCACCACCACCGCCAGCACAGCTGCCATGGCGCCAGCGGCTGTAGCACCCCGCCACAGCCCCAGGCTGGCCCACCACCCGCCCTGAGCCGGTGGCGCGGAAGCGGCACCTTGGCGCGCGGCAGCCAATGCGGCGGATTGCTTGTCGGCATTGACCAGGTTTTCAATTCGCTTCCACACCGCAGCACTGGGGGCGACCTGAGGCTGCAGCTCAGCCAGTGACGCCATGCGGCTTTGCCAGATCAACGCCATCGCCCGCAGCGGCGCGTGATCCCGGGCCAGCGTTTCAAAACGTCGGCGCGCACCACCACGTAGGGTGCCCAACGCGTAGCTGGCACCGAGTTGCTCCATCAGGGAAGAATTTTTAAGCAGATTCATACAAAGCCCTTCTCATGCCGTTCCAGGCCATTTCGGCAATTGACCAACGCCAACAAAAGCACACACACGCATCACGCAAACCGCGACATACAGCCGCGAAGTTGCTCCAAACCGCGCCGGATCCAGGTTTTTACCGTGCCCAGCGGCAGTTTCAACTGCTCGGCCAGCTCAGCGTGGCTCAAGTCCCGCATGTAGGCCAGGCTGACAACTTCGCGTTGCTTGTTGTCCAGCTTCGACAGGCACAAATGCAAGGCGTTGGCCTGTTCGCTGGCCTGCGTCGTGTCCAGGGGGTTCGGGGAATCCCCAGCCACGGTGTCTGTCATCACATCGTCCAGTTCCAGTACCGCATCAGCCCGGTCGGACGTTCGTCGCCGCAAAAAATCAAGACCGCGACTGCGCACCACCAGCCCCATCCAGGCCATAGGCGGCGACAGGCTGGCCTTGTAGTCACCGGCAATTCGCCAGATGTTCAGAAAGGCCTCTTGAAGCACGTCTTCTGCCCACTCACGGTTGGTCACCACGCGAATCGCTACGCCATAGAGCTTGGACGACGTCAGGTCGTACAGTTCTTTCAACGCGGCCTGATCAGCCAGCGCAACACGGTCAAGCAACGCGATCAATTGGCAGTCCAGGTTATTCGGGCTATCTTGTTTCATGGACAACATTGTCCAGCATTACAAAGATACGCCCTGCCCTGGCAATCGGATTCATCGGCACCGTGCGCCCAACCTGCAAAGGCGCAGCGGGCTTCCCCTAAAATCGTGTTTTCGCCGACTTATTCACAAGTACATACCTGCCAGGGCGCCGCGCAGTGAAGCCCTTCCCAAAACATGACCACAACAACATTCGACAACGTCAGCGTGACTACGCAGGCCAATGTGTACTTCGACGGCAAATGCGTCAGCCACAGCATCACGCTGGCCGACGGCACCAAGAAATCGGTGGGTGTGATCCTGCCCAGCACGCTGAACTTCACTACCGCAGCGCCTGAGATCATGGAATGCGTGGGCGGCGCTTGCGAATACAAGCTCGCTGGCAGCGACGCCTGGGTCGAGTCTGCAGAAGGCGAGCAATTCAGCGTGCCCGGCCAATCCAGTTTTGAAATCCGTGTGGCCACCCGTTATCACTACATCTGCCACTTCGGTTGAGCCTCGCGACGACAGCGCCACACAGGACACACAAAACACACATGACCACCATCCTCCAACACCTCCCCATCGGCCAAAAAGTCGGCATCGCGTTTTCCGGCGGGCTGGACACCAGCGCCGCGCTGCACTGGATGAAGCTCAAGGGCACGATTCCCTACGCCTACACCGCCAACCTGGGCCAGCCCGACGAGCCGGACTACGAAGAAATTCCGCGCAAGGCCATGCAATACGGCGCTGAAAAAGCCCGGCTCATCGACTGCCGCAGCCAACTCGCTACCGAAGGCATTGCTGCGCTGCAGGCTGGCGCGTTTCATATCACCACCGCCGGCGTGACCTACTTCAACACCACCCCGCTGGGCCGCGCCGTCACAGGCACCATGCTGGTCGCCGCGATGCGAGAAGACAACGTCAACATCTGGGGCGACGGCAGCACCTTCAAGGGCAACGACATTGAGCGCTTTTACCGTTACGGCCTGTTGACCAACCCGGATTTGAAAATCTACAAACCGTGGCTTGACCAGTTGTTCATTGACGAACTCGGAGGCCGCGCCGAGATGTCGGCCTTCATGACCCAAGCTGGCTTTGGCTACAAAATGTCAGCTGAAAAAGCCTATTCAACCGACAGCAACATGCTGGGTGCAACACACGAGGCCAAAGACCTTGAGTTTTTGAGCAGTGGCATG
>JANLUZ010000188.1:0-10399 GCA_031363755.1 Polaromonas sp.
CCATTTGCGGCCCCATAAGCCGACAAGTTGTCGGCTTATGGGCTGGACTTGTTGAAGCGCATGGTGCCGCCGTCACGGTGCAGTGTCAGGCCATCCTTGTCTGCGTCAACGCGCAGACCGGTGAGGTCGACGACACCAAAATCGTTGGGATTGAAGACAAACGTCAAACTATTCGCCACGTTGACGTCGACGGCAAAACGCGCGGGGCGAAGCCCGTACGACGGCCAGGCGAACGTCACGGCACGCGGCTGGCGTGCCTCACCCACCGGCAACACCCAGCGCTCGCTTTGTGTGTAGCTCTCCAGCGGTTCACCCGCGTCAAACGCCACCGTAAAGTCCACCCCAGGCACCGCCCTGCCCGCTGACGTGCGCAGCGACAACGACAGCGGCTTGCCAGGCTCCAGCGTGCCGGGGCCTGCCGTGATGGTGGGCGCCGTCGGGCGCGGCTCGTTGGTCAGCTGGATCTGATTGCCTTTAGCGGTCCATCGACCCGACGCTGTTTCGTCCAGCGACCCCACGGTCAAACCATAGCGAAAGGTGCCATCCGCACGCAGCCACAAACCCGCCACCAATTCTTGCGCGCTGTAGGTGTACTTGCCCGCCTTGCCCGTGGCCACGGCAGACGCCAGCGGCACGATGGGCGCTGGCGGCAGCGGAATCTGCTCGGTTTGTACGGCAAGGACGGTGCGAACCGCGCTTCTCTTGCCCTTGGGCACTGCGGCGGCATCCAGCCAGCTCAGCAACGACGCCTCGTCCCAGAATTTCATCGTAGCCAGGTCGCTGGCCTGCTTGCTGTCCAGACCCAGCTTGAGCAACCCGAAAACGGATCGGGCCGCGACCTCGGGCGGCACGTTGACCACTACGCCGTCCATCTTGTTTCCGTTGGGCTTGATGCGGCACATGCGGTCTAAAAACAGCTCGGCAACGCTCTTTGGCGCGATCGCGACAAAACCGGCGGGCTCGTCGACCGTTTCCACGGTACTGCCGTCGCCGCGAATATCACGCATCTGCTCGCTTTTCATCCGCCGCCCGGCGCAGTCAAATGTAAGGTCCCCCACACTGCCCACCGAGCCGTCAGCGTCGGCGACGGGCGGGTACGCCGCGCTGCGAAACGTCAGCTGCTGCCCGTCACGGCGAAACGTGCCAGCATCCACCATCACGACCACATCCTGGCTGGCGATCACCATGCGCCAGTCGGCGGCCGTGGCGGCGCATGAAAACGCTGACAGGAATACAAAAGCAGCGGCAGCCTGAATTTGCCTGGGCCTGCCAATGCGGATGCCACTGCCAACATTAGGTTTGAACATGCTTTAGCCTTTGATCGTTAAAAATTGGAAGCGACATCGAACGCGGGCGTTGCATAGAGCCAAGCGGTGCAACGCCAGCGAGAAATGTCAACTTCGTTAGCTTCGCAGCGCGTTTTTTACAGCTGCGCAGGCTGCGCCACCAAGCGCACGCCCAGCGCTTTGCACACCCGGCTGATGGTGTCAAAACGCGGTTTTGAATCAGGGCGAAGCGCCTTGTACAGGGCTTCACGCGTCAACCCCGACTGCGCGGCCACACTGGTCATGCCGCGCGAGCGCGCCACCACGCCCAGAGCGTGCGTCAATTCACTCATGTCATCGCCTTCCAAAATGATGCTGAGGTAGGCAGCAATGTCTTCGTCGGTGTTGAGCATTTCCGCCAGATCAAAGTCAGGCAGTTCAGCGGCGTTGATTTTTTTGGGGTTTTGAAGTTTCGAAGTCATGGTCAGATCCCTTCAATGGTTTTGGCCAGCGCGATGGCCGTGGCAATGTCACTGCTTTGGGTGGACTTGGTGCCCCCGCCGAGCATCACGATCAGCACGCCGTTTTGCTCGACGTAATACATGCGCCAGCCAGGGCCGAAAAACTTTCGCATTTCTATAACGCCACCGCCGACAGGCTTGACATCACCCATCAGCCCGCGCTGTGCCTTGTCCAGCCGCACGCCGAGCCGAATGCGGGTCATCGTGTCTTTGATGCCGCCCAGCCATTCGTCGAATTCGGGCATGCGCTTGATCGTAGGCATATCGCTAGTGTAATCACTTGTTCACAATTTAGCGGCGCTGAGCATTGCTTTGTGCCCAGTGATGTGCCGGAGAAGTTGAAAAAATCCTGATCACGATTCAGCTTTTCGTGTCTTGTCTTCAGCGATGAGATTTTTGATCGCATCAAACACTGCGAAAACCGCTCGTTGCAACGGGTTTCCGTTGCAACGATGCGGTCACCCTGTGTGACCGCATCGGGCTACTGTCGGGCTATGAAATCACATTTTGTGATTTCATAGCCCGACCTTTGCATGTGACGTCGCTGCTGACGCAGGCAATTCAGCCGTTGGCGGGCTGATGCGACTTCAGCCAGTCCTTAAGCGCTGCATCCACGCGGGCTTGCCAGCCATCCCCGGTGTCCCGAAACCGCTGCACCACGTCGGCCGACAGGCGAATCGTGACCCGCTCCTTGGTCGGTGTTTTTTGCGGGCCACGCCCTTGGAGCCTGGCGAGCAGCGTTATGGGTAGCACTTCATTCGCCGGCCGAAACCGCCGCATATCGGCAGCGGTCAGGTCGCGGGCTTCACCGGTCGCGTCAATCAAGGGAGTGGACTTTGGCATGGTGTTTTACCGCTCGGTCATTGGCTTTGCGCAAACTGATCACTTGGATACCGCCCGGCGTTTCGGTGAAGCACAACACGTGCAGCCGTGCATTGAGGACGCCAATCGCAACATAGCGGACTTCACCGCACTCGTGTCGGAATGTCAGTATCGATAAGTGCAGTCTCGAACTCGAATGCCACCGCGAGTTCAAAGGGCAGCTTGCGCTCCTTGGCGTTCCGGTCGTTTTTTTCGGGGTCGTAGGAGATCCGCACTGGCAAATTGTACGCACAATATATGCAACAAGTTTGCTCGTTTTACACATTAGAGCGTCAGGCAACCGTCGACGTTGTGCACGGACTTCGGTTGCGGCTCACTCTGGCCGGCAGTCAACAACTATCAGAGTAATGAGATTCAATATTGCTTTGCAAGACCTGACCCCGTCCGCTCACGCCGTCCGCTCACGCGGATACCGTCCAGCGTTTCGGTGAAGCACAACACGTGCAGCCGTGCATTGAGGACGCCAATCGCCACATAGCGGACTTCGCCATAGTCGTGTCGGGTGTCAGTCTGGATAAGTGCAGTCTCAAACTCGAATGCAGCCGCGAGTTCAAAGGGCAGCTTGCGCTCCTTGGCGTTCCGGTCGTTTTATCGGGGTTCGACATAAGAGGGTTAGGCTGTAGTTTGGAACTTTGCACCGTTTGACCTCAGGGACCCGGCACGTTTGAGCCAAGAACGGCACTTGCGGCAAAGGACTTCGTCACTATAGGTCTCATGTTTGATGCGACACCGCGGGCCCAACGATCTAGCGAAGTCGGAATGCCGCCTAGCCAATCTTGATTTGCTCTGGCCCTGAGTTGATCGAAGATGAAGGTCGCCGCTTTAAGTCCAGGATCGAATTTGGGATGCGCGGCGACGGTCGCATTTAGATCGTGATGCGCGATCAGTTCGTCCCTGTATTGGACAACTGTTTCGCGGTAGGCCTTCCATTTTTCGGCATTCAGTCCAAGCGCAAAGTGCAGATCGGTTCTAACCTGCTCGTGGTAATTCTTTGGGAGCACCCGCGTCCAGTGCGTTTGCTCGTCCCAAGACCCAAACACCTTGCACCAATCGATAACGGCCGAGTCCATCATTAGATTCAGGGTCATGATCCAGAAAGTCTGTTTCGGCTCGACGGCTATTGCTTCAATCATGCGTCGCACGTGTACAGCTTGGGCAAATGCCATCAGACAGTGCAACGGAGCGATGAACCGATCACGCGAGTGCATTTGAAACCTGATGCAATTCACGCGGCGGTCCGCTACTGCGTAACATTGCAAATTCTTCCGAATAAACCAGCATACGGCCTCATTCCAATTGAGTTCTTTGCTTCATTAAAAAGAGCAACAAAGCTAGCAACCTAAATCATCAGCGCACTACGCGCCCACCACCCCCGCCGGGCCCACCCCATCCACCATCGCCTCCCCCAACCTCACCCCCCCCCCCGCCGCCCACGCCGGGTTGAACTGCAGCGGGCCTTTCGGGAACAGCAGCACCACCGTCGAGCCCAGCAAAAACCGGCCCATCTCATCGCCCTGCTTCAGGCTGACTTGGCCAGCGGGGTAGGTCCATTCGCGGACCGTGCCGCTGCGCGGTGGGTTGATAACGCCGTGCCAAGGCGTGGCCATGCTGCCAACAATCGTGGCGCCGACCAGGATCAGGGCGAACGTTCCCTGCGGGCCGTCAAACAGGCAGACCACGCGCTCGTTGCGGGCGAACAGGCCTGGCACGCCGCGGGCGGTGGTGGGGTTGACTGAGAACAGCTCGCCGGGCACGTAGACCATGCGGGTCAACACCCCGTCGCACGGCATGTGGATGCGGTGGTAGTCCTTGGGGCTTAAGTAGATGGTGGCGAAGTGGCCGCCTTCGAACTGCGCGGCCAGGGCTGCGTTGCCGCCCAACACGGCAGTGGTGCTGTAGTGGTGGCCTTTGGCCTGAAAGATCTGGTCTTTGTCGATGTGGCCGAACTGGCTGATGGCCCCGTCGACCGGGCATACCAAGTCCGCATCGGCAAGCGGGCGGGCACCGGGCTTGAGGGCGCGGGTGAAAAACGCGTTGAAGGTGGGGTAGCTGGCAATGTCCGAATCCAGTGCCTCGGCCATGTTGACCTGGTACTTGGCGACAAAGCGGCGAATGATTTCGGTGGTAACCCAGCCGCGCTCCCGGCCTGCCACCCAGCCTGCAAACACCGTGAGCGCCTGCTTGGGAAAAAAGTACTGGGGCAGGACGGCTAAACGGTCAGACATAGGCAGGGCGCTTGAACATGAAAAGTTCATTCTATCTAGCGACGCCCGCGCCGGCACGGCTTGGCAGGCTCGAATGCTATTGATAGCATAGCTACGCAGGCAGCAAACACCTGGGTTAGCGCCTTAAAACACCTTGAAAATTGGCAAAAACTGCCTCAAGCGACCGGATAGCCTGCTGCCCGCAGCGTTTCGGCCACCGCGCTGGGGCTTTGCGTAGTTTGCACGCTCAGGTGCTGGGTGGGCAGGTCTATCGTGACGCGGGCCTGGGGGTCGGCGGCTTGAAGGGCCTCGGTGATGGCGCGAACGCAGTGGCCGCAGCTCATGGCGGGGATGGTGAATTCCATGAATGACTCCAAATGAGTGAAAGCCTGCAGCGTAAACGGTGCCATGGGGGCACCGTCAAGCGTGCGCTGGAAACCCTTGCCGCAGCCACACTGATAAGGTTCAAACCTCGGGTTTTGCTTTGCGGCAAACTCTTTTTGAAAGACGCCATGACCACCGCTACCGCGCCACTCAGCTGGCGCTTTGACGCCACATTTCCCGTGATGGGCATGACCTGCGCATCCTGCGTGGCGCGGGTTGAAAAAGCCCTGGCCGCCACGCCGGGCGTGGGCCGCGCCAGCGTGAACTTCGCCCTTGAGGAAGCCAGCGTGCAGGGCGACGCCACGGTGACGCTGGCCGCTTTGCGCGCGGTGGTGGGCAAAGCGGGCTACGGCATGGGTGAGCACACGCTGCGGCTGAGCGTGGGTGACATGACCTGCGCCTCGTGCGCGGGGCGGGTTGAAAAAGCACTGCTGGCCGTGCCGGGCGTGCTGTCGGCCACCGTGAACCTCGCGCTAGAGACCGCCGACGTGCAGGCCACCAACGCTGGCTTGCTGCCCGCGCTGATCGCCGCAGTGCAAAAGGCGGGCTACAGCGCTGCGGCGATTCAGGGCGATACGCCCGCTGCGCCACGCCACGGCGCGCCCTGGTGGCCGATTGCTGTGGCCGCCGCACTGACCGCGCCGTTGCTGCTGCCGATGGTCGGCATGCTGTTTGGCCAATCGTGGGGGCTCAATGGCTGGCTGCAGTTGGCCCTGGCCACGCCGGTGCAGTTCTGGTTGGGCGCGCGCTTTTACATCGCGGGGTTCAAGGCAGTACGGGCGCGGGCGGGCAACATGGACTTGCTGGTGGCGCTGGGCACGTCGGCGGCGTATGGGCTGAGCGTGTACCTGCTGTTGATGCACGGCAGCAACGCCATGGCGCATCTGTACTTCGAGGCGTCCGCCGTCGTCATCACGCTGGTGCTGCTGGGCAAGTGGATGGAAGCGCGGGCCAAGTTCCAGACCACCGAGGCGATTCGCGCGCTGAACGCATTGCGGCCTGACGTGGCGCGCCGCCGCCTGAACGGGATAGATGCCGAGGTGCCCATCGCCCAGCTGCGCACGGGCGACATTGTGGTGGTGCGGCCCGGTGAACGCATTGCGGTGGACGGCGAGATCACCGAAGGCCGCACGGAAGTCGACGAGTCGCTGATCACGGGGGAAAGCCTGCCGGTGCACAAGGACGTGGGCGACCGCGTGACGGGCGGCGCGGTCAATGGCGAAGGGCTGCTGCTGGTGCGCGCCACTGCGCTGGGGGCCGAGTCCACGCTGGCGCGCATTGTGCGCATGGTCGAATCTGCGCAGGCCAAAAAAGCGCCGATTCAGCGCCTGGTGGACCAGGTCAGCGCGGTGTTTGTGCCGGTGGTCCTTAGCATTGCACTGCTCACGCTGCTGGGCTGGGGACTGGGCACGGGCGAGTGGGAAAAAGCCATCCTGAATGCCGTGGCCGTGCTGGTGATTGCCTGCCCCTGCGCGCTGGGGCTGGCCACGCCCACGGCCATCATGGCGGGCACGGGCGTGGCGGCGCGGCACGGCATTTTGATCAAGGACGCCGAAGCGCTGGAGGTGGCGCACCGGGTCACCTGGGTGGCGTTTGACAAAACCGGCACGCTGACCGAAGGCAAGCCGCAGCTCGTCGCCGTGTTACCCCAGCGCATCAGCCGCAGCGACCTGCTGGCCTGGAGCGCGGCCATCCAGTCGGGCAGCGAGCACCCGCTGGCCAGGGCGGTGACGCAGCTGGCAGCAGCCGAAGAAACAGCGACGCCAGCGGCCACCGACGTGCGCGCGGTCGCCGGGCGCGGCATGGCCGCCAGCGTGAATGGGCAAGCCCTGCGGCTGGGCAGCCCGCGCTTCATGCAGGAGCTGCAGGTGGACATCAGCGCGTTTGCTGTTCAGGCGAAAGCGCTGGAGGCCGAAGGGCGCACGGTGTCGTACCTGGCGGACGTAACAGGCACCCCCGCTCTGCTCGGCCTGCTGGCCTTTGGCGACACCGTCAAGCCCACCGCCGCAAGCGCCATCGCGCAGCTGAAGGCCCTGGGCATTCACACCGCGCTGCTGACGGGCGATAACGTGGGAAGCGCCAATGTCGTGGCGCAAGCCTTGGGCATCACCACCGTGCACGCCCAGGTGCTGCCCGGCGACAAGGCCCGCATCGTGGGCGAGCTGAAAGCCAAAGCCGCAGCGCAAGGCGGGCGCGTGGCCATGGTGGGCGACGGCATCAACGACGCGCCTGCGCTGGCGGCGGCCGACGTGGGCATTGCCATGTCCACAGGCACCGACGTGGCCATGCACGCGGCCGGCATCACGCTGATGCACGGCAACCCGGCGCTGGTGGCAAGCGCCATCGACATTTCACGCCGCACCTACGCCAAAATTCGGCAAAACCTGTTTTGGGCGTTTGTGTACAACGCCGTCGGCATTCCGCTGGCCGCGTTCGGGCTGCTCAACCCCATGGTGGCCGGCGCGGCCATGGCGTTCAGCAGCGTCAGTGTGGTGATGAATGCGCTGCTGCTGCGGCGTTGGAAAGGCAGATAGAGATGAGCCACGTCGCGGACCTGAACCGCCGCATCACCGATATGGCCACCATGACGGACACGCTGCCACACCTGGCGCACTGTTGCCCGGGCGATGCACAACCAGACTGCCCGATTTTGCCGGGGTTGGCAGGGAGCGCACCGTAGGTTGGGTGGCGCAGCAAGAAAGTTAAAAGGCTCTTTATTTACTTATTAAGTAAAGCATTAGACGACATTTTGTCTGAAATGTTTTTTAATAGGCAAATGCTTCACCGATACGCTTTTTCAAATTTCCAATCCTTTCGCGAACGCACCGAGGTATCGTGGCTGCTTGATCGCAAAGTGCCCGATGCTGTGTGGTCACATTTATCAGCCACACACGAACGGCTAAGTACCGTGATGGCTGTGATTGGCCCGAATGCGAGCGGCAAAACCACGCTGCTCAAACCGATCTTGTTTTTGAACTGGTTCATCACCCGCTCATTTGCAGCCGATCCCCAGTCGGTCATGCCCTTGCAGCCTCATGCAGCCACGCCCAACGCGCCTTCAGAGTTCGAGTTGGAAGCCAGCGCCTTAGGCAAGCTGTGGCGCTACACGCTACGGTGCACCCCGCAGCGTGTGCTGCATGAGGCGCTGTATGTCAAACGCGAACGCATGAGTTATGTATTTGTGCGCGACTGGAATGAAACGACCCAAAGTTACGACATCAAGCAACAAGATTTTGGTTTTGCGCCCTCGGAAGCGCGCAAAGTTCGCCCCAATGCTTCACTGATAGCCACCGCCGCGCAATACGGTGTGCCACTTGCACAAAGCTTGGTGGACAGCAAGGTGGTGAGCAATATTTACCAATTTGGCCGCTTTCTCAACGACACGGGCTACTTGGTGAAAGCCGCCAGCCACTTTGCCGCTGACGAAACACAACGCCAGCAGTTGGTTCAGTTGTTGGCGGCGTGGGATCTGGGCCTGAGTGATGTCCAAGTGCGGGAGCTGGAACAAGTATTACCAGACGGAAAAACGGAAAAATATTGGATGCCTTTCGGCATTCACCCCACCGCACAGGGCGGCTCGTTTGAACTTCCGTTCATGCTGGAGTCCAGTGGCACACAAGGCGCTTTGTTGCTGCTACACCGTCTTTTACCTGTCTTGAAAACCGGTGGGTTGGCGGTCATTGACGAGTTTGAAAACGACTTGCATCCTCACATGATTGAGCCAATCCTGGATCTGTTTGCAAACCCTGTCACCAACCCGCATGGCAGCCAGCTGTTGTTCACCTGCCACGCTATGGAGGTCCTCAACCTGATCCACAAATCACAAGTCATGTTGGTGGAAAAAGACCCTCACAACGAGAGCAGCGCTTGGCGCCTTGACGCTGTAGAAGGCATTCGCAGCGACGATAACTTTTACGCCAAATACATGGCAGGAGCCTACGGTGCGGTGCCCCAGCTATGAACGGCAAGCCCATGCCGCGCCAGGTAGCGCGCACCGTGTTGCTGGTGGGCGAAGGCGATGCCGAAGTCCTGCTCATGCAGCACCTCAAGTGCATGTTCGTACAACGCGGATCGGGCGTGGTGGTGACCTTGAAAAACGCCCGGGGTAAAGGTGCCACACACGTGGTGGACTTTGCAATTCGCCAGTCACGCAACGCCGCTTATGACGTGAAAGCGGTACTGCTGGACACTGACACCGACTGGGACGACAAAACCCGAGCTGTGGCAAAGAAGGCCAAAGTCCATGTGATGGCGTGCGAGCCCTGCCTCGAAGCGGTGTTGTTACAGTTGCACAAAGCACCCACGGACGGCCGAACAACAGCCCAACTCAAACGAGATTTCGTCAATCGATTTGGCTCTGCCGCATCAACTGCCTCGGTCTATTCCCAGCACTTCAGCGAGGCACAAGTGCGTCAACTGTGGGTAGGCTCACCCATCATTGGTGACGTGATTCAACTGATGACGCTGTAGCATCTTTCGGTGACCTTAGACCTGTTCAACGACCCGCCCGATCCCTACCAGCGGCCGGAACCCATCGCCCTTGGTGCGGCCATCCTGCGCGGCTTTGCCTTGCCTGTGGCCGACGCGTTGATGCAAGGCGTGAGCACCGTCGTTGCCGCCGCCCCGCTGCGCCATCTGCTCACGCCCGGGGGCCAAACCATGTCGGTGGCGATGAGCAACTGCGGCTCGCTGGGCTGGACGTCTGATCGCCACGGCTACTGCTACACCGCGTGCGACCCTTTATCAAGCCAGCCCTGGCCTGCCATGCCGAACAGCTTTTTGGACCTGGCCCAGCGCGCCGCACTGGAGGCCGGGTTTGCCGACTTCGCCCCCAACGCCTGCCTCATCAACCGCTACGCGCCGGGCGCCCGCATGGGCCTTCACCAGGACCGCGATGAAGGCGGTGCAGCGAGCAACTTCACACCGCCCATCGTCTCCATCTCCCTTGGCCTGCCCGCTGTGTTTTTGTTCGGCGGCGGGCAGCGCAATGCCAGAACCGCGCGCTGGCCGCTGGCGCATGGCGACGTGGTGGTGTGGGGCGGCCCGGCGCGGCTGGCGTTTCATGGGGTGGCTCCCCTCAAAGATGGCGAGCACACGATGTTGGGCGCACAGCGGGTGAATTTGACGTTTCGCTGTGTGCAGC
>JANLUZ010000205.1:0-16268 GCA_031363755.1 Polaromonas sp.
AGACGGTTTCGCTGTAGAGGTTGTTTTTGTCCACCACGGGCGGCATGCCCGGCACGGTCACGACTGGCGTGTTCGCCGCTGCCGCGCTGGCCGTGCGGGCGGCGGAAGCGGCGGGCGCAGGGTTTTGCGCCTGGCCGAGCGTAGCGCCGCCCAGCCACAGGACAGCGCCCAAGCCCAGCAGGGCGGATGATGACACGGCCAGGTGTAGGGGGCGGGGCAGCACAAATGAACGGAGGGGGCGAGTCAGAAAGAAGGGCATCGGGCGTCGTGGTCAAAGGCGGAGGATCGATTTTAACGTGCGCCTCTGTTGCTGCTTGGGAACGCACCAGCCGGGCCTGATGCGGCGCACGCGCAGTCCGTGAAGACGCGCGCACGCGATCAGCGGGATGCTTTGACAGCGCGGCGGATGGCTGCGGTGGTCTGGCTGACGATGGCGTCCACCCCGAGCTGGCCCAGCTCGGCACTTGCTGCACGTGGGTCGCCATTCGTACCACCTGCCTTGCCGGTTTTGGCGGCCTCGGCGAACTGGTCGGCCTTGACCATGCCTGGGGCCGTGGCCATCAGCAGCGCCGTGTCGGCCACCCCGGCGTGCACACCGATTTGTGCGGCCGTCAGCCCGCGAGCGGTCAGCGCGTCGACATAGGTGGTCTGCGCGGCGGTGTAGAACTCGCCGATGAAGTGCGCGCGCGCCGGGCTGCCCGCCCAGCTTTTGTTCAGGCTGGCCGCCACGGCCTGCAGCTGCGACTGGTAGCCGCCGTGGTCGCCAATCAGCACGATGTGGGTGAAGCCATGCTGGCGAAAGCTTTGCGCCGCGCCGGTCAGCACGCCCTTGAAGGCGGCCTCGGGAATCGAGATGGTGCCGGCAAAGCGCATGTGCTCGGTCGGCGGGGTGACGTTGCCCTCCGGCACATAGGCCAACACCGGGGCGACCAGCGCATCGCCTAGCTGCGTGGCGATGCGCTCTGCCAGCACGGTGACGCGGGCGTTGTGCTTGCCCAGCGCGAGGTGCGGCCCGCTCTGCTCGGTGCCGCCCACGGGGATGATCAACGTGGTTTTGCCGGCTTTGAGTGCGGCGCTCACTTCGGTGGTGGTCAGGTCGTCCAGGGCAACGCTGCCGGCCGCCCACGCGGCGTGGGGGCTGACCAGCAGCAGCAAGGTGGCGGCGATAGCGCCGACCCGGTGACCGCTTGATGTTTTTTGGGGGTTCACAGGCCGGATTAACACAGCGTCTCGGAATTTTTCGGTCATGGGGTTCAGTTCAACATCGACAAATAGGCCAGGCACGCCAGCGGCGCGGTCTCGGACCGCAGCACGCGAGGCCCCAGCGTGACCGGGGCAAAACCGGCGGCGCGAGCGGCCGCGTCTTCCGCCAGGTTGAGGCCGCCTTCGGGGCCGCTTAAAAACGTCACCGGCCCGGTCGGCGGCAGCGCGGCGGGCAGGTGCTGTGTGCCGGTGCCCAGTGACAGCAACAGGCGCGTACCGGTCTGCGCAGCGGCGCTGGCCAGCCACGCGGGCAGCGCCAGCACGCTGTGCATCACCGGCACGCGGTTGCGCCCGCTCTGCTCGCAGGCGGCGGTGGCCACGCCGCGCCAGTGCGCCTGTTTCTTGTCGGCGCGCTCGCCGCTCAGGCGCAGTACGCTGCGCTCGGTGATCAAGGGCTGGATGCTGACCACGCCCAGTTCGGTGGCTTTTTCCACCAGCCAGTCCATGCGTTCGTTGGCGGGCATGCCGACGGCCAGGTGCACGGCGCGGCTGGTTTCACGCGCGGAGGCGGTGAAGTCGCCCACCATCACGTCCACGTCGCTGCGCCCCATGCGCTCGACCATCGCGTCAAACGCGCCCTCGGCCTGGCCAGCGTGGCCTTCGCCGTTGAACAGCGTGATGCGGCCACCGGGCTGCAGGCGCA
Organism: Polaromonas sp.; assembly: GCA_031363755.1. Classification (GTDB taxonomy): domain Bacteria; phylum Pseudomonadota; class Gammaproteobacteria; order Burkholderiales; family Burkholderiaceae_C; genus Polaromonas. The sequence continues at coordinate 1,907 of JANLUZ010000205.1, forward strand.
GCACCTGCACATGGCGGGCGGCGGCGTCGGGCAGGCGCAGCAGGGCGCCGGGCTGCAACGGCATGTCGATGAAAAACCGCGCGTTCATGGCGCATCCCGACCATTTGCTATTAAATCAATAGCTGCACAGGCAATAAACGCTTGGGCTAAGAGGTGATTTGGCTCTAAAAACGTCGAAAAACCGCTCAAAACATGTACCCCACGCGTGTTTCGTTGCCTTCGATCTCGTCAAGCCGCACCATCAGCGGCCGGTCGCGAGTGCAAATCACGCGGACGTAAGCAATGAAGCGGGTCGTGCCGGTAAACAACGCGCCGTCACGTTCAACACCCAGCTTTTGTCCCGCATTGAAAGATGTCGTTGAAACTGTTTTGCTACGAAATCGCTGTGTCACTCGTTACCAAAATTAACAATTAGAAACAATATCTATATGCTTGCGCCAAGACAAAACATGACTTTTGCCCTGAAAACATGCAAACTTTACACATGCACTTTTTACTGATTTCAGTATTAGCGTCTGATCAGCGATTGTAGCGATCACGTGATCACCCATCTCAGCAGTAACTTGATTGTTAGAAGTAGGAATTGACCATGCACTTACATAAACTCTCACGAGGCAACTTCCGGGCCTTTAAATTTGTCAGCTTTCTATTAGTCGCGGCGATCGCTGCAGGATGCGGCGGCGCGATAGAGTCAGAAATGAAAGCTCCCGTTTCAGTAGCGGTAGCGGCTCCAATTGCCAAATCACTGACGGTGCCTCCAAACACGACACCGCCGCCGACGCCTCCGGCTGTCTCACTGCCGACGACACCCCCAGTGGCCGTTCTGCCATCCTCGCCAGTGGTGCCGACAACAAGCGCCCCAATAACTATAAATAACGGAAAGCTAAAGATATTTATCCTGGCAGGTCAGTCAAATATGGTAGGTTTTGGCAAGACAGATCGTGGAGGCGACCCAGACCGCGCCACAATACAGTGCCCTCTCAGGGCAGACGGCACGAGAGGTTACCCAGCAAATATTTTGGGTGGCATGGGAAGCCTGCGCGCAATGGTCAACGCTAACCCAAGCAAATACAGTTATCTGGTCGATCCGGCCAAAACGATAAGCTACAAAGTGGACGCCGACTACTACGGTTGTGTCAAAGCCGACACGAAAACGTACTCAGGCTGGGCCAAACGCGACAACGTATATGTTGTTTCCTTAGACGTCCAGCCGCTCAACAGCGATACTGTGACACGCAGTGGAAAGTTAACCGTAGGTTTCGGTTCTGGCACCAACAGAGATTTGGAAATAGGTGAGGGATACATTGGGCCGGAGTTCGGCTTTGGTCATGCCGTCGGCAGTGGACTTGAAGACAAAGTGTTGCTGATTAAGACGTCATGGGGCGGTAAGTCGCTCGCAGTTGACTTCAGACCGCCAAGTTCCGTTGGCTTAGGTGTTGGTTTCCCGAGCACAACTTCAGCTGAAACGCCTGATGTTACCGGTGCGTACTACATTGAGATGGTGAGAAAAGTAAAACTTGTGTTATCTGATATTAAAAAATACTATCCAGACTATGACGGTAATGGCTATGAGGTTATCGGCCTTGGCTGGCACCAGGGTTGGAATGACCGCGTAAATTACAAGCTTGGGTATGTTGCCCAGTATGAGACTAACATGGTCAATCTAATTCAGGATCTGCGCAAGGATCTTAACTTGCCCAATTTGTTGGTAGCAGTTGGTAATACTGGCCTGGCAGACGCTGATAAAGACATCAACGGTCTGAACTTGATTAATGCGCAAGGTAACGTGTCTGACCCCATCAAATACCCAAAATTTGCGGGTAACGTCATCACTGTTGATACGCGCCCATTTCATTACCCGAATACATCCCCAGAAATAGGATTCATACATCACTGGAATTACAGCGGCGAGAGCTACTTCAAAGTCGGCGAAAGTATGGGTGTGGCGATGTTAAAGTTAATGCGCTCTTAGAGTTTAGTTAATTATCATATTATTTTAATAGGGGTACACAAATGAAATATTTACGTTTAGATGTAAAAAACTCATTGCTGATTTGGTTGGTAAGCGGTGTACTTACTACCTCAGCATTGGTTGCCTGCGGCGGAGGCAGCAGCGGAGGTAGTAACATTCCAGCTGGCGGCGGCGCGTCCACTGGCGGTGTAAGCGGTGTCACCGACGGTAGCGCCGCAAGTGGGGCCTCCCCAAGCACTGCAGCTGCAATTGAAGTCGGTTTACCAGTTTACGATGTAAAAGGCTACGCTAAGTGTGGCTCCGAAAACGGCAAAGATATTACGTTGGCAGTTGACACGCACCTTGCGTACGGCTTGATCGAACGAAACAGCCTCGTTTATTTGTTTAACCAAAAAAAGGGACAGGTTATCAAGCCGATGACCGAGACCTTTGGCGGCGATCCGTTGCCTTCTGTCGGTAAATTGGTTTACTGCAAACCGATCGGTAAGGACAATAATGATGTCGCTGTATTTGAGGCGTCGTTAGCTGCTGTCAGGATGCATCTTGAAAGTAAGGATGCCAAGGCCGTGCTGTCGCCGGAGGGACTGCAGCTTCATACTAATCGCCTAAAGCAGACAATGTATGCAGTGGCCGAGAGTGAAGCCGCGCTACTTCAAGCCTTTGATGTCATTACGGCATATGAAAAAATGAGAGGTGGTGCGTTCTTTGCAAATAAGGAGACCAAAAACGGGTTTCCGAACGAAAATTATTCAGACAGCGGTAGAGATATTGACCGCACCGTACTGACTATCCAACAGGGCATTCATGACACCGCGTTCACGCCGGCTAACTTTGTAAAGTACAAAAGCGTTCTTGCCGGCAGAAAATTTAACAGCCACGAATGGTTTCCTGGGAAAATAAAAAATAATGTTCGGGCCGACTCTAGCAAGACGTACAGCGTTAGGATTAACGCCACAGTGGATAAAGACTTAGATATTCGTAGTGCTTTTTCTCAAACAGGTGCGAAGCGACCTACAGGCTTTTACTTGGCAGCAGGTGATGTTGCAAAGGTGACGGTGCCGAGTACTATGGTTGGCAAAGGGTTTGTAATTCTTGTCGGCGCAAATCAACAAGACAAAACCATGAAAAGCACGATTGCTCGGCCGTTTCGCGTAGCAAACAAGTTTCCTATCGTCAGTACCGTCACAGAGATTGCAAACCCTAACGGCGGTGGAATTTATATCGACGTGCCGTATCTGGCGACTGCTGGCAAAGATGTCGTTATTGAGATTCAGAATGCGGTGCCTGCACCGTTTTTCTCTTCGATCGCATTTAACGAAACAACGCTGCAACAGTGGAAAGATGTCCAACGAAACAATCCTGCGCCGTGGGCAGATTTTGTGAGCGAAAAGTTCATGATGACTTTGCCCACAGCCTGGATCTACAACTATGCAGATCCCGTTTCTCTGATGAAGGACTGGGACAATAGAATGGATATTGTGTCGGATTATGTGGGAAGAAGCAAAGTCAGAAATAACCAGATTTTATATTTAACCGTAGACACCAGCCTTTTAGGAAATGCCTTTGGTATCGGTTATCCCACCGGCAATAATACCTATGAGCCAGGCCAGCCAACTGACGGAAATAGCAAAAACTGGTATTTAAGAACTGACAAAGATTTTTCGGAGGTTGAGTTCCATGAGTTGGGTCATGCTCAGTTATTTAGTGATTTTCCGGGGGAAGGCGAGGCGTCTATCAATATTTTAAGCGTGGCTGTTAGCAACAAACTCTATGGCGTCGATATCGATAAAGCCTTGAGTAAATCAATGAACAACACGCCGCAGTTGATAGGTCGGGATCAAGCTGCTGTGGGTTGGATGGTCAGGCAGAATTTCAGAGATGGTAAAGCAATGGGTATTGGTAATAACGGCGACGCACATGAAGTGATGTATGTGCAACGGGGTTATGCAAAATACGTTGAAATTGCTGCGCTCTTTGGCTGGGACAAATTGGAGAAGTTCTATTCCGAAGAAAATCGTGTCTTCCGCAAGGAGGCAGTGGCCGCAGGTGCCGGCCTGGAAAGTGTGGACAGCCGAATTCTGAGGATGTCAATTGCTGCTGGCGTGGACCTTACCCCTCTGATCCACTTCTGGGGTGTTCAACCGGTCAAAGCGGACGCTTTGAGTTCGGCCATTGCAGCAGCAGGGCTGAAGCCTTCAGCGTTGATTTATGACCGCTTGGCGCGGTACGAAGCAATGATTCCTATGACCAATGCTGCGTTCCAAGCGCACGCGGTTGAGGTGTTGAACAAACCTGCCGCGACGCTTAAGCTGAACGGAGACAATAACAATACTTACGGCGAAGGTTGGTATAAGTTGTGGATTGACAAGTACGGTCCAGCAGAGGGCCAGGCGGCAAAATCTGCTTTTGCCAACATGTTGACAAGGTACTTTCCGAAAGGCCGACCGGCTTAAGCCAGCTTACTCACAAGTCTTTTGCCAGTTTGCTGAACAAGCTGCGAAAGTTACGTCACGATGAAAAATGCCGCTTATAGCGGCGTTTTTTTGGGCTTTTAAGACTATTTTTTTCTGCTCAAACGCACAACTGCCGCAGCATTCGTTTGATTTGTACTCCGTCGCACTGTGGAAAACAATGTACGTATGGCAAGTGAGCTGTTTGCGGCAGCCGTCAGGCTGGCTTGGTGGGTTTATTGGGGACCAAAACGCATAGTGCGTTTCACACCACGTACGACGCGGTCACTAGCCTTCGTTAAGCTGTCGTGCAATTGCCGTGATCGGCAGGTCCTGGTGTGTTCAGTGGAGTTGTAAGCTTGATGTGAGGCGGCTACACGATATTCGTGCAATAGGCGGAACCAGCCTAGGTATTGCGCCGGGGTGCAGCGGCAGGTCGATGAAAACCGCGCACTCATTGCGCATCCCGACCGTTTGCTATTAAATCAATAGCTATGCAGGCAGTAGAAATCGGGGCTAGGGGGTGATTTGGCTCTAAATACGTCGAAAAACGCTCAAAACGTGTACCCCACGCGTGTTTCGTTGCCTTCGATCTCGTCGAGCAGCACCATCAGCGGCCCCAGCTGGCGGTACCTGGCGCAAGTGGCGCGGGCGTAGGCGATGAAGCGGGGCGTGTCGGCCAGGTACTTGGGCTTGCCGTTTTTAAGCGTGAGGCGGGCAAAAATGCCCAGAATCTTCAGGTGGCGCTGCAGGCCCATCCACTCCACCGCGCGGTAGAACTCGCCGAAGTCGTCGCCCACGGGCAGCCCGGCTTTGCGGGCCTTTTGCCAATAGCGCACCGTCACATCCAGCACATAGTCTTCTTCCCAGGTCACAAACGCGTCGCGCATCAGGCTGGCAATGTCGTAGGTGATGGGGCCGTAGACCGCGTCCTGAAAGTCCAGCACGCCGAGTGGGCCGCCGTTGGGGTTCACCATGAGATTACGCGGCATGAAGTCACGGTGGACGTAGACGCGGGCGGCGTCTAGCGCGCTCAGGTTGTCCGCCTTGATCTGCGCGAAAAAGCCATTGAGCTTGTCGGCCAGGCCACCCTCCAGCGGCAGGCCCCGGTGCTGACCCACATACCACTCGGGGAACAGGCCCAGCTCGCGGGACAACAATGCGTCGTCGTAGTTGGGCAGCACGCCGGGTTTCGAGGCCAGCTGCCACTGGATCAGCGCGTCGACCGCGCCCATGTACAGCGCGTCCACGGCCGCAGTCGGCACGGCGATGGCATGAACCGCAGCGGGCGGCGCGATTACCTCCATCATCGTGCGTGCGCCCAGATCGGACAGCAGCATGAAGCCGTTCGCGCGGTCCCAGTCGAGCACGCGGGGTGCTTTCAGTCCGGCGTCCTGCATCAGGGCCGCCACGTGGGCAAAGGGCGCGCAGTCTTCCAGCGCGGGCGGGGCGTCCATCACGATGCAGCTGCCGCCGGCATGTGTGTCGACCCGAAAGTAGCGGCGAAAACTGGCGTCGGCCGAAGCGTGCCGGACGGTCTCGACGCGCAGCCCGTGGGCGCTGGCCGCACCGTCCAGCCACCCGGCGAATAGCGCAGCGCGCGCGGCGTCTGGCCAGTCGACGGCGCCCGCTTGCACCGCAGATGACGGCGGCGTTGGCAACTGGGACGGCAGCGACGCCGCAAACGAAGGCGCAAGGGGGGCCGTGCCCGTGGTGGGTGCAGGCGTCGTCGAAGGGGGGGCGGTCATGGATAATCAGCGTTGATTTTTACAACCGGGTTTATCTCACACATTCGATGCGCGGCGCATCCCCCCTTCCTGTTCATCCCGTTCTGACCCATCGTCCTGGGCGTTCCTTTCGTGCCACCCCCGTCGCGATGGCCGCTGCCCGGCTGGCGTGCCTGGCCACGCTGGGCTGGGGGGCGTGGGGCGGTGCGCTGGCGCAAGACAGCCCAGCGGCTGATGCCGGTGTGCGGCTCAAAAGCTCGTCGCAGCTGGCCGAGCAGACCGGTCCAGTCGTTCCGGGCAATGAGGCCACCTTCCTGTTCGGCGACCGCATGACAGGCCGCCCCGATCTCGAGACCGTCATTGAGGGCAACGCCGAAGTGCGGCGCGGCGCGACCTCGATGCGCGCTGACCGCATCGAGTACTACCAGCCTGACGACTTGCTCAAAAGCCGCGGCAACGTGCGCATCAACCGGGCGGGCAACCGCTTCGAAGGCCCCGAACTGGCGCTGCAACTGGACCGATTCGAGGGCTTTTTCACAGCGCCGTCGTACCGCTTTCTGGCCACCGGCGGCAATGGCCAGGCCAGCCGAGCCGACTTCATCGACGACAAGCATTTCTCGGTTCAAGACGCCACCTACACCACCTGCCAGAAAGACGACGAAGCCAGCTGGAAGCCCGCCTGGGTGCTGACAGCCGACGCCTTCCAGTTTGATCTCAATGACGATGTTGGTGTGGCCACAGGTGCTGTGCTGCGCTTCAAAGAGGTGCCGATTCTGGTGTTTCCGACGGTCAGCTTTCCGCTGAGCGACAAGCGCAAGTCCGGCTTTTTGCCGCCCACGTTCAGCCTCGGGACGGTCAATGGCTTCGAGTTGCGCCAGCCGTATTACTTTGACATCGCGCCGAACCGCGACGCCACGATATCGCCGGCGGTGCTGTCCAAGCGCGGTGTGGATCTGGCCGGCGAGTACCGCTACCTAGAGCCCACCTACAAAGGCTCTGTGCGCGGCAATTACATGCCCGGAGACAAGCTGCGCGAGCGCAACCGCTGGTCTTATGCCCTGCTGCACAACGGCACGATCGACACCCCGCTGTCATCGGTCGGCACGCTGGGGTTGAACCTGAACCTGAACCGCGTCAGTGACGACAACTACTGGAAAGATTTTCCGGTCACCAACGCTGCCCTCAGCCCGCGCCTGTTCTCGCAGGACGCAACGCTGTCGTGGTCGCGCGGCTATTTCACGACCAGTTTGCGCGCGCTGAAATGGCAAACGCTGCAGGACGTGACCGCGCCGATCGTGCCACCTTACGACCGCCTGCCGCAGCTGACGGCCAGCTACACCCGCGTCGACGCCCCCATCGGCTCGCTGGGGAAATTCGGCCAGGTCGGCACCGGTTTTGACTACGCTGTCGAAGCTGACTACACCCGGTTTTCGGCCGACCGCAACCTCACGCTGCAGCCCAACGCCGACCGCGCCCTGACCAAGTTGCAGTTGTCGCAGCCACTGCGCTGGCCAGCCGGTTTCATCACGCCCAAGGTGATGCTGAATGCCACCAGCTACCAGTTTGACGCCCCGCTGCCCGCCACCGGAAGCCTATCGGCGTCGCGGGTGGTGCCCACTTTCAGCCTGGACAGCGGCCTGCAATTCGAGCGTGACGCTGGCTTTTTGGGCCGCAACCTGACGCAGACCCTCGAGCCGCGGGCGTTTTATGTTCGCACGCCGTTTCGTGACCAGAGTGCGCTGCCCAATTACGATTCCGGCGCCAATGACTTCAACTTCGCGTCCATCTACACCGAGAACGCGTTTGTCGGCAACGACCGCATTTCAGACGCCAACCTGCTGACACTCGGCGTCACCTCGCGCCTGCTCGACCCGGACACTGGGGCCGAAGCTGCGCGCTTTGGCGTGGCCCAGCGCCTGCGGTTTTCCGACCAGCAGGTCACGCTGCCGGGCGTGCTGCCTGTGACCGACCGCATCAGCGACCTGCTGGTGGGCACCACCATCAACTGGGTGCCGCAATGGGCTTTTGACGGCACGGTGCAGTACAACCCCAAGACCAAGCAGTCCGAACGCACCTCGCTGACCGTGCGCTACAACCCGGGCAACTACCGCGTGGTCAGCGCGGCTTACCGGCGCCAGCGCGGCGTCAGTGAGGACGTCGATATGAGCTTCCAGTGGCCTATCAACAACCTGTGGGGTGACAAAGGCCTGAACCTCGGCCCTGGCCGGGGCCAGGGTGGCGGGCGGTATTATGGTGTGGGTCGCCTGAACTACAGCCTGCAGGACAAAAAACTGGTGGACGCCGTGATCGGTGTGGAATACGACGGCTGCTGCTGGATCGGCCGCGTCGTGCTGCAGCGCAGCCAGAACGGCATCACCACCGCCAACACGCGCATCCTGTTCCAGCTTGAGCTGGTGGGGTTTTCGCGCATCGGGTCGAACCCGCTGGAAACTCTCAAAAACAACGTTCCGCGCTACCTGTACCTGCGCGAAAAAATCAGCGCGCCAAGCCGCTTTACCACTTATGACTAAATTGCTTCTTTCACCTTCTGCCGCCCTGCGAACCCTGTTGCTGGCGCTGCTGTCGGCGCTGGTGGTGCCAACGGTCTTGGCCCAGTCCCAGAGTCTGCGCGCGTCCGCACAACTGCGGCCCGCAGCCGCCGCGTCAGGCGTCAGCCGCCAGGCCGACTACATCGTCGCGGTGGTTAATTCAGAGCCCATTACCAACAGTGAGCTGCGCGCTGCGCTGGTGCGCACCGAGCAGCAAATGGTGCAGCAAGGCGCGACGATGCCACCGCACGGCGAGATGACCCGCCTGGTGCTGGACCGCCTCATCAATGACCGTGCCCAGCTGCAAATGGCCAAAACCTCGGGCATCAAGGTTGACGACAACATGCTGGAGGCAGCGGCACAAACCGTGGCCCGGCAAAACCAGATTTCGATGGACGAGCTGCGTCGCCGTCTGGTGGCCGATGGCATTCCTTACAGCAAGTTCCAGTCGAATCTGCGCGACGAGCTGTTGCTCAGCCGCCTGCGCCAACGGGAAGTCGAGGCACGCGTGTCTGTCACCGACCGCGAGGTCGACGATTTCCTGCGGGACCGACAAAACGGCAGTGACCCGGCCAGTCAGGCGCTCAACCTCGGCGAGATTTTGATTGCCGTGCCGGAAAACGCGACGCCTGACCAGATCACCGCATTGCAAGCCAAAGCGCAAACGGTGGCCGACAAGGTCCGCGCGGGCGGTGACTTTGCCGCGCTGGTCACTGAGTTTTCAACTGCTGCCACCCGCAGCAACGGCGGCCAAATGGGCCTTCGCACGGTAGACCGCTACCCGCCGTTGTTTGTTGAGGCCACCCAGGCCTTGAGCGTTGGCGGTGTGACCAATCCGGTGCGCAGCGGCGCGGGTTTTCATGTGCTCAAGGTGATCGAGAAAAAAAATAACGGCGTGCTGGACGCTGTGGTGCCGCAAACCCGCGCGCGCCACATCCTGCTGCGCCTGAGCAACCAGCAAACCGAAGACGTGGCGATTGCCAAGCTGGCCGGTTTTAAGAAAAGCATTGCCGCCGGGCGCAACGATTTTGCTGCGCTGGCCAAAGAAAACAGTGAAGATGGCAGTGCCAAGGACGGGGGCGATCTGGGCTGGACCAGCCCGGGCGTGTTTGTGCCCGAGTTCGAAAAAGTCATGGACAGCCTGGCGCTTAACCAGATTTCAGAGCCGGTCGTGAGCCGTTTCGGCGTTCACCTGATCCAGGTGATGGAGCGCCGTGAAGCCAAGCTGACGCCCCGCGAACAGCGTGAAGCCGTGCGCGGCCAGTTGCGTGAGAAAAAGCAGGACGAGGCCTACGTGACCTGGGTGCAGGAAGTGCGTGGTCGCGCGTATGTCGAGTTGCGTGACGCGTCGCAGTGACCGCTGTCACGCATTACGGTGTCCGGCGCGCTGCTGCTGCCATAGGCTGTGAACAGCCATGAAACACATCGCCCGCAAGCGCTTCGGCCAGCACTTTCTAACCGACCGCAGCATCATCGAGGACATCGTCCATGCAATTTCTCCTAAGCCAGGCGACGCGATGGTGGAAATCGGGCCCGGCCTGGCGGCCCTCACCCAGCCACTGGTTGAGCGGCTGGGGCACCTCACCGTCATCGAGCTGGACCGCGACTTGGCGGTGCAGCTGCGGGCGCATCCGCAGCTGTTCGTGGTGGAGTCCGACGTGCTCAAGGTGGACTTCGCTGCGTTGGCTGCGCACATGACCCGCCAACCGGATAGCCCCGATTCGACAGGCCCGCAGGCCACCCGAATCCGGGTCGTGGGCAACCTGCCGTACAACATTTCCACGCCAATTCTTTTTCACCTGCTGGAGGTTGTGGACTTGGTGCAAGACCAGCACTTCATGCTGCAAAAGGAAGTCATTGACCGCATGGTAGCCAAGCCTTCGACGAGCGACTACGGCCGGCTCAGCGTGATGCTGCAGTGGCGCTACGCCATGGAAAACGTGCTGTTTGTGCCGCCAGCCAGTTTTGACCCGCCCCCGCGTGTTGATAGCGCCATCGTACGTATGGTGCCCCATGCCGTGCCTGAGCCGCTTAACGTCAAATTGCTCAGCGAGTTGGTGCAGGTCGCCTTCAGCCAGCGCCGCAAGTTGCTGCGCCACACTTTGGGCCAGTGGCTGACAGCGCGTGCTTTCGCGGGCACGTTTGATGTGCAGCGCCGCGCACAGGAAGTCTCGGTGGCGGAATACGTGGCGCTGACGCAGCAACTGATGGCTCAGCAACCAGCATGAAGCTGGAGGCGACTAGCTATTAAAACAATAGCTAGTCAGGCAGTAAATGCAAGGGCTAGCAGCTCTTTCGGCATCAATTTGATGCGTGTTGACATGAAAAAACCCGCTCGAGGCGGGTTTTTAGTGCTGTTCACGTGGTGATGCATGTCGAAACATGCGCGTCACTCAGGCAGCTGCGAGCCAGTACCCTGCGTTGAACGGACTGCTCATGCGCAGCGCCAGTGGCGACACGTCCAGCAATTTATCGGTGGGCATGGGCTCTTCGCCCACTGCAACCGCTGTTGTAGCCTCTACCGCCCGATCCCCTTGGCCAATGTCTGGGGAGCGGGCTACAGAAAAGAATAGAAGCAGCGAAACGGAATTTTCCGGTCCGCCCAGTAATCGGCGGCATCCCTGAAGATGTCGAGCAGCTGTTCGCGCGCTTCTTTGTCAAACTTAGCGTGTGCCGGGATTTGTTCCAGCACAACGATGAAGCCAGGCTGTGGGCCTGACTTGTGAACCAAGTCTGTCATGCAGTCGTACAAGGCGTCGAAATTCTTGCCGAAGTGCGCCGGGAAGGTGTACTGCGCGGCAATCATGTCGAGGATGTCTTGCTTGGTCTGGGCACTGCTCAGGTTGGCGTACAAAAAATGCTGACCCAGCTGCGTGGCAGCGTCTTGCAGTTCCTGCACCCGAAATGCGCGTATGGATTGAACGATGTTGCTTCGAATGCCTTTGAGCGGCGTCTCGTTGCTGGTCATGACGGCTTTCGCCGACACATCGCTATCCTTACGAAGTGGTGTGTCCATCTCCGCGTCTCTTTCTTTGAAATCAAAACTCAAAATAACAACCTTTGCCCTGCTAAGTGGGCGTTATTGAACAATCTTTCGAAAGCTCGCATAGTGGTCATCGGTGTAGTAACACGCGTCGGGTGCGGTGGGTTGGATGCCACCACAAATAATGCGTCGGGCTCCCCGCGTTCTCTCGCCAGGCGTTTTGACCGTGTATTCACGGTAATAGCCACGATTTCTAGGGGGAAGCTGCCGTTCACGGTTGCCAAACACGGTGCCATCCTTGTCGTATCTGAAGGCGCCACCCTGGTAAACCAGTGCCAGTACCTCGCGGCCCTGTGGGGGCAGCGCGGCTTGGGGTACGGTAGCGGCAGCCTCGAATCCGGTAGGGCTTTTAGCCATCACGGAGACTGGACTGACCAGCGCTGTCACCACAAAACTAACAACTAACCACATCGTTGCTATGGGGGCCCATAGCGTGGACATGAATGCTGCAGGAGTGACGTGCTTGCCCGCCACTCCCATCACCTTCGCCGTTTGTGCCGCGACTGTTGCTGCTTGATAAACCACTGTGATGACCTTCATGAAGACAGTGATTTCCGGGTCAGTGCAAGACTGATCTTCCGGGTTAACCCCTAAATTTCAAGTCCACTAGTGTCGCCCAAGCGATTGAAAAATGCAAGACTTTGCTGAAAACTTAAGCACGAACGGCGAAGCTTTACACAGTTAATCGCCGCTTAGGCCTCGCCCGTAGTTAGCGCTTGCTCTCGCTGATACGTTTACCTGGCGACGTTGGCATCGGCAACAGTCAATGCTGTCATATTGACAATCCGGCGAACGGTCGCGGTGGCGGTTAGGATATGCATTGGCTTGTTGGCCCCCAGCAGCACAGGGCCAATGGCGATGTTGCCGCCGGCAGCGGTTTTAAGCAGGTTGTAGGCGATGTTGGCCGCATCAATGTTGGGCAACACCAGCAGATTGGCTTCGCCCATTAGCGTGCTGTCGGGCATTAAAAGGGCCCGCGCATCCGGATCCAGCGCCATGTCGCCGTGCATTTCACCCTCCACTTCCAGCCAAGGTGACTGTTCACGCAGGAGGTCGAGCGTGCGGCGCATCTTGATGGCGCTGGGGTGGTTGGACGAGCCAAAATTGGAGTGCGACAGCAGCGCCGCCTTGGGCTTGATGCCAAAGCGCATCATTTCCTCAGCCGCCATTGCCGTAATTTCAGCCAGTTGCTCGGCTGTCGGGTCGTAGTTGACGTGCGTGTCAACCAAAAACACCTGGCGACCCGGCAACAACAGCCCATTCATGCAGGCCAGGGTGTTCACGCCTTCACGCTTGCCAATGACTTGGTCCAGGTATTCCAAATGGTGCGCTGTGTTGCCCCATGTTCCGCAAATCATGCCGTCCACGTCGCCTTTTCGCAGCAACATGCCGCCAATGAGCGACAACCTGCGGCGCATTTCAATCTTCGCGATTTGAACCGTCACGCCGCGTCGGGCCATCAGCCCATGGTAGGTCTGCCAAAAATCACGGTAACGGTGGTCTTGCTCGACGTTGACCACGTCGTAGTCCAGCTCTTCTTTCAGGCGCAGGCCGAATTTCTCGATGCGCTGCGCAATGATGGCGGGGCGGCCGATGAGTGTGGGGCGGGCTAGGCCTTCGTCCACCACGATCTGACAGGCGCGCAGCACGCGCTCTTCTTCGCCCTCGGCATAGGCAATGCGTTTGTGCAAGGCGGTTTTCGCCGCCGCAAAAATGGGCTTCATCACAGTGCCGGAGGCATACACAAAGCTTTGCAGACGCTCGCGGTAGGCGTCCATGTCCTGAATGGGCCGCTGGGCCACGCCGCTGTCAAAGGCGGCCTGCGCCACTGCTGGCGCAATCTTGATCATCAAACGGGGGTCAAACGGTTTGGGGATCAGGTATTCCGGGCCAAAGGCCAATTTTTCGCCGACATAAGCAGCGGCCACCACCTCGCTTTGCTCGGCTTGCGCCAGCTCGGCAATCGCGTGCACAGCCGCAATTTCCATCTCGATGGTGATGGTGGACGCCCCCGCGTCCAGCGCGCCGCGAAAAATGTACGGGAAGCACAGCACGTTGTTGACCTGATTCGGGAAATCAGTGCGCCCGGTGGCGATGATGGCGTCATCTCTCACCATCTTGACGTCATCGGGATTGATCTCCGGGTTCGGGTTGGCCAGTGCAAAGATGATCGGCTTGGAAGCCATTTTGGCCACCATGTCCTTTTTCAGCACACCACCGGCCGACAAGCCCAGGAAAATGTCAGCGCCTTCGATGATTTCACCAAGCGTGCGCGCATCGGTTTTTTGCGCGAAGACAATTTTGTCTTCGTCCATCAGCTCGGTACGGCCCTCGTACACCACACCGGCCAGGTCGGTGACGTAAATGTTGTCGCGCGAAATACCCAGCTTGACCAGCAAGCTCAGGCAAGCCAGCGCCGCAGCGCCTGCGCCGGACGTGACCAGCTTGACCTGACCAGGCGCTTTGCCGACCACCTTGAGCGCATTCAAAATCGCGGCGCCCACGGTGATGGCGGTGCCGTGCTGGTCGTCGTGGAAGACCGGAATCTTCATGCGCTTGCGCAGCTCGCGCTCAACATAGAAGCAGTCGGGCGCCTTGATGTCTTCCAGATTAATGGCGCC
>JANLUZ010000002.1:0-2342 GCA_031363755.1 Polaromonas sp.
CAGCTGCGGCACCAGCACCAGCGGAAACGCCAGCGACACGGCCAGCGCGCCCAGGTAGTCGAACGTCAGCACCTGCGAGACCAAGTCCTTCAGTGCCACATTGCGCCGCAGGATGCGCATGACCAGCGGGATCTCCAGCCCAACCAGCGTGCCGACTACCAACACCAGCGAATACAGCAAAAAGCGAAACGCACCCGGCACAAATGCGCCCGCGATGAATAGAACAGCTGGCAAGGCCCCGCCGACCAGGGCCACCAGCAGTTCGATGCGTAGAAAGTGAGCGGGCAGCTGCCGGTCAAAAAACCGCGACAAATAAGACCCTATGCCCATCGCAAACAGGTAGCTGCCGATGACGGTGGAGAACTGCAACACCGAGTCGCCCAACAGGTACGACGCCAGCGCCCCAGCGGCCAGCTCGTAGACCAGCCCGCAGGCGGCCACCACGAAGACACTGGCCAGCAGCGCCACTTCGAGGGGGCGGGGAGCCCCGGGCCTAGTGCCTGCTCTTTCCCCCGCTGGCAGAAGGCCGGGATGGGGGTGGCTCCCAACGGTCACGCGGCTGCCCCCATTCCTGCCCTCCCCCAAAAGGGGAGGGAGCCTAGCAGCGCGTCACCCATGGATTGCCGCTGCAACAATGATGGAGATCCCCAACGACATCGCCGCCACCACCAGGCCCAACGCGACGTTTTGCTTTTCAACAATCTCCTGCCACAGGTCATAGGGCGTGATGCGGTCGATGATGACGAAGCAGACCCAGAAAATCAGCACGCCGATCAGTGCGAACAAAATCGAGCCCAGGAAGGCAGCCGGTTTGAGCCATTCAAGTCCCATGGAGTTCTCCTAAAAGTATGAAGGCGCGGTGCGCTTATTTGTGCCCGCCGCCGCCCGAAAAGCCGCCATACGCGCCGCCCGACGTGCGGGAGCTGCTGGACGAGCACACCTCGCGCGTCGGGTCGCAGCGCGAACAGCGGGACAAAATCATCAAAAGCAACAGCACCACAATCACCACGATGATGATGGTGCCGCAGCCCACGCCACGCAAGCCCCCCAGACCGCCGCTGAGCGGGCCGGCATCGCTGCGCTGAAATGTCGCCTTGTTGCCCTCCAGCTTAAACGCCTTAGCCACGGTGTCGCCCGCCAGCTTGCTGCCGCTGGACCAGCTGACCTCGCCACCGGCACCTACGCCGCCGGTTTGCTCACGCGAGAGCACGGTGGGCCCCTTGACGAAGTCACTGTTTTGGCTTTTTTGGCCGCGCACCACCCGCCAGTAAAACTCCCCGGCCACATAGTCCGTCTCGGCGGTGTAGCTGCTCAGCAAGGCGTATTCAGAGCCCAGGTAGCTGGCGCTTGAGCTGCCCGCGCGCCAGGTGGGGGCACCCGTCACGGGTTTGACCAGGCTCCAGCCGTCTTCCGCATCGACCAGAAACACAAAACCCCGCTGGTTGTTGTAGAGCAAATACTCGCTCCAGCCGAACGCCTCATCATCGCCGTGCCCGGTGCCCATGCGGTGCTGAAAGCCCACCACCTGCCACGTGGTGCCCTGCAGCCAGCCGGTGCTACCCAGCGCAATCAATGGCGCTATGGGCTCGTCCTGCATCGCGTGGTGCAGCGCCGCGCCCGTGCCTGCGCTCAGGTCAATCAAGCTGTTGCAGGCGCGGCAGGTGATGCTTTTGCTGCTGGCCAAGGTGACCTGCACCGTGGCGCCGCAGTTGGGGCAGGCAAAATGCTGGCCTTTTTCGTCGTTGGCCGACTCGCTTTTCAGGCCTGTGAGCTTCAGGTCATCGAGCAGTACCGAACGCCCGCGCGCCAACGTCGGTTGTGCGGCGTCGCCGTAGTCGATGCTGAGCACCTCGCCATCGGCGCTGCGCAGCTCGACCACCGCAAATGGCGTGCCCAGCGCAGGCAGGCGGGGCAATTCGCCCTGCGCCGACCGCAGCGACACCTCTTGGTTGGACGCCACGCTGAAAGGCTTGCCGCTGATGGCGGTGGTGTCCCCCAAGCGGAACCGTTCGGCAGCAGGCAGCACCTGCTGACTCGTGCCGGGCAGACCGAACACGAACGCGCCGTTGTCTTCACTCAGAAAAGCGGAAGCGCCGTCGTCGAGAAGCGCGATCCACTCCGTCCAGACGCCTCCACCGTCCTGGGTCTGGTACTGGTATTGCAAGCGCCCGACCAGCGTGAACTTGCGCGCCGCACCGTCCAACGTGTACCTGCCAGACGTTTGCAGTTGCAGCGGGCTGAAGTCGTCGAACAGCTCGGCCATTTTGCCAATGCGCGACAACACGTCGCCACTGCGCACCACCGTGCTTTGGCAGTAGCCGCACACGGCGTGGGTGGACTGC
>JANLUZ010000014.1:0-7707 GCA_031363755.1 Polaromonas sp.
TGCACCCAGGTCTTGCGCTGGGGGTTCAGCGCCAGGGTCGCTGCCTCATCGCCGTTGAACAAACCGGCGTACAACCGCGCATCGGCATGCAGCGTGACCGAACCCAGCGCGCCGTCGGGTGAGGCCACCAGCCGCAGCGCGCCGCGCTTGTCCACCTCGGGGATGGTTTTTTGCTCATAGCTCGGCGGGATGCCGGTCACGTTCGGCTCAATCCAGATTTGCAAAAAGTGCGTGGTCTGGCCTTCGGCGTGGTTGAACTCGCTGTGCTGCACACCGGTGCCTGCGCTCATGCGCTGCACGTCGCCAGGCGGAATGCCGCGGGCGTTGCCCATGCTGTCTTTGTGCGCCAACTCACCGCTTATCACGTAGCTGATGATTTCCATGTCGCGGTGGCCGTGGGTGCCAAAACCCCGGCCAGCGGCCACGCGGTCTTCATTGATGACGCGCAGGTTGCCGTAGCCCATGTGGGCTGCGTCGTGGTAGCCCGCAAACGAGAAGGTATGAAATGACTTGAGCCAGCCGTGGTCGGCGTAGCCGCGGTCGCCGGATTTGCGCAGAGTAATCATGGGGAGCCTTTGCTGAAATGGCGCATCACGTTTGGATGCGATGACGTCACTTTAGGCTTACGAGCGGGCTTGTGGGTGGCGCTAATTTGGTGGCATCATTCAAATTAATTCAACGATCAATCCTTTCATGACCAATAAGTTGACGAATAACCGCATTCGCGACGCACTCACCCCGGGCGCCATTGACGTCATCGGGGTCATTGACCGCACCGGCAGCATGGCCGCTGCCGCCCGGGAACTGGGCCTGGTACCCAGCGCGCTCACCTACCGCGTCCGCCAGCTTGAAGACGCGCTGGACGTGTTGCTGTTTGACCGCTCTTCCCGCCAGGCCAGACTGACCGAAGCTGGGGCCGAGCTGCTGCGCGAAGGCAACCGCTTGCTGGGCGAGCTGGACGCGCTGGCCAACCGCGTCAAGCGCGTTGCCACTGGCTGGGAAAGTGTGCTGACGCTGGCCATTGACGGGGTGATTCAGCAGCGCACGGTGATGGAGCTGTGCGAGGCTTTTTTTGCCTTGATGCCACCCACCCGACTGCGGCTGCGGGAAGAAACGCTGTCTGGCACGCTGGAGGCGCTGACCTCGGGCCAGGCCGACCTGGCGGTGGGCGTGGTCATCGACCTGACTGCGCGGGCCACGCCCGGCCAGCGCCTGCAAAGCCAGAGCCTGGGCACGCTGCGCTTTGTCTACGCCGTGGCCCCGCACCACCCGCTGGCCGCCCTGCCCAAAGCCTTGACCGCTGACCAGCTGATGCCGCACCGCGTGGTGGCGGTGGCCGACTCGGTGCAGCGCGGGCGCGGTATCACGGTGGGTCTGATGGGCGGGCAAGACATCTTCACCGTGCCCAGCATGACGGCCAAACTCGAGGCACAGCTGCGCGGGCTGGGCGGTGGTTTTCTGCCCGAGTACGTGGCCCGACCCCACATTGACGCGGGCCGCCTGGTTGAAAAAATCGTGGTCAACAGCAGCACCGACATCACCGACCCCGCCCACCGCACAGTGCCCCTGAGCTACGCCTGGATGGGCGCGCCGCAGCCCGGCGGCACCGGCCACGGGCGGGCGCTGCAGTGGTGGCTGACGCAGCTGGGCACGGCCACCACCCGGCGCGCCCTGCTGCAGGGGTTGTGACAGGGTGTTGACGCGCAAGGCTGCCAGGATTGGCGTTAAGCTGCGACCATCATTTTCAACAAAGCAAAGTACAGAACATGACCAAAAAGACAAAAAAGCCTCCTGCTGTTTCAGCCGCGCCATCAGCCGCGTCACCCGCTGCCTCATTCGCCGCTACAGCCCCCTCTGCCGCCACTTCCACGCCGGCGGCTGTCAAGCCACGGCACATTGCGGTGGTTGGCGCGGGCATTGCCGGCATCACCTGCGCGCGCACGTTGGTGCAGGCCGGCCACACCGTCACGGTGTTTGAAAAAAGCCGCGGTGCGGGCGGACGCATGTCAACCCGTCACACCGAATTCGGCACCTTTGACCACGGCACGCAATATTTCACCGTGCGTGACGCGCGCTTTGCGCTGGCGCTGTCCACATCGCCCAGCGTGGTGCGCCCCTGGAGCGCCAACGCCGTGCGGATTCTTGACGAAGCCGGCCGCGTGGTGGCAGCTGCCAAACCCGCCCGTGAGGCGCATTACGTTGCCGCCCCCGGCATGAATGCGCTGGTCAAACACTGGGCGCAGCCGCTGATGGACGCGGGCTGCGTACGGTATGAAACGCAGGTCAGCCGCATCGAGCGCGACAAGCTGCACCCCCAACAATGGCAGCTGCAGACTGAAGGGCCGGGCGAGACCACCCATGTCTATGCTGGGTTCGACGATGTGGTGCTGGCCGTGCCGTCGGTACAGGCCCAGGCGCTGCTGTTGAGCTCGCAGCAGGCCAAACCGCTGATCGCCGCGATGGCCAAAGTCATCGTGGCCCCGTGCTGGACGCTGATGCTGGCCTTTCCGCAGGCCCAGCAAGCCACGCTCGCGTCGCTGGGGCCGCAATGGAACGCCGCCCGCAGCACGCACCACCGCATCGCCTGGCTGGCCCGCGAATCGTCCAAGCCCAGGCGCGGCGCCATCGAACGCTGGACCGTCAACGCCAGCCCGGAATGGTCCACTCGCCACCTCGAAGACAGCGCCGAGCGCGTCACCGCCAAACTGCTGCGCGGCTTCACTGAAATCACCGGCATCCGCGCCACACCGTCCCACACCGCCGTGCACCGCTGGCGCTATGCCCAGACGGTCGATGCACTCGGCCAAGACTTCGCTTGGGACGCGCAGGCCCACATCGGCCTGTGCGGAGACTGGTGCATCGGCCACCGGGTCGAAGACGGTTTTGTGTCAGGGCTGGAGATGGCGCTTGCGCTGGTTTGAATCGAGGATTGGCGCGCACTCTTCCAAGCCCGTCCCAGGACACGGATAGATCAAGCAGTGAAAGAGCGTGTATCGGAGTTTTGGCAAATCGCCCTTCCAACCCAGTTCCCGTCGCGGAACCGGCTTCACCGGGCAGCAGGCGGGCGGCCCCCTCGGGGGGCAAGGAGGCGCGCGTTGTGAACGACCGTGGGGGCTATTTAGGCCGCTTCGCCCCCTCCCCCACCGGCCCGTTGCACGCAGGCTCGCTGGTTGCGGCATTGGCCAGTTGGCTGGACGCACGCGCCCACAGCGGTCAATGGCTGGTTCGTATGGAAGACGTGGACACGCCGCGCTGCGTGCTAGGTGCCGACCAGACGATCCTGCAGCAGTTGGCCGCCTGCGGCCTGGTGCCTGACGCCGCGCCGCTGTACCAGTCGCTGCGCGGGGCGTTGTACCAGGCAGCACTCGACCCGCTGATCAACGCGGGTGTCGCATTTCCCTGCGCTTGCACCCGCCAGGACATTGCCCACGCGCTGTACGCCAGCGGTCGGACGCAACCCCGGCACGGCGAGCTTGTTTACCCCGGCACCTGCAGAAATGGGCTGCAGGGTCGCCAAGCACGCTCCTGGCGACTCAAAACAGATTTTTTTGCATCAAATCAGCCTCTAGTCCAGGTATTTAATGCCTGTACAGCTATTAATTTAGGAGCGAACAACCTATTGCACTGGGCCGATCGGCGCCTGGGCCCGCAGGCACAGGACGTGGCGCTGACCGTCGGCGATTTCGTGCTGCGCCGCGCGGACGGCCTGTGGGCCTACCAGCTGACGGTGGTGGTGGACGACGCTGCGCAGGGCGTGACCCACGTGGTGCGCGGCGAAGACCTGGCTGACAACACCGCCCGGCAAATCATGCTGCAGCGCGCCCTGGGCCTGCCCACACCGCAGTACCTTCACACACCGTTGGTGCTGGCGGCGGACGGGCAAAAACTCTCGAAACAAAACGGCGCACAGCCGCTGGACCTGAACGAGCCGGTCGCCGCGTTGCAACAGGCTGGCCGCGTGCTGGGCCTGACCACTTGTACAACCACCTCGGTGGGCACATGGCTGCAGCAAGCCGCCCGTCAGTGGGCCGAACGCTGGCGCGTCGCCCCGTAAAATCAACCGGTGAACGACAACAACGCCCCCACCCCGCCAGACGAGGCCGCCGCTGCCGTCATCGACAGCAACACTGCCAATGCCGCGCCAGCTGGCGTGCCGCATCCGCGCACCATCCGCAGTTTTGTACGCCGCACGGGCCGCACTACGCTGGGCCAGGCCAAGGCTTTTGCCACCCAAGGGCCGCAGTTTCTCGTGGACTATGCCCCCGTGCTGACCACGGGAGAAGCGCTTTTTGGCCGCAGTGCGCCCTTGATTCTGGAAATTGGCTTTGGCATGGGCGAAGCCACCGCCCACATTGCCGCGCTGATGCCGGAGAAAAACTTCCTGTGCTGCGAAGTTCACACGCCCGGCGTGGGCGCGCTGCTCAAACGCATTGAAGTGCAGCAGATCGGCAACATCCGCATCCTGCAGCACGACGCAGTGGAGGTCATTGACCACATGCTGCCTGCCGGTAGCGCAGCGCTGCTCGACGGCATCCACATCTTTTTTCCCGACCCCTGGCACAAGACCAAACACAACAAGCGCCGGCTGATCCAGGCCCCGCTGATCGCCAAGCTGGCCGCCCGCCTCAAGCTCGGCGGCTACCTGCACTGCGCGACCGACTGGCAGCCGTATGCCGAGCAGATTCTCGAGGTGCTGACGGCCGAGGCGCAATTGCGCAACACCGCCGACAACACCAACGGCGGCTACGCCCAGAAGCCCGCCTACCGCCCACTGACGAAATTTGAAAATCGCGGCATCAAACTCGGCCACGGCGTGTGGGACGTGGTGTTTCTGCGTGCCTAACGAGTATGTAGGGGACAGCGTCCAGATGACGTGGGAAAGCGTGGGGGCAATATGACCAGGCCCGCCCCGCCTGGTTTTGCAACCCGCGACGGCGTCGGCCCCAGCTGCGTCAGCCTGCCTCCGGACCTGACCCGTGCATGGCCGACCATCACTGACTTTCTGGTCCATCGTTTCCCCGCCATTGCCCGCTGCGTTTGGCTGGAGCGCATGGCCGCTGGCCTAGTGCTAGACGAATTTGGCCAGGCTGTGGCGCCAGAGCGCCCCTACCAGGGCCACATCCGCATCTACTACTACCGCGCCCTGGCCGCCGAGCCGCGCATTCCGTTTGAAGAAACCGTGATTTTTCAGGACGCGCACCTGGTGGTGGCCGACAAGCCGCATTTTTTGCCTGTCACCCCCTCGGGCCACTACCTGCAGGAAACGCTGCTGGTGCGGCTCAAGAACCGCTTGAACATCGACACGCTGGTGCCCCTGCACCGCATTGACCGCGAAACCGCCGGGCTGGTGATGTTTTCGGTGCGGCCTGAAGACCGCAACGCCTACCAGGTGCTGTTCAGGCAGCACGCCATGGAAAAACACTACGAGGCGATAGCGCCGTCGCCAGGTGACCTGGCCTTCCCGATCACCCGGCAGAGTCGCATTGAAGAAGGCCAGCCTTTTTTTCGCCAACAGGAAGTGCCGGGCCTACCCAACAGCCACACCCAAATCGACGTGCTGGAAGTTCACGGCGAACTGGCCAGGTACGCGCTGCGCCCGGTCACCGGCAAAAAGCACCAGCTGCGGGTGCACATGAATGCCCTCGGCTTGCCCATTCTGAACGACCGCATGTACCCGCCCGTGGCCGACACGCCGGCCGATGACTTTGACAAGCCGCTGCAATTGCTGGCCAAGTCGGTGACGTTTACCGACCCGGTAACAGGCGAGGCCAGGCAATTTCACAGCCAGCGGACACTGACATGGTCTTGCAGCCAAAATAGCGCCCACAAAGCAATTTAGCCCTAACGACTCACTTCCCAAGGACAACCGACACCATGACCCGCTTGACCCACACCTTGAAAGCACTGCTGGCAGCCACCGCCCTGACGGCCATGACGGCCCTGACGGGTGCCGCCCACGCGCAAGCCATCTTCAAAATGACCGCCATCCCCGACGAGTCCCCCACCGAGCTGGCTCGCAAGGCCGCGCCGTTGGTCAAGTACCTGGAGCAGCAGCTGGGCCTGACGGTCGAGTTCACGCCCGTGTCGGACTACGCGGCGGCGGTGGAAGCGCTGGTCAACAAGCAGGTGGACATGGCCTGGTACGGCGGCTTCACCTTTGTGCAGGCCAACATCCGCTCGGGCGGCAAGGTCATCCCGCTGGTGCAGCGTGAAGAAGACGAAAAATTCCGCTCGGTCTTCATCACCAGCGACCCGGAGATCAAAACCCTGGCCGACCTGAAGGGGAAAACCGTGAGCTTTGGCTCGCAGTCCAGCACGTCCGGCCACCTGATGCCGCGCAGCGTTTTGCTGCAGGCCAACATCGACCCCGACAAGGACTTCAAGCGCGTGGCGTATTCCGGCGCGCATGACGCCACCATTGCCGCCGTGGCCGCAGGCAAGGTAGACGCTGGCGCGTTGAATATTTCGGTGTGGGACAAATTTGTGGCCGACAAAAAAGTCGACACCAGCAAAGTCAAGGTGATCTTCACCACCCAACCGTACTTTGACTACAACTGGACAGTGCACGCCGACATGCCCGTGGCCCAGCGCGACAAGCTCACCAAGGCATTTTTGAGCCTGAGCGCCGCCACCCCTGAAGGCAAGGAAGTGCTCGACCTGCAGCGCGCCACCCGCTTTGTGCCCACCAAGGCTGACAACTACAAGGGTATTGAAGCCGCTGGCCGCAATGCGGGCTTGATCAAGTAACACTTGCATCGCCTTCGCATTGAAATTGCCGGTCTTGCTTGTCCCCTCGCCCGTACGCGGGAGAGGCTTAGGGTGAGGGCCAGCGGCGGCAAAGGCCCTGACATGGCTCAACTTGGGCGGCAGCCCTCACCCCCAAGCCCTCTCCCGCGTTCGGGAGAGGGAGCAGGTCAGCCGTGGGATTTCGCTCGAGATGGCCACAAGTCAAAGCTTTCCGCTCTAATTTTGATAGCAACCCAGGCATGATTTACCAGGGCAAAGTGCTTAAACCCCCATGAACATCACCCTGAACCACTGCAGCGCCCGGCACCCGGCGGCAACAAGCGATGCGCCCAATGCGCTGCAGGCCCTGAGCTTGCACGTGGCCAGCGGCGAGCAGGTCGCCATCATTGGCCCTTCCGGCGCGGGCAAAACCACGCTGCTGCATCTGCTGGCTTGCGCGCTGCAACCCTCCGGCGGCGCACTGGATTTGGGCGGGTGCAACCCGTGGGCCCTGCCGCGCGGTGAGCTTCAGCGGCTGCGCGGTGAGCTGTTTTTGGCCCCGCAGGTGCCACCGCTGCCGCCCCGGCAGCGCGTGGTCACCGCTGTGCTGGCCGGGCGGCTGCCGCATGAAGGCCTGTGGGCCAGTGTGCGCAGTCTGTTCTACCCCACCGACATGGCCCTGGCAGAGCGCGCTCTGGACGAATTTGACATGAGTGACAAGTTGTTCGACAGGGTCGACCGCCTTTCGGGCGGGGAGCGCCAGCGGGTGGGACTGGCGCGTGCGCTGGCTTCGCAGGCCACCTTGTTGCTGGTCGACGAACCGTTGTCGGCGCTGGACCCCAGCCGGGCGCAGCAAGCCATCGAGTCCCTGAGCCGGGCGGCCACAGCGCGCGGTGCCACGCTGGTGACCACGCTGCACCATGTCGAGATGGCGCTGCAGCACTTTCCCCGCATCATTGGCCTGCGCGGCGGCGCGCTGGC
>JANLUZ010000038.1:0-7372 GCA_031363755.1 Polaromonas sp.
CAAGCCGAACATCCAATGGGCGCGCATTTCAGGCTACGCCGACAAGATCACAGAAGTGGCGCTGAAGGGTGACGACGCCTACCTGATGACCCACACCCAGGCCCCGCGCAACCAGGTCTTGAAGCTGAACCTGAACAAACCGACGTTGAGCGCCGCGCGCGTGGTGGCCACGCCGCCTGAAGGCGGTGTGCTGGAAGCCTTCTCACTGAGCAAAACCGCGCTAGTCGCCTCAATCCGTGAAGGCACGTCAATTGGCGTGCGCCTGTATGCCAACGGTGACACCGCAGGGCAAAGCATCACTCTGCCATTTCCCGGCGCGGCGGCGGTACATGCCGACCCGGCGCACGCTTACAGCACCATTTCCTATTCACTCAGCGGCTGGACGCAATTGCCCCGTACCTTTGTGTTTGACGGCAAAACGTCAGCGGACTCCGGCCTGCGCACCAACGTGCAACCGGCGGGCCTGCCCGATATCGAAGTCACCGAAGTCACCGCTCCCAGCCACGACGGTGTGATGGTGCCCATGACCATCCTGCACAAAAAAGGCTTGAAGCTCGACGGCACCAACCCCACGCTGCTCAATGGTTACGGCAGCTACGGATTTTCAGAAACAGCGAGCTTCTCACCGGCCGGCATGGTGTGGATGGCGCGCGGCGGCGTGCTGGCATTTGCCAATGTGCGCGGCAGTGGCGTGTACGGCAATGACTGGTACCAGGCAGGTTTTAAGGCCACCAAACCCAACACCTGGAAAGACGGCATTGCCTGCGCCCAATACCTCATTCAACAAGGCTACGCTTCGCCAAAAACGCTGGGCATCACGGGCACCAGCGCCGGGGGCATTTTTGTGGGCCGAAGTGTGACGACGGCACCGCAATTATTTGCCGCCGCCATCGTCAACGTGGGCGTGATGGACGCCGTGCGCGCCGAAGACAGCGCCAACGGCATCACCAACATTTCAGAGTTCGGCAGCTACAAGAACGCCAAGGAATTCCCGGCCCTGCTGGAGATGAGCACGTATCACCAGATCAAGGACGGCACCGCTTACCCAGCTGTCATGCTGATTCACGGCCTGAACGACCCGCGCGTGGACGTGTGGCACAGCGGCAAGGCCACCGCCCGACTGCAGGCCGCCAGCACCAGCGGCAAGCCGGTGTTGCTGCGGCTGGACGTGCAGGCCGGCCACGGCATGGGCAGCACCGCCGCCCAGCGCTATGCGCAGGCCGCCGATGTGTACAGCTTCATGCTCTGGCAAATGGGCAAGGCCAGCATCGCGCCTTGAGGAGGAAGTCGGGTCGAAAGGGTATTGTGTCGTCCCGCTTCCGGAAGAAAGGTACAGGACCTATAAAGGCCGGTCACGATCCCAAAAACTCACCCATCGGTTTGAGGTCGTCCACCCGGTCGCACACCGCCTTGAGCATCATCAAAATGGGAATGCCCAGCAGCAAGCCCCACACGCCCCACAGCCAGCCCCACGCGAGTAGGCCGACAAACACGGCTACCGGGTTCATGCGGCTGGCGCGGCTGGTTAGCCACGGCGTGACCAGGTTGCCCACCACCATGTGAATGACCAGCGACACACCACCCACCAGCAGCGCCATGTTGAGCGAGCCAAATTGCAAAAAACCCACCAGTGCCGAAGCCCCGGCGGTGACCAGTGAGCCGACATAAGGCACCAGGTTCAACACACCTGCGGCAATGCCCCACACGGCGGCATTCTCCAGGCCCACGGCCCACAAACCAGCGCCCGTGAGCACGCCAACCAGAGCGCTGGTCAGCAGCTGCACCTGCAGGTAGCGCTGGATTTGCCCGGTGACTTCATCCAGCGCCTGCAGCGTGATTTTTTTGTTGCTGAGCCGGGGCCCGGCGAGCTTGAACCATTTGCGCCGGAAGGTGTCGCCTGACACGAGCAGGAAATACGTCAGAAACACCACGGCTGTGGCCTGACCAATCAACGCCGCCAGGCCGATGGAGCCGCTCCACAGATAGTCGCGCACATCAAAACGCGCAGGCTCAACGACCACCCGGATCGCGCCGCGCCGGGTGGTGGATGGTGGCGGCTCGTTCTGCTGCGCTGCCTGCTCAATCTGGGCGGCCGCTTTTTGCATGCTTTCTAGCGTGCTGTCCGGCCCGATGCGCTTGTTTTTGACGGCCCGGGTGAATTTTTCAACCGCTGCGGGCATCGACTCGACCAGCTTGAAGGCCTCGGCCGACAGCGCATACGCGGTGCCGCCGATGCCCCCGAGAATCGCAAACATCAACACCGCCGCCCCCAGGCTTCGCGGCACTTTTCTGGCGGCCATGGCGTTCACCAGAGGCGACAAGGCGTAGCTGAACACCAGCCCCAGCATGAAGGGAATGAACACCGCCTTGGCCCAGTGCAAAAAGAAGACGCAGGCCAGCACCGCCAGCACCACCATAGATACGCTGCGAATGCCCACGGGCATGTGCAGCTTCAGCGGCTCACGCTTGCGTGGCACCGCAGCATCAGCGTGGGTCGCGGGGACGGTCACACTCGCCGTCGTCAGGGGATCAGCCGCATGGGGCGATTCGCCTGCAGGCGGCGTTGCAGCGCCGTGCGTGACGTCAGGTGCGGTCGCCAGTGGCGGCGAAACTTGGCTCATTCGTGATCTTTCGGCAAAGGGCGGCGGGAATAGGAATAGTCAGGGCAATTACGGGCGTGCCTGAGGGCACTCTCCAGTGGACCCGATCCCGCAGGCTCATAGCCCACGGTGGCGCGCCACAAACTGTGCAGGACAACAGCCCGAGCGGCCGGGCATGGTGCGTCAACCGCCGTTTCCGGACATTGCGTCCCGCACCAAGCTAACCTGACGGCGCGACACCATCAGCAGCGTGTCGACGCCGTTCAGGCGCACCGCCCAGCCGTCGCCGTCCTCGGCATCGTGGTGACGCACCAGTGCGCGAACCGCCCGCCGGGCGATCAGGGCGTTGCGATGAATGCGGATGAACTGGTCAGCGTACAGCGCTTCGAGATCGCTGAGCGCGCCGTCCAGCACAAAACTACGCGTGGTGGTGCGCACCGTCACGTACTTGAGTTCGGCCTTGAAATACAACACCTCGGCCAGCGGCACACGCTCGGTACGGCCCCGGTCATGAATCACGAGCACTTTTTCAATCAAATCAGGCCCTAGCCCAGGTATTAATTGCCTTGGCAGCTCCTCTTTTGATAGTAAAGGCTCACTGCGCCGCTGCGCCTGCTGAAGCTGTTGAACCCGCGCCAACGCCTGCTGGAGCCGCTCCAGCCGCACCGGCTTGGTCAAGTAGTCGGCGGCGGCCAGGTCAAACGCGTGCACCGCGTGCTCGGCATGCGCGGTGACAAACACCACCGCCGGGCCCGGCGCCGCCGTGCGGCCCGCCGCATTGCTGGCGTCGCCTAGCTCGCGCAGTGTGCGGGCCAGCGCCACGCCATCCATGCCAGGCATGTGAATGTCGAGCAGCAGCACATCGAATTGCGCGTGGCGCAGTGCGGTCAACGCCTGTTGGGCGTCAGCCGCCTCCCCCGCCACCACCGCTGGCGGCGCGGTGCAGTCGCCCAGCAACGTGCGCAGGCGCAGGCGCGCCAGCGCCTCGTCATCAACCAGCAGCACCCGCAAGGCCTGGGTATTGGGGGCTGTCGGCGCTGGGGCAGGCTTCACAGCGGCACCTCCATGCGAACCTGAAACCGCCCGTTTTTGACCGCTGTGTTGAAGCGCGACTGCACATCGTGCAGCAGCAGCAGCCGCTCGCGCACATTGCTAAGGGCCAGCCCGTGGCCGCGCGCGCCGGGGCCGTCCGGCACGGTGTTGGTCACCTTGATCACGACCATGCCGCCACGCACTTCACTTGAGATGTAAACATCGGCGCCGTTCGGGCTGGGCTCCACACCGTGCTTGACGGCGTTTTCAACCAGCGGCTGCAACAGCAGCGGCGGCAAGCGCGCGCCGTTGGCCGACGCATCGACGCGCCACTGCACGCGCAGCCGACCGCCAAAACGCACCCGCTCAATAGCCAGGTAGCGCTGTGCCAGGGTGATTTCCTGCCCCAACGTGACGGACTCGGCCGGGTCCGCCAGCGCACTGCGAAACAACTCGGCCAAGTCTTCCAGCACCGCCTCGGCCTGCGCGGGCTCGGCGCGCACCAGCGCAATGGCGCTGTTGAGCGTGTTGAACAAAAAATGCGGCCGAATGCGCGACTGCAGCTCGGCCAGGCGCGCCGTGGTGGCCGCCGGCAGCAGCGCCCGCGCCCGCCACACCAGCCCAGCCATCACCATGGCGCCCATCAGCGCGCCCGTGGCAGCAGCGGCCGAGAAAGGCGCGGGCTCCAGCAGGCCCATGAAGGCCAGCAACCCGCAGCCATACAGCCCTGACACCGCGCCCAGCGATATGCCAGCCAGCCACTGCAACGCCGCTGGCAAGCGGTTAAGCCGCGCCTTCAGCAGGCACGCCGCAATCAGCCAGGCCAGCGTGGCGGGTAGCACACCCCCCGTGAGCAAGGCAAACCGCATCAGCCAGTCAAGCGCGCCGCCCAGCCCGTACAGCGCGCCCACCCCGGTCACCGCCTGCGTGAACAGCACCGCGCGCAGCACCACGCCGACATGGCAGGCATCGAACAGGCTGGCCCGCGCGAACACCGCCCGGCCGCTGGCGCGCGTGCCCGCGCCGCCGTCAAGCCCGGAATCCAGCGGGCCGTGCAAGGTGGAGTCACCGAAGTCCCGGGGAGGTGCGGCTGGGAACGTGCTCATAAAGTGGTCATAAAGCGGGCAATAGATAACGTGGTGGCCCAGATAAAATCGAGAGGAGCTACAAGTATTGCACCGCACCCCCCATTTCAGAAAGCCCCCGCGTGAATTCATCCCTGCCTGCTGAATCCGAAATCAACGAGATCAACCAGTTCGACAAGAAAGCGCAGGCCTGGTCGGCGCTGTTTTCTGAGCCCATGAGCGACCTCGTCAAGCGCTATACCGCCAGCGTGTTTTTCGACAAACGCCTGTGGCAAGCCGACATCACCGGGTCGCTTGCGCACGCCGAGATGCTGGCCGCGCAACACATCATCAGCGCCGAAG
The DNA here is from genome assembly GCA_031363755.1 of Polaromonas sp. GTDB lineage: Bacteria > Pseudomonadota > Gammaproteobacteria > Burkholderiales > Burkholderiaceae_C > Polaromonas. Next base: position 5,060 of record JANLUZ010000038.1, read on the forward strand.
ACCACGCGTCCATCCAGCGCGGCATGGCCGAGATCACCGTCAGCATCGAAGCCGACACCTTCGACTGGAAGCTGGACCTGGAAGACGTACACCTGAACATCGAGGCGCGCCTGACGCAGCTGATCGGCGACGCCGGCAAGCGCCTGCACACCGGCCGCAGTCGCAACGACCAGGTCGCCACCGACGTGCGGCTGTGGCTGCGCGGCGAGATCGACCAAATCAGCGCGCTGTTGGTAGAGCTGCAAAAAGCGCTGGTCGAAGTGGCTGACCAGAATGTCGACGTCATCCTGCCCGGCTTCACTCACCTGCAAGTCGCCCAACCGGTGAGCTTTGGCCACCACATGCTGGCCTATGTCGAGATGTTTGCGCGCGACGCAGCCCGCCTGCAAGACGTGCGCAAACGCGTGAACTTTTTGCCGCTGGGCGCCGCCGCGCTGGCTGGCACCAGCTACCCGCTGGACCGCGAGCGCGTGGCCCGTACGCTAGGCATGGTGGACGAACACGGCCAGCCCTGCGTGTGCCAGAACAGCCTGGACGCCGTGAGCGACCGGGACTTTGCCATCGAATTCTCCGCCGCTGCCACACTGGTGATGGTGCACATCAGCCGCATGAGCGAGGAGCTGATTTTGTGGATGAGCCAGAACTTCGGCTTCATCAGAATAGCCGACCGCTTCACCACCGGCTCGTCCATCATGCCGCAGAAGAAAAACCCCGACGTGCCCGAACTGGCACGCGGCAAAACCGGCCGCGTGGTCGGCCACCTGATGGGCCTGATCACGCTGATGAAGGGCCAGCCGCTGGCCTACAACAAGGACAACCAGGAAGACAAAGAACCGCTGTTTGACACCGTGGACACCCTGAAAGACACGCTGCGAATCTTTGCGGAAATGGTCGGCGGGCAGGTCGACCCTACCACTGGCCAGCGCAGCGGCGGTATCACTGTGAAACCCGAAGCCATGGAGCGCGCCGCCCTGCGCGGCTATGCCACCGCCACCGACTTGGCCGACTACATGGTCAAAAAAGGCCTGCCCTTTCGCGACGCCCACGAAGCCGTGGCCCACGCCGTGAAAACCGCTATCGCCCAAGGTGTGGACTTGTCAGAGCTGCCGCTGAACGTGCTGCAAAGCTTTAACCCCCACATCGAAGCCGATGTGTATGAATGCCTGAGCCTTCGCGGCTCCCTGAACGCGCGCAGCACGCTGGGCGGCACGGCCCCAGAGCAGGTGCGGGCGCAGGTGGCGCGGCATCGGACGCGGCTGGGGTGAGTTTTTGGGGCAGCGGGCGATTGGCGGCTGGAGATTCGGGTCGCGCTGTGGCTGGGTTGTGTGCTTGGCGGTGACAGCGAATTGACACAGGTCACTCTCGTCGCGCAACAGACTTGGCTGCTGTGGTTTGCAGCGTCGGTTTTGCTGCGAAAGCAGTCTTCAGTCAGCGAAGAAAGTACCCGCTAAGTTAGCTACTTTTTGTGACCCAACGCTTGACATGAGGAGACCGCAAAAGGCTCAACCTTTTCGGTCACCTCGATTGATGGGTTAGGCGTCACTTCGATGTGGAATATGACTGTCATTTGTACTTGAGACCCGAAGTATCGACCGGAATCTTGTGTTGCTCTAGCAGCGCCAATAGGTCTTCAGGGACAGCACCCTTCAATGGGTTTATGAAAACTCGCTCGACAAGCATTCCTACATTGACCGGAACTCGGACTCCCTTGCTACTTGGCTCTAGCTGCGCATTCTTCGGATCGAGTTTCCAGAACATGGACGTCACCCGCTTCAATAGACACCTGTTAAGGTCGAAATTGAACTGGAGTGATAGCCATGAAGAAAGTGAACCGCCCCGGGTTTAGTGGAGGCCCGTTGGGTTAAGTCAGACCGACGTTGCGGCCTGACTGGTTAATTGCCGATAGTAGTTTTCTTCAGCTTCGGCAGGGGGAATGTATCCGATGGGCTCAAGCAGTCGGTGGTGGTTAAACCAGGACACTCATTCAAGCGTGGCCAGTTCCAGTGATTCCCTGGTTTTCCAGGGCGCCCTGCGGTGAATCAATTCGGTCTTGTACAGGCCGTTGATGGTTTCCGCCAGAGCGTTGTCATAGCTGTCACCTCGGCTGCCCACTGAGGGTTCGATGCCTGCCTCGGCCAGGCGCTCGCTGTACCGAATGGACACGTATTGCGAGCCCCTGTCGCTATGGTGAATCAGTGCGTCGGTGCGCTCGGGCTGGCGGTCGTACAAGGCTTGCTCCAGTGCATCGAGCACGAAGTCTGTGCGCATGGAACTGCTCTGGCGCCAGCCCACGATCCGGCGGGCGTACACGTC
>JANLUZ010000163.1:0-44137 GCA_031363755.1 Polaromonas sp.
GGCGCGCCAAACCGTGCGGCGCTGCTGGCCAGCCGCGCGTCGCAGCAACTGGCCATCTCAAGGCCAGCGCCCATGCAGTTGCCGTCAATGCTGGCCACAATGGGCACGTCGCAGTTGAGCATGGCCTGCAAGCCGCCCCACACCTCGTTTTCATGGAAGTCGCGCAGCGTGGCCTCGGCGAAACGGAAGTCTGCGTATTCTGAAATATCGCCCCCGGCAGAAAAATGGCCGCCCTCGCCGCGCAGTACCACGCAGCGCACGTCGCTGTGCTGCAGGCTCTCGAACACCGCCCGAAGCTGCCGCCACATGGCGCGCGACATCGCATTGAACTTGCTCGCGTGGCTGATCGTGACGACCGCCCGACGGCCCACAACCTCGCTTGAGACCTGTCCGCTCATTCCAGCTTGGCCCCTGATGTTTTCACCACTGCAGCCCAGCGCTTGACCTCGCCGCTGACAAAGCCGCCGAACTGCGCGGGGCTCAGGCTGCCAAACTCTGCGCCGTTGCTGGCCCAAATGGCTTTGAGCTCGTCGCTGGCAGCGGCCTTGCGCACCTCCTCGACCACGCGGGTCTGCACGTCAACCGGTGTGCCCTTGGGTGCCCACAAGCCATACCAGGTGGTCACGGTGTAGTCAGGCAGGCCGACTTCAGCCGCACAGGGCACGTCGGGAAACGCAGGGTTACGCTTGTTGCCCGACACCATCAGCGCCTTGATGCGGCCGCCCTTAATGTGGTTGGCCGACGAGCCCAGGCCGTCAAACATCATGTCGACGTTGCCCGAAATCAAATCCTGCAGGGCCGGGCCCGCGCCGCGGTAGGGAATGTGCGTGATGAAGGTGTTGGTTTGCTGCTTGAACAGCTCGCCCGCCAGGTGGTGCGACGTGCCCGCACCGGCCGAGCCATAGTTCAGTTTGCCAGGGTTTTTGCGCACAAACTCGATAAAGGCCTTGACGTTGGCGGACTCGACACGCTTGGGGTTCACCACCAGCACCTGCGGCACGTTGGCCACCAGCGCCAGCGGCACAAAGTCTTTTTCAATGTCGTAGTCCAGCTTGGGGTACATCGACGGTGCAATGGCGTGGTGCACCGCACCCATGAACAACGTGTAGCCGTCGGCCGGGGCCTTGGCGGCAATGCTGGCCCCCAGCGTGCCGCCCGCCCCGCCCCGGTTGTCAATGATCAGTGGTTTGCCAGCGAGCCGGGCGAATTGCGCCGACAGTGGCCGCGCAAAAGCGTCGGTGCCGCCGCCCGCCGGGAAGGGCACGATCATGGTGACGGGCTTGGTGGGCCAGGCCGGTTGCGCATGCGCGCCAAGTGCCAGCGCGGCGCTGCCCGCAGCGCCCCAACGCAGTACCCGGCGGCGGCTGAAAGCGGGCGCATCACCCGCTGAATCGGACATAAAAGCAGGCATGAAAGCAGCAATTGAAGGATGAAAAGGCATGGTTTGTCTCCGGTGATAGGGCGTAGGATGCCGCTCTTTGGCGGGTGGGGGAATGTGGTTTGGCGGCGGGGGCGCGCTGGGCGTTTTCAACTGTAGAGGTCTTCGATCCCTCCTGACACCGGGATGTTCCCCTGCGACAGCGCGGCGCGGTGCTTGTCGAGGCGGCGCAGGTCGTACAGGTAGTTGACCATCAGCCCGTACGACTGCTTGAGCCCCTTGGCTGACGGGTCTCCGGCCCAGTTCAGTTGCTCCACACGCGCCCCGTTGCCCAGATGAAAGCGGCCCACCGCGTCCAGCGGCTTGCCATCGACCAACCCGACGCCAAGGTAGTGGGCGGCGCATTGCATGGCGACCTGGCGCACCGGCGACTTTTCGGGCAACGCGAGCACGCCATGGGGCGCATTTTCAAGCGCAGACAAAAAATGTCCGGCGGCCGGGGGCTCAAACCCGACCGCGCGGCCCAGCGCAGTGCGTTGCTTGTCGTCCAGCTTAGCCAGCATGGCTCCAGCGTTTTTCGAGAGCCACGCGCGAAACCCTGGAATCGGGGACAGCGTGGCAAACACCCGCAGACGGGGGAATTCGTCCTTGAGCACGTCCACCACCCGCTTGATCAGCGAATCCCCAAAACTCACGCCGCGCAGGCCCGCCTGGGTGTTGCTGATGGAGTAAAAAATCGCTGTGTTGGCCTGGTGCGGGTCAGCCGCGTCGGCCGATTCATCGAGCAGCGGCGTGATGCAGCCTGCCACTTTGTCCAGCAGCGCCACCTCGACAAAAATCAGCGGCTCGTCCGGCAGGCGCGGGTGAAAAAACCCGTAGCAGCGGCGGTCAGAGTCCAGGCGGTTTTTCACATCGGCCCAGCTTTTGATGTCGTGCACCGCCTCGTACTTGATGAGCTTTTCAATCAGCGAGGCGGGCGAGTCCCAGCTGATGCGGCGCAGGTCCAGAAACCCGACATCAAACCAGGTGGAAAACATGTACTCCATCTCAACGTCCAGGGCCTGCAAGCGCTTGTCCGATTTCAGCTGCACAAAGATGTCAGCTCGCAAATCGACCAGAAAACGGATGCCTTCGGGGAAGGCGCTGAAGCGCTGCAGCAGCCGACGGCGTGGCGACACGGTGGCGCGGCGAAAGTGCACCTCGGCAGCGGCCTCGTCCGGCGTGCCCACGGCGGCGGCAAACGCGACCTGTGCGGCTTTGACCTTTTCCGGGCTGGACACAAACTGCTCGCTCATCAGCAGCCACATGTCGCGCCGCTCGTTGGGCGCGGCGCTGGCGTACCACTGCGCCACACCCCGGGCGCGCCGCCCGCCTTCGACCTCGCTGACGCGCTCATCGACGATGGCACGCAACTCCTCCAGCGTGCGGCGCAGCACGCGCGGCGACAGCGCTTCTTCCTTCTGGCGCAGCGTGGCGTTCAGGCGCTCACCCGTGCTGCGGCCAGCGGATGCTGCGTCTGGCGCACGCGGCGGGCTGGTAGTGGTGGTGTGGGGCGCCTCCTTGCCCGCTTCTTTTTTAGGAGCACTCCCGGCAGTATTTACTTTGGCTAGCGCCTCTTTTGATGCATTTTTGTCCCCCGCAAGCCGCGCCACTCGCAGGTGGAGCCAGTCCCCGGCGCTCATGCGGCCACTCGCGAAGTATTGGCCAACTGCGCCTCGGCCAGCGCACGCAGGGCCTCGCGCTGGCGCGCAAGGTGGGTGCGCATGGCGACATCAGCGCCGTCGCTGTCGCGGCTTTTCAATGCCGCAAACACGGTCATGTGCTCTTGCAGGCTTTGCGCCATGCGGCCGGGTGCTGCCAGCGACTGCAGCCGCGCCAGCTTCAAAATTTTGCGCAAGTCGGCAATTGCCAGCGCCAGCCAGCGGTTATCGGCCAACAGGATCAGGGCTTCGTGGATGGCGACGTTGCATGCGTAGTAGTCGGCCGTTCGGCCTGCGGCGGCGTGACCGGCCAGGCGCTCGTGCAGCGTGGTCAGCGCGGTCAGGTCTGCGTCGCTCGCTTTGCGGGCGGCTTCAAACGCACAGCGGCCTTCCAGCAAAGCGATCACAGGAAAGATGTCGTCGAGGTCGCGCTCAGTCACCTCACTGACAAAGCAGCCCCGGCGCGGCTCGTGGCGCAGCAGGCCTTCAGCAGTCAAGACCTTGAGCGCTTCCCGCAGGGGCGTGCGGGATACGGCCAGCGTGTCACACAACGCCACCTCATCGAGCAACATGCCAGGTGCCAGAACCCCCGAAAAGATTTGCTCGCGCAGCGTATCGGCAGCGGCCATGTGCAGTGATTTTTGAACCAGCCGCATGGGGCTTTCTCCTTGAGGGCGGATTTGACTGGGCGTTTATCGTTCTGTAATTATGCATAATTATGACGTGTACAGCGGGCGTTGGCAGTGCTGCAAGCGCCATGACCGGCGTCAACAAGCGACGACATTGCCTGTTTCAAGGGTAAGCACTGACACGCTGGCTCATCACTAACTGCGCACGGGGCACGGCGCAGTTCCGCGCCAGTGCTTGTGCTTGTGCTTGTGCTTGTGCTTGTGCTTGTGCTTGTGCTTGTGCCCAAACGCTACTCAATCAATAGCATCACAGGCAGCAAACGCTTGGGCCAGAGGCCCGAAAGACTACATTTTTTTACCCGTAGGCTGCGAACGGTTGCTGGCCCAGGCCCACAGCGCGGCTCCGGCCAGAATCATCGGCACGCACAACCACTGGCCCATGCTCATGCCCAGGGCCAGCAGACCGAGGTAATCGTCGGGTTCACGGAAAAATTCGGCGATGAAACGGAATACGCCGTAGCCGAACAGAAAGGCGCCCGAGACCTGGCCCATCTTGCGGGGCCCGCGCGCGTACAGCCACAGCAGCACAAACAGCAGCAGCCCTTCCATCAAAAATTGGTACACCTGCGACGGGTGGCGCGGCAACGGCCCAGCGCCCCGAAACACCATGCCCCAAGGCAATGCGGGGTCAGCCAGCCGGCCCCACAGCTCGCCATTGATGAAGTTACCCACCCGCCCTGCCGCCAGCCCGGTGGGCACACAGGGGGCGATGAAGTCCATCACCTGCAGCCACGGCCGCTTTCGGGTGCGGGCAAACCAGATCTGTGAGACAAGCACCCCCAGCATGCCGCCGTGAAAACTCATGCCGCCCAGCCAGACGTAGAAAATCTCCAACGGATGCGATAGGTAATAGCCGGGTTTGTAAAACAGGCAGTAGCCGATACGCCCGCCCAGCACCACGCCCATTACGCCGAGAAACAAAATGTCTTCAATGTCGCGCCGCGACCAGGCCCCCGGCCCGGTGATGGAGGCATACGGCTCATGCCGCAAACGCCGGGTGGCCAGAAAAAAGAACAGCCCGAAGGCCGCCAGATACGTCAGGCCATACCAATGGATGGCTAGCGGCCCCAGTTGCAGGGCGATGGGGTTGATGGTGGGGTGAATCAGCATGGCGGTATTTTGCCTTGCAGGATGTGACGCACTGCAATGTCCAAAATTTGTATCCTGGCGACCGCGAAATACAATGGAAGACCGACTCACAGCCCGCCACAAAGAGACCCCATGGAAACCAAAACGATCAACATCACCGCGCTGAACCCACGCAGCAAGAACATCACCGAAGGCAAGTCCCGCGCGCCCAACCGCTCGATGTACTACGCCATGGGCTATGAAGCTGCCGACTTCAAAAAACCCATGATTGGCGTGGCCAACGGGCACAGCACGATCACCCCGTGCAACAGCGGCCTGCAAAAGCTGGCCGATGCGGCGATTAACGCGATTGAAGCGGCAGGCGGCAAGGCGCAGGTCTTTGGCACGCCCACCATTTCCGATGGCATGGCCATGGGCACTGAAGGCATGAAATATTCGCTGGTCAGCCGCGAAGTCATTTCAGACTGCATCGAAACCTGCGTGCAGGGCCAGTGGATGGACGGTGTGCTGGTGGTGGGCGGCTGCGACAAAAACATGCCCGGCGGGCTGATGGGCATGCTGCGCGCCAACGTGCCGGCCATTTACGTGTATGGCGGCACGATTTTACCGGGCACGTACAAAGGCAAAGACCTCAACATCGTCAGCGTGTTTGAAGCGGTGGGTGAAAACGCTGCGGGTCGCCTGAGCGACGAAGACCTGCTGCAAATTGAGCGCCGCGCCATTCCGGGCACCGGCAGCTGCGGCGGCATGTACACGGCCAACACGATGTCCAGCGCGTTCGAGGCGCTGGGCATTTCGCTGCCCTACTCCAGCACCATGGCCAACCCGCACGACGAGAAAATGAACTCAGCGGCCGAATCTGCCCGGGTGCTGATCGAAGCGGTGAAAAAAGACATCAAGCCGCGCGATATCGTCACCAAAAAGTCGATCGAAAACGCCGTGGCCGTCATCATGGCCACGGGTGGCTCCACCAATGCGGTGCTGCACTTCCTGGCGCTTGCCCACGCGGCCGGCGTTGAGTGGTCCATCGACGACTTCGAGCGCGTGCGCGTCAAAACCCCGGTGCTGTGTGACCTCAAACCCTCGGGCCAGTACCTGGCGGTCGACCTGCACCGAGCGGGCGGCATTCCGCAGGTGATGAAAACGCTGCTGGCCGCCGGCCTGTTGCACGGCGACTGCCTGACGATCTCCGGCCAGACGATTGCTGAAGTGCTGGCCGGCGTGCCTGACGTGCCACGCGCGGACCAGGACGTCATTCGCGGCATCGACAAGCCCATGTACGCCCAGGGCCACCTGGCGATTTTGAAAGGCAACCTCAGCCCCGAAGGTTGCGTTGCCAAAATCACAGGCCTGAAAAACCCGGTAATGACCGGCCCGGCCCGCGTGTTTGACGACGAGCAATCCGCTTTGGCCGCCATCCTGGCTGGCAAAATCAAGGCCGGCGACGTGATGGTGCTGCGCTACCTCGGCCCCAAAGGCGGTCCGGGCATGCCCGAAATGCTGGCTCCCACCGGCGCGCTGATTGGTGCGGGCCTGGGCGAGTCGGTCGGTTTGATCACCGACGGCCGTTTTTCAGGCGGAACCTGGGGCATGGTGGTCGGCCACGTCGCGCCCGAAGCGGCTGCTGGCGGCAACATCGCCTTTATTGAGGAGGACGACTCGATCACGATTGACGCCCGCCAACTCCTGTTACAGCTCAATGTGATCGACGAGGTGCTGGCAGCGCGCAAGGTGGGCTGGGTGGCCCCGAAGCCACGCTACACACGCGGTGTGCAGGCAAAGTTTGCGTTCAATGCGTCAAGTGCCAGCAAAGGCGCGGTGCTGGACGACTATTGACATCCGCCGCTCCACTGACAGACCAGCAATAAGCCCGTGAAGATCGCTCTTCGCGGGCTTTTTCAATAAGGATCCATTGCGCCATCAAGCGGGGCGACGACTTGGGCTATTTTCGCTTTCTGGGCAGCATACCCATGGCATCACGCTGCTTGTCGATGCGTTCCTGCTTGCGCTTTTCCATCTTGTCCATCTCGCGCCGTTTGGTATAGCCGCTGGCATCCGCGTAAGACCACCAGGCCACCGCGCACGCAAAAGGAATCAGCGTGATCCACCAGCTGACGGTGGCAAACGGGCCGATTTCGAGGTATTTGAGCAGCATGGCTGCAATACCGATTCCCAGAAAAAACATAGGCGGACTCTCTGTTGTTGTGTGCGGCTGCGCACCTCTTCGGCGCAGTCATCAGGCGCTGCGAGCCGGGCAAGTCCTCATGGGGTGGCGGTCAACTGCCCTAACTACAATCGCGTTGTTTGAATGTACCCGAAGCATTGTCGATGGACGAATGCAAGCGGGCTACCCCGTTTGAAAGGACCCTCATGAAACACGCCCTGTCCGCTCTTGTCTCGCTGGTTGCTGTGTTCGCAGCTTCTACTCCCGCTTTGGCCGATATGCAGCTGGCCACCACCAAGAACTGCATGGCATGCCATGCCGTAGCCAACAAGCTGGTTGGCCCTTCGTACAAAGACATTGCCGCCAAGTACGCCGACCAAGACGGTGCGGCCGAAAAATTGGCCAACAAGGTCATCAAAGGCGGCGGCGGCGTGTGGGGTGTTGTACCCATGCCAGCCAATGCCCAGGTCAGCCCGGCAGAGGCGCAAAAACTGGTCGCCTGGATCCTGACGCAGAAGTAAGACGTTAGGAGCCTGGGCGGCAGAAGGCGTCGAAGCGAAAAATGGACCGCTTCGGCCAATTTGCAGCCGATGCCCTTTCTGCCTCCCAGACTCCTAGCACTCGCCATGAAAAAAGCCCGTCAGTGACGGGCTTTTTTCATGGCGGCGGTAAGACCAGCACGCGCGCTACAGGTTCTCGGACAGCTGGTCCAGAATCGCCGGGTTCTCCAGGGTGGAGGTGTCTTGCGTCAGGGCTTCACCCTTGGCAATGCCGCGCAGCAGGCGGCGCATGATCTTGCCGCTGCGCGTTTTGGGCAGGTTGTCGCCAAAGCGGATGTCTTTGGGCTTGGCGATCGGGCCAATCTGTTTGCCCACCCAGTCGCGCAGCTCCTTTGCAATGGCCTTCGCTTCGTCGCCGGTGGGGCGGGCGCGCTTGAGCACCACAAACGCCACAATTGCCTCGCCGGTCAGGTCGTCCGGGCGACCCACCACGGCGGCTTCGGCCACCAGCGTGCTGTGCGCCACCAGGGCCGACTCAATTTCCATGGTGCCCATGCGGTGGCCCGACACATTGAGCACGTCGTCAATGCGCCCGGTGATGCGAAAGTAGCCGTTCTCCTCATTGCGAATCGCGCCGTCTCCCGCCAGGTAGATGGCGCCTCCCATTTCCTCGGGGAAATAGGCTTTCTTGAAGCGTTCGGGGTCGCCCCAGATGTTGCGAATCATCGATGGCCACGGGCGTTTGACGACCAACAACCCACCCGAACCGTTGGGCAGGTCTTTGCCGGTTTCATCAACAATGGCCGCCATGATGCCGGGCAAGGGCAACGTGCAGCTGCCGGGCACCAGGGGCGTCGCACCAGGCAGCGGCGTGATCATGTGGCCACCCGACTCGGTTTGCCAGAAGGTGTCCACCACCGGACAACGCTCACGGCCGATGTTTTTGTAGTACCACATCCAGGCTTCAGGGTTGATGGGCTCGCCCACCGACCCGAGAATACGCAGGCTGCTCAGGTCCGAGCGATCGGGGTGGACCTTTTCGTCGGCCTCGGCGGCCTTGATGAGCGAGCGAATGGCCGTTGGCGCGGTGTAGAAAATCGACACCTTGTGACGCTCGATCATCTGCCAGAAGCGCCCTGCATTCGGAAACGTCGGAATGCCTTCAAAGATCACCTGCGTGGCCCCGGCCGCGAGCGGGCCATACGCCACGTAGGTATGGCCGGTGATCCAGCCGATGTCGGCCGTGCACCAGAAAATGTCGGACGGTTCCAGGTCAAACGTCCAGTCCATGGTGAGTTTGGCCCACAGCAAATACCCGCCGGTGCTGTGCTGCACGCCCTTGGGTTTGCCGGTGGAGCCCGACGTGTACAAGATGAACAGCGGGTGCTCGGCACCCACAAATTCGGGCTCGCACACCGCGTCGGCGCTGGCCATCACATCGGCCATGAAGCGGTCGCGGCCAGGCTCCATGTGGCAAGCCGTTGGCGTGCGCTGGTAGACGATGACGTTTTTGATCGACTCGCAGCCGCCCAGTGCCAAACCTTCGTCCACGATGGCTTTGAGCGGCAGCTCCTTGCCGCCGCGCAGCTGAAAGTTGGCGGTGATCACAGCCACGGCACCCGCGTCCTGAATGCGCTCTTGCAGGCTTTTGGCTGAAAATCCGCCAAACACCACCGAGTGCGTGGCACCGATACGGGCGCAGGCTTGCATGGCCACCACGCCTTCAACCGTCATGGGCATGTAGATGACCACACGGTCGCCTTTTTGAATGCCCATGGCTTTGAGTGCGCTGGCAAACCGGCTGACGCGGGCGTGCAGTTCCTTGTAGGTGACGTGCGCAACCTGGCCGTCGTCACCTTCGAAAATGATGGCGTTTTTGTGTTCGGTCGGGGTGCCCAGGTGGCGGTCCAGGCAGTTGTACGACGCGTTCAGTTCGCCATCGGCAAACCACTTGAAAAACGGCGGATTGGTTTCGTCCAGCACCTCGGTGAACGGTTTTTTCCAGCTGAGGTTGTCTCGTGCTAGTTCGGACCAGAAGCCTTCGAAGTCGTTTTCGGCCCTGGCGCACAGGGCGTTGTAGGCCACCATGCCAGACACCCGGGCCGCTTTGACGGTGGCCTCGGTGGGCGCAAACACGCGGTCTTCGACCAGCATGGACGCCATGGTTGACGAGGAGGTAGGGGTTGCAGTGCTCATGGGGGTTGTCTCCAAAGTGCCTGTTTGGCAGTCATTCTTGCATGGTACTGTCGGGGGGCGCACTTACAAGCCACTGACTGGCACCAACCTTACAATCGCGCGCTCACCGAGCTGGCTAGCTGCCCTACGCCCTTGCCGCCAGCCATCGCTTACCTCTTTTTCTCACCTGAACGAAGCGCCATGTCAGACCCCAAACTCCCACAGCCTGCCCCGCCCGCGCCCCTGCGCCCCCTGCCCCGACTGATTTTTGCCAGCCGGTGGCTGCAACTGCCGCTGTACCTGGGCCTGATTGCCGCGCAAGCGGTGTATGTGGTGCATTTCATTGTGGAGCTGGTGCACTTGATCGAAGCGGCCTTTGGCAGCCAGACGGCGCTGCAGGCGTTGATCACCAGCATCGGCTACAAAACCACGGTGCCGATTGGCTCGCTCAATGAAACGGTGATCATGCTGGTGGTGTTGGCGCTGATTGATGTGGTGATGATCTCCAACCTGCTGATCATGGTGATTGTGGGTGGGTACGAAACCTTTGTGAGTCGCATGGACCTGGAAGGCCACCGCGACCAGCCCGAGTGGCTCAGCCACGTGAACGCGTCGGTGCTCAAAGTCAAGCTCGCCACGGCCATCATCGGCATCAGCTCGATTCACCTGCTCAAAACCTTCATCAACGCCGACAACTACACCGACCGCGTGCTGATTGCGCAAACCGTGATTCACATCGCGTTCTTGCTGTCAGCCATGGCTATTGCTTACACCGACAAGATCATGTCGGGCATTGCCGAACGAAAGCACTGAAGCCGCTTATCAGCCAGACTACCGGCGATCAACCTGCAGCGTGGCCCGAACGGGCGCTGGTTTTGAGCAGTACCAGCGTGCCCGCCACGCCCGACAAAATCGAGCCCAGCAACACGCCCAGCTTGACCTGCGTTTCATAGGCCGGGTCTTGGCCAGCGAACGCCAGCGCACCGATGAACAGGCTCATGGTGAAACCCACACCGCACAACAGGCACACGCCAAAAAACTGCCGCGTGCTGGCCTGCGCCGGCAGTTGCGCCCCACCAAAGCGCACCAACAGCCACGACGCGCCAAACACCCCCACCGCCTTGCCCACCAGCAAGCCAGCGGCAATGCCCAGCGGCACCGTAGTCATCAGCGTTGACAGGCTCACGCCCTGCAGCGCCACGCCCGCATTAACGAACGCAAACACCGGCAACACGCCAAAGGCCACCCACGGGTGCAGCGCATGCTCGGCTTTTCTCAAAGGTGAGCCGCCTCTGCTGTCTTTCAGGGGAATGGTGAGCGCCGTGGCCACACCGGCCAGCGTGGCATGAATGCCGGACTTGTAGACCAGCACCCACACCACCAGGCCCACCATGACGTAAGGGGCCACTGAATTGACCCGCGCCCGGTTCAGCCCCACCAGCACCAGCACCCCCACACCCGCACCCAACAGGGCCGCCACCGACAGCTGCTCGGTGTAGAAAAAGGCAATGATCAAAATGGCACCCAAGTCGTCAATGATGGCCACGGCGGTTAAAAACACCTTGAGCGACGCGGGCACGCGGCTGCCCAGAAGCACCAGTATGCCCAGCGCAAAGGCGATGTCGGTGGCCGCCGGAATGGCCCAGCCGTGCAGCGTGGCCGCATTGCCCCAGTTGATGGCGATGTAAATCGCTGCGGGCACCGCCATGCCGCCCAAAGCCGCCCCGGCCGGCAGTACCGCTTGGCGAAATGACGCCAGCTCGCCTTCAAGCAACTCGCGCTTGATCTCCAGGCCCACCAAAAAGAAAAACACTGCCATCCACAGGTCGTTGACCCAGTGGAGCAACGACTTGGACAACACCAGCCAGTCGTCGCCCACACGCAGTTCACCGGGCCATTGCAAAACCTGCGTGTACCAGCTGGCCAGGGGGGAATTGCTGACGCCTAACGCCAGCACGGCCGCTGCGGCCAACACCATGCCGCCCAGTGATTGGGAATGAATGAACTGGTTGAATTTGAGACGAGCGGTTCTGAGCATCGGGCTATTTTCAACGCTAAAACCGCAGTGGATTGCCGTGAAAGCACGTCAAACGGCTTAAAACCCGCTCAAAACCAGCCCCGCAGTCATTTTTAGGGCGTTTTTTAGATTAAAACAGCCTCTAGCCCATGCGTTTACTGCCTGAGCAGCTATGTTTTATATAGCGAATTCACAAGCTGCGTGGCGGCTGCCCCACCATGTCGGCGGGCACCACCCAGGCGTCGAACTGGTCAGCGGTGACATGGCCCGACGCCAGCGCGGCGTCCCGCAGGCTGCTGCCGTCCTTGTGCGCTTTTTTGGCAATCGCGGCCGCTTTGTCGTAGCCGATGTGCGGGTTCAGCGCCGTCACCAGCATCAACGAGCCGGACACCAGCTCAGCAATCCGGTCGCGGTTGGGCTCAATGCCCACCGCGCAGTGGTCGTTGAAGCTCACCATGCCGTCGGCCAGCAAACGCACGCTTTGCAGAAAGTTGTGCGCGATCATGGGGCGAAACACATTGAGCTCGAAGTTGCCCGAGGCACCGCCAAAGTTGATCGCCACGTCGTTGCCAAACACCTGCGCGCACAGCATGGTCAGTGCTTCGCTCTGGGTGGGGTTGACCTTGCCCGGCATGATGGATGAGCCGGGTTCATTCTCGGGAATGCTCAGCTCGCCGATGCCGCTGCGCGGGCCGCTGGCCAGCCAGCGCACATCGTTGGCGATTTTCATCAAGCTGGCCGCCAGGGTTTTGAGCGCGCCATGGGCATGCACCAGGCCATCGGCGGATGCCAGCGCCTCGAACTTGTTGGGCGCGGTCACGAAGGGCAAGCCAGTCAGCGTAGCCAGTTCGGCAGCAACCGCCTCGGCATAGCCCGCTGGCGCGTTCAGGCCCGTGCCCACGGCCGTGCCGCCCAGGGCTAGCTCGTAGAGGTGCGACAGCGCGGCCTGAAGGTGCCTGGCCCCGTGGTCCAGTTGCGCCACATAGCCCGAAAACTCCTGGCCCAGCGTGAGCGGCGTGGCGTCTTGCAAGTGGGTGCGGCCAATTTTGACGATGCTGGCGAAATCCAACGACTTTTGCGCCAGCGTGGCCCGCAGGCGCGCCAGGGCGGGCAGCAGCCGAGCGGTCATGGCCACCACAGCCGCCACATGCATGGCGGTAGGAAACACGTCGTTGGACGACTGGCTGCGGTTCACATCGTCGTTCGGGTGCACGCGACGCTTGGCCCCGCGTTCACCGCCCATCAACTCACTGGCGCGGTTGGCCAGGACCTCGTTGACGTTCATGTTGGTTTGCGTGCCCGAGCCGGTTTGCCACACCACCAGCGGAAACTCCCCGGCGTGCCGCCCGCCGATGACCTCATCGGCAGCCTCGGTGATGGCTTGGGTGATGGCAGCGTTCTGCAGGCCAAGGGTATGGTTGACGCGTGCCGATGAGCGCTTGATTTGCGCCAGCGCACGAATGATTTCGCTCGGCTGCTGCTCGCCAGAAATATCGAAGTTCTGCAGGGAGCGCTGGGTTTGCGCGCCCCACAGGTGGTCAGCGGGCACCTCGATCGGGCCAAAGGTGTCGTGCTCGGTGCGGGTGGCGGGGGTCATGGTGCGGGTTCCCATCAAAAAAAGACAAGGCTCAGTATGCGCGAAAGCACCCGCTCTGCGCCGCAATGAGGCGCCCGCAAAAAAGGCCGCAAAAGCGGCCTTGATCGGGTGCGCTCGGACGCGTGATCAGCGGGGCACGGTGTAGTTCAGCGGCACCCAGGCAAACGCCTTGCCGTTGGCACGAACATGGCCCAGGCCCGGAAAGGCAATGTGCGACGCGCCCACGAGGTATGAGCCCTTGACCGCATCGTCAAAAGCCAGCTTGCGCGCTCCCTTGGCGGCTTTGGCATCGGTGTCAAAAGCGATCGTCACCGCAGGCTCGTCGAACTGCACGGCAGCCACGTGGATCAAGTCGCCCCACAGCACCAGCTTTTGCCCTTTGCTTTCCACCACGTAGGTGCTGTGGCCAGCGGTGTGACCGGGCGTGGCAATGGCCTTGATGCCAGGCACCAGGTCGGTTGCGCCGTCAAACGGCACAAACTTGTTGGCCTTCACATACGGGTTCAGGGACGCCATGGCGCCCTGAAAGAAGCCTTTTGAATCGGCCGGTGCCTTGTCCAGGTTGGCCTGGCTGAGCCAGAAGTCCGCGTCGTGCTTGTCAGCGCGCACGGCGGCGTTGGGGAATGCGAGCTTGTCGCCGTCCATCAGGCCGCCCACGTGGTCGGGGTGCATATGGGTGATGTAGACCTCGTCGACCTGCTCGGGCTGGTAGCCGGCAGCCTTCAGGTTGGCGACCAGGTTGCCCAGCGTCGGGCCAAACAGCTTGGCTGCGCCGGTGTCAATCAGCACCAGCTTGGCGCCGGTGTTGATCAGGTAGCCGTTAACGGAGGTTTCCAGTGGGGCCGTCACAAACGCGTTGTCGAGCGCTTTTTTAACCTTGGCTGGCGTGGTGTTGGTCAGCAGCTTGTCCACCGGCAGGTTGACTGTGCCATCCGACAGGGCAGTGACTTCAAAGTCGCCCAGCATCGTGCGAAAGTAGCCAGGCGCTGACGTTTTGACCATGGGCACAGCGGCGTGGGCGGTGCCGTGCGCGCCAAAACCGATAACGGCAACCGGTGCCAGCGCCATCGCGGCCGAAACGGCCAGGTTCATCAGGGTGGGTTTGAAATTCATGTTTTTCTCGTGATGTTGAAAGGTTGCTGCCAATTGAAGTGAAAGCTGAAAGTGCCAACAGGCCACGAATGCGTGCCGCCAGACCGCCAGAAATTGGCAGCAACAGCCCCACATTTGCCTTTGACCGGACACGAAAGGTAACGCATCTGGCCGCCGGGCGCTGACTAGGATAGGGGAAACCCCCGCCACTGCTGTCTCGGAACGCTTGTCACAGATAATCTGACGGCCCTTAAAAACCGAGAGCCCCCCTATGAACGCGCTGTCCACGACGCCCACCACCATCCGCCAGGCCGACCTGATCGAATCGGTTTCTGCCGCCTTGCAATACATCAGCTACTACCACCCGGCCGACTACATTGCCCACCTGGCACGCGCCTATGAAGCCGAAAAAAGCCCTGCTGCCAAAGACGCGATGGCGCAGATTTTGACCAACAGCAAGATGAGCGCCACCGGCCACCGGCCGATCTGCCAGGACACCGGCATCGTCAACGTGTTCTTGAAAATCGGCATGGACGTGCGCTGGGAAGGCTTCACCGGCAGCCTGGACGATGCCATCAACGAAGGCGTGCGGCGTGGCTACAACCACCCTGACAACACACTGCGGGCGTCCATCGTGGCCGACCCACAATTCGACCGGAAGAACACCGGCGACAACACGCCCGCTGTGATTTTTACCGAGCTGGTGCCCGGCAACAAGGTGGAAGTGACCGTGGCGGCGAAAGGCGGCGGCAGTGAAAACAAAAGCAAGCTGGCCATGCTCAACCCCGGCGACAGCATCGTAGACTGGGTGCTCAAAACCGTGCCCACCATGGGCGCCGGCTGGTGCCCGCCGGGCATGCTGGGCATCGGCATTGGCGGCACCGCTGAGAAAGCCGTGCTGATGGCCAAGGAAAGCCTGATGGACGACTTGGACATGTACGAGCTGCAGGCCAAAAAAGCCTCTGGCGCTGAACTGACCAAGGTCGAAGCCCTGCGCATCGAACTGATGGAAAAGGTCAACGCACTGGGCATTGGCGCGCAGGGCCTGGGCGGCCTGACCACTGTGCTCGACGTCAAGATCAAGATGTATCCGACCCACGCGGCCAGCAAACCGGTGGCCATGATCCCGAACTGCGCCGCCACACGCCATGCCCATTTTGTGATGGATGGCAGCGGGCCGGTCTACCTCACGCCGCCGTCGCTCGACACCTGGCCCGACGTCAACTGGGCACCCGACTATGTCAAAAGCAAAAAAGTGGACCTGAATACGCTGACCAAGGCTGAGGTAGCCAGCTGGAAGCCCGGCCAGACCCTGCTGCTCTACGGCAAGATGCTAACCGGCCGCGACGCAGCGCACAAGCGCATCCAGACCATGCTCGCCAAGGGTGAAAAGCTGCCCGTGGACTTCACCAACCGCGTGATTTATTACGTTGGCCCGGTGGACCCCGTGGCGGGCGAAGCCGTTGGTCCGGCAGGCCCCACCACCGCCACCCGCATGGACGGTTTCACCGAGATGATGCTGGCGCAAACCGGCCTGATCTCCATGGTGGGCAAGGCGGAGCGCGGCCCGGTGGCGATTGAGGCCATCAAAAAGCACCAGAGCGCCTACCTGATGGCCGTGGGCGGCGCGGCCTACCTGGTGTCCAAAGCGATTAAGCACGCCGAGGTGGTGGGCTTTGCTGACTTGGGCATGGAAGCCATTTACGAGTTTGACGTGGTCGACATGCCCGTGACCGTGGCGGTGGATTCAGGCGGTACCAGCGCCCACATCACCGGGCCAGCCGAGTGGCAGGCGCGCATTGCGATGGGGGAGTTCAAGGGGATTGCGGTGGCTGCCCAATAACTCAGGACGGTCAAAATTCTGTTTTACACCATTCATGCGTGAATTTACGCGCAAATGGTGTAAACCAAATAAAATCATAGACTTATGCACTATTTAAAGTCTGATTTCGTCCCATTTTCTAGCGATTCACAGCGCATTTCAGCCAATTTAGAGCAAATTTACAGCGCTTGGGTGGACGCCAAAAAACAGCTGGACGCCCTGCCTGTGTCGCTGTACTGGGTGACCAAAGACGGCACGGATTACCTGTACGCCAAGACCCATTCGGCTGACAACGGCACCAGCATCGGGCCGCGAAACCCCAACACCGAAACGCAGCTGGCTGCCTTCACCGACGACAAAGAGCAACTCAAGGCCCGCGTCGCGTCGTTGGACACGGTCATGTCGGAGCGCGCGGCGCTGTACCGCCGTCTGCGCTTGCCGTCGCTGCCCGACAGGCAGGCCGAAATTTTGAGAAAGCTCGATATCGAGGGTTTGCTGGGAACCGATCTGCTGGTCGTCGGCACCAATGCTTTTGTGGCTTACGAGCTGTTTGTTGGGGCCAAACTGCCCACAGGCAATGAAGAAACCGAAGACTTCGACCTGGCTTGGTGCCGGGGCAGCAAGGTGTCACTGACCAGCTTGCTAGGCAGCGCGCCGGGCAAAACCAAAACACTGTTCAGCGTGCTCAAAAGCATTGACAGCTCCTACCGCATCGTGCCGCGCAAGCCCTACCAAGCCATCAGCAGCGACGGCTATGAAGTGGAGCTGTTGGCAGCGCCCAGCACCCACCCCTTGCCCAAAAACGAAGCATTTGACCCGATGGCGTCGCTGATCGAGCAGGAATGGTTGTTGAAAGGAACTGCGGTCAGCGTGGTTGTTGCCACCGTCAGAGGGCGCGCCGCGCCACTGGTGGTGCCAGACCCGCGCTGGATGGCCCTGCATAAACTGTGGCTAGCCGACAAACCGGAGCGCCGCACCGATAAAAAAGAAAAAGATCGCCGTCAGGGCTATGTACTGCTCGACGCTGCCCGGTATTTTCTGCAGGCCTCGCACCCACTAAATATCGACTTTGTGTCGGAGCTGCCCAGTGAGCTGCGGCCGATTTTCGACCAGTGGTGCCTGAGCGCACGGTTCATCCCGCCCCTATGACCTACGCCATGCGCACCGCGCCACCCAACACCCGCATCGGCGTTTTCGACAGCGGCATCGGCGGCTTAAGCGTGCTGCAGGCGCTGCAGGCCGAACTGCCAGCGCACAGCTTTGTGTACGTGGCTGACAGCGGCCATGCGCCCTACGGCGAGCGCAGCAACGACTTTGTGCTGGCACGCGCCCACACGGTGACCCAGTGGCTGCTGGCCCAGCAGCTTGACGCGCTGGTGGTGGCCTGCAACACCGCTACCGCCGCTGCCATTGCGCAACTGCGCCGCGACTACCCGGCGCTGCCCATTGTGGGTGTGGAGCCAGCGCTCAAGCCTGCCGCGCGCTTGAGTCAAACCGGACACGTCGCCGTGATGGCGACACGAAGCACCCTGGCCAGCGAGAAGTTCAAGGCGTTGCTGGCAACGGTGCAAGGCGCCGCGGACGGCACGGCAGGCCCGGTGCAAGCAGTACATGTCGATGTGCAAGCCTGCGACGGCCTGGCCCATGCCATTGAACGCGCGGTGGTCACGGGCAACGAGGACGACACCATGGACCTGTGCAGGCGCTACACCGACAGCCTGGGCGGCCGCAGTCGCTTTGGCACCCAGGCCGGCCAAATCGACACCCTGGTGCTGGGCTGCACCCACTACCCATTTGCGAAGGGCATTCTGCAGGCGCTGACTGGCCCGGAGGTTCAGCTGATCGACACGGGCCCGGCAGTGGCGCGGCACACACGGCGCCTGCTGGGGCTGCCTGTGCGGGGTGCTGGCACGCTAGGCACCAATGACAAAAGCGGCCAGATCAGGCTGGTGAGCACTGGTTTGCCGGGTCAGCTTCAAGCCGCTGCACGGCGCTGGCTAGGTAACCCGTTAGCCACTGAAGAACTCATTTATTTATAGCAGCTCAGGCAATAAATACCTAGGCTAGCGGCCGATTTGGCATAAAAAATGACGTTCAAATGGCTTAGCAGGCCGCTGCCCCGGCCCCAAAACACCATGGCGTGGTGTTTCTTAGGTTATTTCGGCCTCTAGCCCATGCATTTACTGCCTGGGGTGCTCCTGATAGAGGAGCACCCGCAGATCAGCGAGTCGCCTCGGCGGGTGCAGCGTCTGTCCACCCGCCGCCAAGCACCTTGTACAGCGTGACCTGGCTTTGCAGCTGGGCCAGACGGGTTTGCACCAGCGCCTGCTGCACTGTGAACAAGGAGCGCTGGGCATCGAGCGCGTCCAGGTAGCTGGCCACGCCGTTGTCGTAGCGCAGCCCCGCCAGGCGCAAGCGCACGGTTTCGGCATTCACCTGGGCCTGACTGGCGCGCAGCTGGTCACCCAGCGTGGCGCGGGTGGCCAGGGCGTCTGCAACTTCCCGAAAGGCCACCTGAATGGCTTTTTCATACTGGGCAATGGCAATGCCCTGCTGCGCCTTGGCAGAGTCCAGGCCCGCCCGGTTGCGGCCTGCGTCAAAAATCGGGGCCAGCAGCTGGGGCGCAAAGCTCCAGGCAACGGTGCCACTGTCGAATAGCATGGACAGCTGATTGCTGGCGGTTCCGGCTTGCAGCGTCAGCGAAATTTTCGGGAAGAACGCCGCGCGCGCCGCACCGATGTTGGCGTTAGACGCCAGCAGGAGCTGCTCGGCCTGACGAATGTCCGGGCGACTCACGAGCAACTCGGACGGCAGCCCGGCCGGCACATCGACCATGGGCTGGGCTTGAGCCAGCGACACGGCGTTGGCGGCCACGCCAGAGATCGGCAAAGCCGCCGTTGACGGCGGCAAAATGTCAGCGTCCAGGGTGGACAGCGGCTGGCCGACGA
This sequence comes from Polaromonas sp., assembly GCA_031363755.1. Lineage (GTDB taxonomy): Bacteria > Pseudomonadota > Gammaproteobacteria > Burkholderiales > Burkholderiaceae_C > Polaromonas. The sequence continues at coordinate 19,172 of JANLUZ010000163.1, forward strand.
GCAGCGTCAGCGCGTTGTCGTCCAGCGCACGCTGGCGCTGCTGCTGCGCATAGGCGAAGCGGGCGGCCTCCAGCAACGACTCGACCAAGCGATAGTCCAGCTCGGACGTCACGCCGCTGTCAAAACGCAGCTTGGACAGCTTCAGCGATTCTTCACGCGTGGCCAGTGTGCGGCGGGTGATGTCGAGCAGCTCTTCGTCCGCCAAAGTGGCCAGGTACGTGTTAGCCACCTGAGCAATCAGAGTGATCTGCGTGGTTTTACGGCCCTCTTCCGTGGCCAGGTACTGCGCCAGAGCTTGCTCTTTAAGGCTGGCCACACGGCCAAAAAAGTCCAGCTCATAGGCGGTGACTTGCAAACCCACTGTGTACAGGCTGGTGATGCCACTGCCGCCTGTGCCCCCGTTGGCGCCTGGCTGCGACTGGGATGGCGAGCGAGAGCCACTGACCACGCCATTGACGCTTGGGAACTGGTTGGCGCGGGTGATGCCGTACTGCGCTCTGGCCTGCTCAATGTTGAGCACCGCCACGCGCAGGTCGCGGTTGTTGTCGATCGCCCGCGCAATCAGCTTTTGCAGGCGCGGGTCGGTGAAGAACTGCTGCCAAGGCAGACTGGCGGGCGCCAACGCTGTGGTGGCCGTGCCGTCTGCCACCGGATAGAGCAGGGCAACAGGTGCCGCCGGGCGCTCGTAGGTGGGAATGAACGAGCAACCGCCGAGCAGCGCGAGCGCTGTCACGACGTACCCGGTCAGGCGGGCCAGCCTGGGCGCGTGTGGCTTGAAGGCAGCCTGGAGGCTTGACTTATGCATGAGGCGTTCCTTTCGTCTCGGCGCCACCGCCTGAAGCTGCGTTTCCCTGGTGATCCGTTCCTGTGGCCTGAGCCGGGGCGGCAGGGTTGTCGTGCTGGCGCGCGCTACCCTTGAACAGCGAACGCACCACCACAAAAAAGATAGGCACAAACAGCACGGCCAGCACCGTGCCGGTCAACATGCCGCCAATCACGCCGGTGCCGATGGCGCGCTGGCTGGCCGAGCCCGCGCCGGACGCAAGCGCCAGTGGCAGCACCCCGAGCATGAATGCCATGGACGTCATCACGATGGGGCGAAAGCGCAGATGGGCCGCTTCAAGTGCCGCTTCAATCACGCCTTTGCCTTCAGCCTGAAGGTCTTTGGCGAACTCAATGATCAAAATCGCATTTTTGGCCGACAAGCCGATGATCGTGATCAGACCGACCTGGAAATAGATGTCGTTGGAATAACTGCGCAGCAGCGTGGCCAGCACCACGCCCAGTACGCCCAGCGGCACTACCAGAATCACGGCCAACGGAATCGTCCAGCTCTCATACAGCGCCGCCAGGCACAAGAAGACCGCCAAAATCGCAAAGCCGTACAGGATGATAGCCTGCGAGCCCGCGATTTTTTCTTCACGGGACAAGCCGCTCCACTCGTAGCCAAAGCCGGGCGGCAGCTGGGCGGCGAGCTTTTCCATCTCGGCAATGGCAGCGCCGGTGCTATAGCCCGGTGCTGCAGCACCAGCAATGCGAATGGCCGGGTAGCCGTTGTAGCGCACGGTTTGGGCCGCACCCTTGATCCATCGGGTGGAAGCGAATGAGGCAAACGGCACAGGCTGCCCTTGGGCGTTGTTGGCGTTCAGGCGCAGCAGGTCTTCTGGCTGCATGCGGCTGGGTGCGTCAGCCTGCACCACCACGCGCTGCAGTCGGCCCTGGTTTGGGAAGTCGTTGATGTAGCTCGAACCCAGCGCGGTTGACAGCGACGCGTTGATGGCGTCGAACGTCACCCCCAGCGCGTTGGCCTTATCGCGGTCCACGTCCAGCTGAACCTGCGCCGCGTCTTCCAGACCGTCGGGACGAACCTGGGCTAGCACCGGGCTTTTTGCGGCCATGCCCAACAGTTGATTGCGCGCGGCCAACAGCGCATCGCGGCCGACGCTTGAGCGGTCTTGCAGGCGAAAAGTGAATCCGCTGTCGGAACCCAGTTCACGAATGGGCGGTGGGCTTAGCGGGAAAATCTGCGCGTCACGCACGCCAGACAACGCCCCAAAAGCCCGACCCGCCAGCGCCTGCGCCGAGTGGGCCGTGCCGGTGCGCTCGTCAAAGTCCTTCAGCGTGACAAAGGCCAACGCGGCGTTCTGCCCCTGCCCTGAAAAGCTGAAACCCAGCACGCCGACCATGCTTTGCACCTCGGGCTGCTTGAGCATGAAGGCCTCCACCTGCTCGATGACGGTGCGGGTGCGCTCCTGGGTGGCACCCGACGGCAGCTGCACATTGACCAGCATGTTGCCCTGGTCCTCCTGCGGCAGGAACGAGGACGGCAAGCGGGTGTACACCAGCGCCACCACACCAATGATGACCGCGTAGACGATCAGGTAGCGGCCAGCGCGCTTAAGCAGGCGCGCCACAAAGTTCTCATAGCCTTTGGCTGTTCGGGTAAAACCCCGGTTGAACCAGCCAAAAAAGCCTTTTTTGGCATGGTGGTGACCCGCTTCAACCGGCTTGAGGAAGGTGGCGCACAGCGCTGGCGTGAGCGACAGCGCCAAAAATGCCGAAAACGCGATGGATGAGACCATCACGGCTGCAAACTGCCGGTAAATATTGCCCACTGAGCCAGCAAAAAATGCCAGCGGTACAAACACGGCAATCAACACCACCGTCACGCCAATGATGGCGCCGGAAATTTGCCCCATGGCCTTGCGCGTGGCTTCCAGCGGGCTCAGGCCTTCTTCGCTCATGATGCGTTCGACGTTCTCGACCACCACAATCGCATCGTCCACCACGATGCCGATCACCAGCACCATGCCAAACATCGTCAGCACGTTGATGGAAAAGCCCAGCAGCGACAGCACGGCGAATGTGCCCAGCAGGGCAATCGGCACGACGATGGTCGGAATGAGGGTGTAGCGAATGTTCTGCAAAAATAGGAACATCACCAAAAACACCAGCACGATGGCCTCGACCAGGGTTTCAGCCACTTGGCTGATGGAAATTTTGACGAAGCCCGACGAATCGTAGGGAATGGTGTAAGTCACCCCGGCCGGGAAAAATGGCTTGAGTGCTTCCATTTTTTTTCGCACAGCGGTAGCGGCACTCAAGGCGTTGCCGGAAGGGGTGAGCTGTACGCCAATGCCGGTAGAGGGCTTGCCGTTCAGGCGGGCTGATGTCGCATAGGTTTGCGCGCCAAGCTCGATGCGCGCCACATCTCGCAGCCGAACAGACGACCCGTCGGTGTTGGCACGCAGCACGATGTTGCCAAACTGCTCAACGCTGGAAAGCTGCCCGCTGACCACTACGGTGGCGGTGATGCCTTGCCCGGCGATGTTGGGCAACTCGCCAATGGAGCCTGACGAAATCTGGGCATTTTGTGCCTGGATCGCGCTGGTCACGTTGGCGGTCGACAAGGAAAAGCCCGTCAGTTTGGCAGGATCAATCCAGACCCGCATGGCGCGTTCGGTGCCAAACAGCTGCGCCTGGCCGATTCCGGGCAAACGCTGCAGTTCAGGAATCACGTTGCGAGAGGCATAGTCGCCCAGCGCAATCGGGTCGATGGCCGGGTTGTCGGACGACAAAATGGCAAACAGCAAAAAGTTGGCATTGGACTTGTCTACTTTCACGCCCTGCTGCGTCACAGCCAAGGGCAAGCGCGGCGTGGCTCGCGACAATCTGTTTTGCACATCCACCTGCGCCAGATCGGGGTTGGTGCCGGTTTCAAAGCTGAGTGTGATGGTGCCGCTTCCGTTGGCTTGGGCCACGGCTTCCATGTAGATCAGCCCGGGCGAGCCGTTCATTTCGCGCTCGATCACCGCCAGCACGCTGTCTTCCAGGGTTTGCGCAGAGGCGCCTGGGTAGGTGGTGGACACCACAATCGAAGGTGGTGCCACCGGCGGGTATTGGGCAATCGGCAGCTGCGTCACGGACACGCCACCAATCACAATGATGAACAGCGCCAGCACCCACGCAAAAATGGGGCGGTCAATAAAAAACTTGGCCATGCAGTGGGCTCCTTACTTCGAAGCCGCGGAGGCCGCAGGCGCAGCCGCTGACGCTGTAGCAGTCCCTGCAGGGGCGGCACTTGAAGCGCCGGTGGGTGCGGACGCTGACCCCGGGGGCATCCAAGGCACAGGTTTCACGGTGGCTTTGGGCTGGATTTTCTGGAAGCCATCCACCACCACCTGCTCACCCGACTTCAGGCCTTCCAGCACCACCCACTGCGAGTCTTTGGACCCACCAATCTTGACCGGTCGACTAGCGACTTTTCCTTCCGCATCGACCACCATCACAGAATCGCCGCCGGGTGTGCGCGCCACCGCTTGCTGCGGCAGCATGATGGCATTGGTGGCGAGCGCCTGCTCCAGACGAACACGCACATACAGACCGGGCAGCAGTTGCCCCCCTTCATTAGGAACTTCCGCACGCAGCGTGACCTGGCCGGTCGTCGAGTCAACCGTCAGGTCTGAAAACAGCAGCTTGCCGGGCTGTGAATAGGTGCTGCCGTCTTCCAGAACGATGGTGACGCTGGCGGCGTCCGGGCCGTTCGCGCGTTTGAATTTCCCGGCAGCCATCGCCTTGCGCAGCTTCAGCACGTCGCCAGCGGACTGCGTGAAGTTCACATACATGGGATTGATCTGCTGAACCACCGCAAGCTGGGTCGCATCGCCCTGCCCGACCAACGCACCTTCGGTGACCAAAGCACGACCGATGCGACCCGAGATCGGGGAGGTCACTGACGCATAGCCCAGGTTGATATTGGCAGTTTGCACACTGGCCTTGCCCACGGCCACATCGGCTTCAGCCTGCTTTTGCGATGCAATCGCCGTCGCGTAGTCTTGCTTGCTGATGGCATTGGCCTCCACCAAAGGCTTATAGCGCTCAGCCAGCGCCGATGCCTGGGCCAGATTCGCCTCGGCTCGGGCCTGGGTGGCGCGTGCGCTGGCTGCAGCCGCAGCATAAGGTGCAGAGTCGATTCGAAACAAGGGCTGACCAGCCTTCACGTCACTGCCTTCGCGGAACAGGCGTTTTTGCAAAATGCCCGCAGCCCGCGCTCGCACCTGGGCAACACGCGACGCTTCAAGTCGGCCTGGCAACTCGGTGACCAAACCCACGTCGCCTTGGGAAACCGTGACCACCCCGACTTGCGCGGGCGGCGGCGCACCGCCAGGTCCACCGGCTGCAGGCCCCGCACCCTTGCCGCATGCAGCCAGAAGCAGCAACATACACGCGCCCATTAAGGCGCGAACATGCGGCACGGCGGCGTTTGTCTGGCTGTCACGGTTGGTCGATAAGGACTGGCGAGTTGAAAGCGACGGCATGCTTTTCCTTAAGTGAAGGGTAAATCACTGTAAAAGTGTGAAATGACACAAAAAAATCAGACGATTTCCCGTGTTCCGAAAAATACGATAAAACGGCAACATTATTTACCCAAGTTAAGGGTTTTCACGAGGCTGCGAGTTTACGTACACGGTTGAATGTATGTCAATATGCAGGTGCAATACACCTCAAAAACTGCAAGGAGAAAGCAATTGGTCCGAAGAACCAAGGAAGACGCACTAGCAACACGGCATAAATTGCTGGATGCAGCCGAACACCTGTTTCAGGAGCAAGGCGTTTCACGTACAAGTTTGCAAGACATTGCCCGACGCGCAGGCGCGACACGCGGCGCCATCTACTGGCACTTCAACGACAAAGCAGACCTGTTCAACGCCATGATGGAGCGGGTGACACTGCCCATGGAGGCGTGTTTTCAGCGCAATGAATCAGGCCAAGACGGCACCAGCGCAGACAAAGACGCACTCAACAAGGTCTGGCGAGCGATCACCGACTGCCTTGAGCAAATCACGTGCGACTCGCGAACGCGGCGTGTGCTCGAAGTTGCGACCCTCAAAGTCGAGTACGTTGAAGAATTGCACGCTGTGCGCGAACGCCATCTCAACATTCGCAGTGCTTTTCTAGCCCGGTTTGAGCAAAGTATTGGTGACGCCGCTCAGCAGCGGGGGCTGGCGTTGCCAATTCCAGTCGGTCAGGCGGCTAGAGGCTTTCATGCACTCATCGATGGGCTGATGCAAACCTGGCTGTTGGATCAGCAGGCTTTCGATTTGATGACTACAGGGCAAGCTGTAATGACAATTTATCTGAAAGGCCTCGGATTTTCCAGCGTCTCTAACTCGAGCGCTGGCCCCAAAACGTCTTAGAGCGGCAACGCTCGGAACTGGGAACTTGAAATTGAAGCCTGGGGCTGCTCAGTGAAGATGCCGCGGCTTGCGACCACCACCGTGGCTTGAGCCGCCCTGCGAGCCACCCTGTCCACGCGGGGGTTTGCCAAGCTGCATGGAAGTGACCAGCGCATCGAAGCGCTTCTCGAACAACTTGTCGACTGCCGCCACCACATCAGACAGCTCGGAGCCATCGAAATGACGCTCCATCAACCCGATCATGTCCTGAACCAACAAATCGCGCTGGACCTGCATGATGGCCGCTGGCGTAGGACCGACAAAGTACATAGCGAAATCGTCACGCGCTTCGTCCTCCTCGTCGTCCTCTTCTTCGTCGAAATCCGCGTCGTAAAACGTGACTTCGATGGGGGCTCCGGTTTCGGCCAAATCGTTCAATCCCATGCACATTTCGTCCAGGGCTTGGCGAAAATCTTCATCGCCAGCGACGGTCCAGCACAGTTGAAGCAGGTGTTTTTTAGGCTCGAACCGAATGCCGGGCTCTTCCTCGTAAACACTGGCCGCTGCCGCCACAAGCGATTTTCCACCGGCGTATTTCCAGATCGGTTTAAGCGCGTCCTGCACCTGATCAAAAACAACGTCAGCCCGAAGAGGGACTTCGCCGTGAACATGAATCTCAAAAGGGGTGTTGTAGCGGGACATAGATTTATCTTAGCCAGTTTTTAAAGCCGCATTCGGCTGGCGCCTAGCGCCCGGTGATGGTGCCTGAGACCGGAATCGAACCGGTACGCCCGCTATGAACGAAGCGGCGGATTTTAAGTCCGCTGTGTCTACCTATTTCACCACTCAGGCCAAGTTGCGAAGCCGATTCGCTATCGGTCATTGTGAAACAAAAAAGCTCCCGGTCCGGGAGCTCTTTGCGTCGATTTTTTGGAGGCGCGGCCCGGAGTCGAACCGGGCTAGCCGGATTTGCAATCCGGTACATAACCGCTTTGTTACCGCGCCATTCGTTCAACCGAACCAGTGCATCATATTCAACAAACCGATGCAGGCTTCGAATTTTCCAGTAAAAAAGGACAGCATTTTGATATGCTGCACTCTGAAATTGGAGCGGGAGAAGAGTCTCGAACTCTCGACCTCAACCTTGGCAAGGTTGCGCTCTACCAACTGAGCTACTCCCGCGTGACAGCTCAGTATCATAGCGCAATTTTCCGCCTCGAGACATCGCCGCTCGTGCGTGTCAGTGTTTGACTGACCCAGACGTCGCCAGTGCTGTTGGCACAGCCGCCGCCGCTGCCGCCAGAGCGACCTCGTCGTCCGTGAGAGGCACCGGCAAACGCTCAAGCGCGACTTTCAATACCTGGTCAATCCACTTCACAGGAATGATCTCTAGCCCGCTTTTAACGTTGTCGGGAATCTCCTGCAAATCCTTGGCGTTCTCTTCCGGGATCAACACCGTCTTGATACCGCCCCGCAACGCCGCCAGCAGCTTTTCTTTCAACCCGCCGATAGCGGTGACCTCGCCGCGGAGCGTGATTTCACCCGTCATCGCCACATCGCCGCGAACAGGAATCCCGGTGAGTGCCGAGACAAAGGCTGTCGTCATCGCAGCGCCAGCGCTGGGACCGTCTTTAGGTGTTGCACCATCCGGCACGTGAATATGAATATCCCGCTTTTCAAACAACTCGTCCTTGATACCAAGCAGCCGCGCACGACTGCGCACCACCGTCCTTGCCGCTTCAACCGATTCTTTCATCACGTCGCCAAGCGAGCCGGTGCGGGTAATGACGCCCTTGCCTGGCATCACCGCCACCTCAATGGTCAAAAGATCACCGCCAACTTCTGTCCATGCCAGCCCAACCACCTGACCTACCTGATTCTTCTGCTCTGCACGGCCGTAGTCAAACTTACGAACACCCAGAAACTCATTGAGGTTGTCAGGCGTCACGAGAACCTTCGGCTGCATCTTCTTGAGTTGAATACCCTTGACCACCTTGCGGCAGATTTTCGACAGTTCACGCTCAAGAGAACGAACGCCCGCTTCACGCGTGTAGTAGCGGACGATATTTCTAACGGCTTGCTCCTGCACCTCGAGTTCGTCGTCTTTCACTCCGTTGTTTTTGACCTGTTTGGGCAACAGATAGCGCATCGCAATACTGGTTTTTTCGTCTTCGGTGTAACCACTCAAGCGAATCACTTCCATGCGGTCAAGCAGAGCCGGTGGAATATTCATCGAATTTGACGTCGCCACGAACATCACGTCACTCAAATCGAAATCGACCTCGACATAGTGATCACCGAAGGTGTGGTTTTGTTCAGGGTCCAGCACCTCCAGCAAAGCGCTTGACGGGTCGCCACGAAAATCGGTGCCCAACTTGTCAATTTCATCGAGCAGGAACAGCGGATTACGCGTCCCCGCCTTGGTCAGGCTCTGCAGCACCTTGCCTGGCAACGCACCGATGTAAGTGCGACGATGACCGCGGATCTCTGCCTCGTCGCGCATGCCGCCCAGCGCCATGCGCACATATTTACGGCCCGTGGCCTTGGCGATCGACTGCCCCAGCGAAGTCTTGCCCACGCCCGGAGGGCCAACGAGGCACAGGATGGGCGCTTTCAACTTGTCAACGCGCTGCTGGACTGCGAGATATTCAACGATGCGATCTTTGACCTTCTCAAGGCCGAAATGATCCTCATTCAATACGTTTTCTGCATTGCCCAGATCGTGTTTGATCTTGGTTTTTTTACTCCAGGGCAAAGCTGTCAGCACGTCAATGTAGCTGCGCACAACCGTCGCTTCCGCAGACATCGGCGACATCAACTTGAGCTTTTTGAGCTCACTTTCAGCCTTTTTACGAGCTTCCTGCGGCATCTTGGCCGCCTTGATTTTCTTTTCGATGTCATCAATATCCGCGCCCTCTTCACCCTCACCAAGCTCCTTCTGGATCGCCTTGACCTGCTCATTTAGATAGAAGTCGCGCTGATTTTTCTCCATCTGCCGCTTAACACGACCGCGAATTTTTTTGTCGACATTCAAAATGTCGACCTCGCGCTCCAATTGCTCGTAGAGGTTTTCCAGACGTGCTTTGACCACGGAAAGATCTAGGATGACCTGTTTGGCGTCCAGTTTGAGCGGCAAATGCGCAGCGATGGTGTCCGCCAGGCGGCCAGGGTCGTCGATGCTAGAGATTGACGTCAGAATTTCGGGGGGGATTTTCTTGTTCAGTTTGACGTAGTGATCAAACTGTTGCATGACAGCGCGCCGAAGTGCTTCCGTCTCGCTACCCTTGTCCACCGGGTCTGCCGCAATCGCCGCTTCGATCGGACTCACATTGGCAATGAAGTGGCTTGCGCCCTCCTCAATCTTGTTGACGGTGGCGCGCTGCTGGCCTTCTACGAGAACTTTTACGGTGCCGTCGGGCAGTTTCAGCAACTGCAGAATCGTTGCTACGCAACCGACTTCAAACATGTCCTGCACCGAAGGCTCATCCTTGGCAGCCGTCTTCTGTGCTACCAACATGATGCGTCGCTCGGACTCCATGGCGGCTTCCAGAGCCTTGATACTTTTGGGTCGGCCGACAAACAAAGGGATGACCATGTGCGGGAACACCACCACGTCGCGCAGCGGCAGCAATGGCAAATCGACAGGAGCGGAAGACAGCGTAGTTTGTCCAGACATAAAAACCCTTAAACGTGGGGCCTGGTGCGCCCCCTTTACATGACGAAGGACAACACCGGGTCAATCAACTCGAAAGGAGCTTCAGACTAGGAAGTGGGGAAACGCCAATAAAAAACAAGCTGCGACCGCTTAAACGGCCACATTTAACGCATTCAACCCAAAAAAGCTCAGGCTTTCTTCGCGGCTTCCCGGTACACCAACAAAGGTGCCTTGTTTTCGTCGATGGTCGATTCGTCCACAACAACCTTGTCAACATTACCGGCGTTGGGCAGATCAAACATGGTGTCGATCAGCGACTGCTCCAGGATGGAGCGCAGACCGCGTGCCCCCGTTTTGCGAGCCAACGCCTTGCGTGCGATCGCCTTCAACGCTGACGGCCGAATCTCCAGGTCAACGCCTTCCATAGCCAGCAGCTTGCTAAATTGCTTGACGACCGCATTTTTGGGCTCCGTCAAAATTTGAACCAAAGCGTCTTCGCTCAGTTCTGCCAATGTAGCGACGACCGGCATACGACCCACCAGTTCGGGGATCAGCCCGAATTTGATCAAATCCTCCGGCTCGACATCTTTGAACGCCTCGGTCAAAGACCGCGCTTTCTTGCTTTTCACTGCCGCACCAAAGCCGATGCCCGAGGCTTCCGTCCGGTTTTCAATGACCTTCTCAAGACCGGAGAACGCACCGCCGCAAATGAAGAGAATATTCGTCGTGTCGACCTGTAGAAAATCCTGGTTCGGGTGCTTGCGTCCGCCCTGCGGCGGAACCGATGCCATGGTGCCTTCGATCAGTTTAAGCAAAGCCTGCTGCACCCCCTCGCCCGACACATCGCGGGTGATGGAAGGGTTGTCTGACTTGCGCGAAATCTTGTCTATTTCGTCAATGTAAACGATGCCTTTTTGAGCCCGCTCAACTTCGTAATTGCAACTTTGGAGCAGCTTTTGAATGATGTTTTCAACGTCTTCGCCGACATAACCCGCCTCGGTCAATGTCGTGGCATCCGCCATCACAAACGGAACATTCAGCGTTCGGGCGAGTGTTTGCGCCAAGAGCGTTTTGCCTGAGCCCGTCGGGCCGATCAGCAATATATTGCTCTTGGTCAGCTCGACGTCGTCCTTAGTGGACTTTTCCTTGTGCCGCAAACGCTTGTAGTGGTTGTACACCGCGACCGCCAATGTGCGTTTCGCAGGCTCCTGCCCGATCACGTAGCCGTCGAGCGTGCCCTTGATTTCTGCCGGCGTTGGCAGATCACTACGATTCTCGCCCACGATTTCTCCGGCGGGCAGCTCATCGCGGATGATTTCATTGCAAAGGTCGATGCACTCATCGCAGATAAAAACCGATGGACCCGCAATCAGCTTTTTGACTTCGTGTTGACTCTTTCCGCAAAACGAGCAGTAAAGGGTTTTTTCACTGGAGGAGCCTTTTTTTTCGGCCATTGATGGGGTGCCTTTGGGATGCCTAAAAACGAGTTGGTGGATGATAACCAATAAAAAAACGGCGCCTCCTCGACTGGGAAACGCCGTTTAGCGAATATGGGAAAGCCGGCCCAAATGCCTCGAAGATCACCCGCAGAGCAAGCGGGCCTTCGTTCTGGTCAGGGACGCTTTGAAATTACCTTGTCAACAACGCCATAGGCCTCAGCTTCATCTGCGAACATGAAATAATCACGCTCAGTGTCGCGTTCGATTTTTTCGATCGTCTGCCCGGTATTGGCGGCCAAAATGCGATTGAGTTGGTCGCGCGTTTTCAAAATATCGCGGGCGTGAATCTCGATATCAGTCGCCTGACCTGACGCGCCACCGGAGGGCTGATGAATCATCACACGCGAGTTGGGCAAAGAAAACCGTTTGCCTTTGGTGCCCGCAGCGAGCAGGAATGCGCCCATGCTGGCAGCCATGCCAACGCACAGCGTCGAAACGTCCGGTTTGATGAACTTCATCGTGTCATAAATCGCCATCCCGGCAGTCACCGAGCCGCCGGGTGAGTTGATGTAAAACGAAATATCTTTGTCCGGATTTTCGCTTTCCAGAAACAGGAGCTGCGCCACCACCAGGTTGGCTGTCTGATCGTTGACGGGACCGACCAAGAAAATAACGCGCTCTTTGAGGAGCCGCGAGTAAATATCATAAGACCGCTCACCGCGACCAGACTGCTCAATCACCATGGGCACCATGCCGAGGCCCTGCACATCTTGGGCGCCCGCCTGTGGGCCGGCCATGCCGCCGTAAATACTGTTTCGAACCATCAGATTTCTCCAGAGCTAGGGTTACGGTTTGGAATCAATTCAGACGATTGTCTGTGGGCACTGTACCCATTTTTCGACTCCCCAGTGAAATGGGGCTTGCACCCAAAAGTACAAGCCCCTTGATCAGTCACGCGCCGGGCGCGCCTGGTAAATCAGCTCTGTGCCATCAACTCGTCAAACGACACCGATTTGTCGGTGACTTTTGCTTTGGACAACACAAAGTCAGTCACATTGTTTTCAATCACAACCGCCTCGACTTCAGCCATGCGGTTGTTGTCGCTCAGGTACCAGCGCACAACTTCTTGCGGCTTTTCGTAGCTGGCCGCCAGCTCTTCGATATGTGCCTTGAGCTGCTCGGGTTTGGCCTGCAGCTCGTTGGACCGAACCAGTTCGGCCACGACAAGACCCAGGCGAACGCGGCGCTCTGCCTGAGGGCGAAACACTTCGTCCGGAATCGGTGCTTTGTCTGCATCCTTGATGCCGCGCTGCTTCAGGTCGGCGCGCGCGCCCTCAATCATCCGTGCAACTTCCGACTGAACGCTTGCGTTCGGCAAGTCCAGCTCGGCGTTGGCAATCAACGCGTCCATAACAGCGTTTTTATTGCGTGCCAACACGCGAAACTTCACTTCACGCTCGAGATTTTTCTTGATATCGGCGCGCAGGGCGTCCACAGTGGCTTCGGCGATGCCCAGCGACTTTGCCAATGCGTCGTTGACTTCAGGCAGGTTGGCAGCTTCGATTTTCTTAACCGTCACCAGAAAGTCGGCTTGTTTACCGGCCACGTCCTTGCCGTGGTAGTCGGCAGGGAAATTCAAGGGGAAAGTCTTGCTGTCGCCGCTTTTCATGCCGCGCACGGCATCTTCGAACTCAGTGAGCATCTGACCATCACCAATCAGGAACTGGTAGTCGTCAGCCTTGCCGCCCGCGAATGGCTCGCCATCGATCTTGCCTTCAAAGTCGATCGTGGCGCGGTCGCCCTCTTGCGCCGGCGCATCGGCGGCGCGCTGAGCAAAGGTGCGGCGCTGCTTGCGCAGAATGTCAATGGTCTTGTCAATCGCGGCATCACTGACGTCGGCACTTACTTTTTCGATTTCTGCAGTGGACAAGTCACCCAGCTTGACCTCGGGATACACCTCGAAAATTGCGTCGAACTGCATCTCGCCGTCGGGCGCACCTTCTTTTTCGCTGATGCGCGGCTGGCCAGCCACGCGCAATTTGGCCTCGTTGGCCGCCACAGAAAAAGCCTCGCCGACCTTGTCGTTCATCACTTCGTAATGCACCGAGTAGCCATAGCGCTGGGCAACCACCGTCATCGGCACTTTACCTGGGCGAAAGCCATCCATCTTGACCGTGCGGGCCAGGCGCTTCAGGCGGCTGTCCACCTCTGACTGAATGGTGCCGACAGGCAACGTCAGCGTCATTTTGCGTTCGAGCTTTTCAAGGGTTTCAACGGTAACGGCCATGGTGGGTTCCTAATAGCAAAGAAGCTTTTGCAAAATAATTTCTGCAAAACGAACTTAAAACAGCGCTGGGCGCCAGATCAAACAATCGCCAGTGGCTGGCTCCGCCGTTCACGAATGAACAGACAAAGACACAGAGCCGTCACAGCGTTTCAAGGGGTGGTGCGCGGGGCGGGACTCGAACCCGCACATCCTTGCGGACGTCAGGACCTAAACCTGGTGCGTCTACCAATTTCGCCACCCGCGCGCCGAACAAAGAGGTGATCTAAAGGCGTATGCATGATGCATCGCTTGCAGATCACCTGAAATCGATTGACTTTTCATTTTAGCCTGTAACAAGGCGGTTATTTTCAGATCGGCCAGCAGCCGGACGGCCGCATCAGCGGCGCACGCGAAACCATGCCGCGTACATCGCCGGCAGGGCCAACAACGTCAGCACCGTGGCCACGATCAAGCCGCCCATGATCGCCACGGCCATCGGCCCCCAGAACACACTGCGCGATAACGGAATCATCGCCAGCACGGCGGCCGCTGCGGTCAACACGATCGGACGCAGCCGCCGAACGGCAGACTCGACAATCGCGTCCCAGGCCGGAACGCCTGCCGCGCGGTCCTGCTCGATCTGATCGATCAAAATCACCGAGTTGCGCTGGATCATGCCCATCAGCGCAATAACGCCCAGCAACGCGACAAAGCCGAACGGCCGCCCCAGCAGAATCAGCGCGCCCGCCACCCCGGCGATGCCGAGCGGGCCGGTCAAAAACACCAGCACTGTGCGGCTGAAGCTCTGCAACTGCAGCATCAACAATGTGAAGGTCAAAAACAGCATGATGGGCAACCCGGCGGCGATGGACGCCGATCCCTTGCTGCTCTCCTCGACCGCGCCCGCCACGTCAATGCGGTAGCCCGCCAGACCGTCGGCACGCCACTTGTCTTCCAGCGCCTTCAGCTGCGGTTGCAAGGTCGCCGTCACGGTGGCGCCTTGCAGCCCTTCAATGATGTCGCCCTGCACGGTGATGGCGTAATCCCGGTTTTCGCGCCACAACACACCGGGCTCCCAACCCAGCACTGGCCTGGCGATCTGGGTCAGCGGGATGGACTTTCCGGAAGACGTCGGCAGATAAGCGTTGGCAATGTCCGTGACGGCGTTGCGCTCATCCAGCGGCTGCCGCAGGACGATGTCGATCAACCGATCCGCCTCGCGGAACTGTCCGACGGTGTTGCCCGACAACAGCGTGCGCGCTGCTTGCGAAATCGACTGGCTCGACACCCCCAGCGCGCGGGCTTTGGCCTGGTCCACTTCCAGCCGAACGACCTTGACCGATTCGTTCCAGTTGTCGTTCACGCCGCGCATGCTGGTGTTCCGACGCAGCACATTCTTGACTTCATCGGCGCGAAGCCGCAGCACAACAGGGTCTGCGCCCACCACACGAAATTGCACCGGGTAAGGCACCGGTGGCCCATTGGCCAGCAACTTGACGCGACCACGCACCTCGGGAAATTCAGTAGCCAGCAGTTCGGGCAGCTTCAGCCGCAAGCGTTCCCGCACCACCAGATCGGTGGGCAACACAATCATCTGCGAGACGTTGGTCTGCGGAAAAATCTGGTCCAGCGGCAAATAAAACCGCGGCACGCCGGAGCCAATCCATGTCGTGACCGAGCTGACACCCGCCTCACCCATCAAACGCTGTTCCAGCCGCTTGGCCAGCGCTTCGTTGGCTGCGAACGACGTGCCTTCGGGAAACCAAACATCCAGCATGATTTCGGGCCGGCTGGAGTCGGGGAAGAACTGCTGCTGCACCGCGCCCATGCCCACGATGCCCAGCGCAAACGTCAGCACGGTGGCGCCAATCGTGATCCAGCGGTGCAACACGCACCAGCCGACCATGCGCCGGAAGGTGTTGTAGAACGGGCTGTTGAACAGCTCGTGCGGCCCCTGAATGCCATCCGTACTGATGTGCGGCGGCGCCTTGAGGAACAAAGTGCCCAGATAAGGCACGAAGTACACCGACACCACCCAGCTGAGCAGCAAGGCGATCACGGTGACCGCAAAGATCGCAAAGGTGTATTCGCCGGTCACCGACTTGGCCAGGCCAATCGGCAAAAACCCGACGGCGGTGATCAGCGTGCCTGTGAGCATGGGCATGGCGGTGAGCTCATAGGCGAAGGTGGCCGAACGCACCTTGTCGTAGCCCTCCTCCATCTTGCGCACCATCATCTCGACCGCAATGATGGCGTCGTCAACCAGCAAGCCCAGCGCAATGATGAGCGAGCCCAGCGAGATTTTGTGCAGCCCAATGCCGTAGTAATTCATCGCCAGAAACGTCATGGCAAGCACCAGCGGAATCGTGATGCCCACCACCAGGCCCGGCCGGATGTCCAGTGTGTAACGCCGCCACAAGGGAAGACGTTCAACCCCCGGACCCACCCGCTTGTGCAAGCCCAGGCTGATGAAGCTTACGGCCAGCACGATCACCACCGCCTCGATCAGGACATGAATGAATTCGCCGACCGAGTCCGCGACCGCCTTGGGCTGGTCCTGAACCTGCACCAGCGTGACGCCGGCCGGCAGGGTGTTGCGGACAGTGTTGGTCATGACGGTCAAGGCCTTGCCAAGGCGGATGATGTCGCCGCCTTTGGCCATGGACACCCCGAGCGCCACCACACCCTTGCCTTGGTGGTGCACCTTCACCGTCGGCGGGTCGGTATAGCCGCGGGTGATGGTTGCAATGTCGCCCAGGCGGAGCTGGTTGCTGCCGGCGCTGGTGCCTGCGCCATAGCCCGCACCGCGAATCGGCATGGCCCGCAGTTGTTCAATTGCCTCGAACTGCCCGGACACCCGGGCCTGAAATACGTCTTGTGATGTTTGCACCGCACCGGCGGACTCCACCGCGTTTTGCTGGCCCAGCTGCGCCAGCACCTGGCTGAAGTCCAAGCCCAGCTGCGCCAGGCGCTTTTGCGACACCTCGATGAAGATTTTCTCGTCCTGCACGCCGAACAGCTCGACCTTGGCGACGTCGGGCACCCGCAGCAATTGCTGGCGCACGCTGTCGGCAAATATTTTCAACTCGGCATCGCTGAAGCCATCGGACTGCAGCGCGTAGATCACGCCGTACACATCGCCGAAGTCGTCGTTGAAGAACGGGCCTTGCACCCCCGCCGGCAGCGTGGCGCGAATGTCACCCAGCTTTTTTCGCACGGTGTACCAGCTGTTGGAGACGTCAGCGCCCTTGATCGAGTCCTTGACCTGAAAAATAATCTGCGACTCACCCGGCTTGGAGTAACTGCGGATTTTGTCGGCGTAAGGCACCTCTTGCAGCGATCGCTCCAGCTTGTCAGTGACCTGCTCGGCCACTTGCTGGGCCGTGGCGCCCGGCCAGTAGGTGCGCACCACCATGGCGCGAAAGGTGAAGGGCGGGTCTTCGTCCTGCCCGAGCTGAAAGTAGGCCGCAAAACCCAGCACCATCAGCGTCAGCAGCAAATAGCGCGTTAGCGCGGCGTGCTCAAGTGCCCACCTTGAGAGGTTGAATTTAGCTGCCTGGGCTGCATGCTCAGGCTCCAAGCGGTCGCGTGGGGCCTCGGGCCCGGAGGATGGGGGCGCGCTCATGTCCGGCTCACTTCAGCGCCGCTGTTGCGGCCGGCTTGTAAATCGACACCTTTTGCCCTGGCGCGAGCACATGCACGCCCGCAGTGACCACCACCATGCCCGGTTGCAGGCCGGACGCCACCACCGCGTCGTTGCCGTCCGCAGTGGCAATGTCGATACGCTGCGCTTTGACTGTCATGCTGGCGCTGTCGACCACCCACACCGACGTCGCCGGGCCGTCGCGCCACAGCGCGGTGGTCGGCAGCTTGATCACGCTGGGGCCTTTCAGACCAGCGGTGTCGGGCTGCACATACACCGTCGAGCCCAGCGGCAGGGCGCTGTTGCCTTCCACAGCCACCTTGACGGCATAGGTTCGCGTGACCGGGTCGCTGCTGGCAGCGACCTCACGCACGCGCCCGCGCAGTTGCGCCTGGCTATCAGTGGCGCCCGGCGCTGTCGGCGATTGGCTCCACGCACGCAGCAGCACCGGAGCGCCAGACCGCACCGCCGCCACGCGGTCTTCCGGCACGGCAAACACGATGTCCCGCACGCCATCTACTGCCACACGAACCACGGTCGCTCCGGCCGCCACGACCTGCCCGGGCTCGGCCTCCACCGCCGTGATCACACCTGGCGCGTCGGCCAGCAATGCGGCGTATTTAGCCTGGTTGCCCTGCACGGCCAGCTGTGCATTGGCTTGGTTGAGCTGTGCGTCTGTCGCTTTGAGCGTGGCATCACGCCGCTCCAGCTCGGCGCCGCTGATGAAGTTCTGCGCCTTCAACGACTCGTAGCGTTTGTAGTCGGCCGCTGCCAGATCGCGGTTGGTGCGGGCCACCGCCACCTGGGCCCGGGCCGCGTCAGCACCGAGTTGGTAGTCTTGCGGGTCCAGCTGCGCCAGCACCTGGCCTGCCGTCACACGCTGGCCCACCTCGGCTTGCCGCCGCGTGATTTTGCCGCCGACCCGAAATCCCAGGCGGGACTCGATCCGTGCCCTGACCTCTCCGGAATACTCGTTGGCCGCTTCCAGGCTGCCGGCGCCGACCGTCATCACTTTTACGGCGCGCACGGGTGCATCAGGCGGCGGGACGGGTGTGCAGGCCGACAACAACACAAGCCACCAGCACGAAGCCACAGCGATAAAAAGGGGTTTTGTCATGATGGAAAGAAAAAAGAAAACGGGCAAAGGCGTCAAGTGGTGGGAATGCCTGTGCCGCGCACTACTGACTGACTGGTTAGTAATTTATGAGAAAGCCTTCGGTGTGTCAAGCGACAATCCCCGCTATGCCTCCTGCCGCACCTTCCACGCCAAAACCAGCGTCACTGCTGCCTTCGCCACAGCCCGGCCAAGCGCGCGGGCAAGGGGTCGACCACTACGAAAATTTCCCAGTGGCCTCAGTGCTGTGCCCGCCGCGTTTGCGGCCGCCCATCGCCGCCATTTACGCCTTTGCCCGAACGGCCGATGACCTGGCCGACGAAGGCGATGCAACGCCCGCCCAGCGCCTGGCCGAGCTGGCGGCGTTTCGGGCCGACCTGGAAGCCACCGTGCGGGGCCAGGCGCCGTCAGCGCGGTGGGCCGGTATCTTCACGGCACTGGGCAGCGCCATTGCGCGCTGCGCGCTGCCGGTGGCGCTGCTTCGAGACCTGCTGAGCGCCTTTGAACAGGACGCAGTGAAAAACCGCTACGCCGACCAGGCAGAACTCAACGACTACTGCCGCCGTTCCGCCAACCCGGTGGGGCGACTGCTGCTTCACCTGTACGGCGTGAACGACGCGCAAGCGCTGCAGCAAAGCGACGCAATTTGCACCGCGCTGCAGCTGATCAACTTCTGGCAAGACCTGAGCGTGGACCTGCCTCGTGGGCGCATCTACCTGCCAGCCGACGCCCTGCGCGCCCATCACGTCAGCGAGGCCGAACTGCTGGCGCTGACGGTAAACCCCAACACTCTTAAATTGATAGCTACCCAGGCAGTAAACGCAAGGGCTACGATGGTATTTGGCTCAAAATTGGTCCGAAAAGTGCCTGGACGAGGCGGTTGGGAGCTGCGTTTGGTGGTGCAGGGCGGCCTGCGGATTCTGGACAAAATTGAAGCGCTGGGCTTCAACACCCTGCAGCACCGGCCCACGCTCGGAAAATGGGACGTGGCAGTGATGGCCTGGCGCAGCCTTTGGATGTAAGCCCGACGCTTTTAACTTTGTGAGTTGCGCAGCCCGACGAAAAAATGGCCGCGCAGCACGCTGAGACCTCAGATGCGCAAGGGCTGTCGCGCCTTTTGAGCATGCAACAATCTTCGTTATGACCCCTGAGCAGTATGTCCAGCAAAAAGCAGCCGCCTCGGGCAGCAGCTTTTATTACGCGTTTTTATTTCTACCCAAAGAGCGCCGCGCCGCCATCACCGCTTTTTATGCGTTTTGCCGGGAAATCGACGACGTGGTCGACGAGGTGGTCGACCCAGGCGTGGCGGCCACTAAGCTGGCCTGGTGGCACACAGAAGTGCTGAAGTCGTTTGACGGCGCGCCCAGCCACCCGACCATGAAAGCCCTGATGCCCATGACCGCCGCTTACGGCATCGAGGCGCGCCACCTGCAAGCGGTCATTGACGGCTGCCAGATGGACCTCACGCAAAACCGCTTCCTCGACTTCCCCGGCTTGCAGCGCTACTGCCATCTGGTGGCGGGCATCGTCGGTGAAGTGGCAGCGCGCATTTTTGGCCAGGTTGACGAGGCCACCACCGCCTATGCCCACAAGCTGGGGCTGGCGTTTCAGCTGACCAACATCATTCGCGACGTTGGCGAAGACGCCATGCGGGGCCGCATTTACCTGCCGATGAGCGAGTTGCAGCAGTTCAATGTGACCGCGCACAACATCCTCAAACGCGAGTACTCCGAGCGCTTCACAGCGTTGATGGCGTTTCAAACCCAGCGTGCCCTGAGCCTGTACGACGACGCGCTGGCGCTGCTGCCGCCAGCCGACCGGCGCGCCCAGAAGCCAGGGTTGATGATGGCCAGCATCTACCGCACTCTGCTGCGAGAAATCGCTGCCGACAACTACCAAGTGCTGCACCAGCGCGTCAGCCTCACGCCGCTGCGCAAGTTCTGGCTGGCCTGGAAGACGCAAGCCTTTGGCACCATCCAGTGAGCGCGTCGGCCCTCACGTCGGCCAGTCGCTCCGTGGCGGTGATCGGTGCGGGTTGGGCGGGCTGCGCTGCAGCCGTTGAAGCCACCCGCCGTGGCCACCGCGTCACGCTGTTCGAGGCCACCCGCACCGTGGGCGGCCGCGCACGCCGCGTGTCAGGCGACAGCACCCCGGCGCTTGGCCTGGACAACGGCCAGCACATTCTGATCGGCGCCTACACCGAAACACTCCAGCTGATGCGCGACCTCGGGGTTGACCCGAAAGCCGCCCTGTTGCGCCTGCCCCTGACGCTGCAATTCATGACGTCCAGCGGCCTGCAGGGCCTCAAGCTGCCTTTGTGGCCCGCGCCGCTGGATGCGTTGGCCGGCATGGTGCGGGCACGCGGCTGGTCGTGGCGCGACAAGGCCGCGCTGCTGCGCGTTGCTGTGGGCTGGCAACTGGCCGGTTTCACCTGCCCGCCGCTGCAGTCGGTGGCCGACCTGTGCCGCCACCTGACGCCCCGGGTTAAGGCCGAGTTGATTGAGCCGCTGTGTGTGTCGGCGCTGAACACGCCAGCGGACCGCGCCAGTGGCACCGTGTTTTTGCGGGTGCTCAAGGATTCGATGTTTGCCGGGCGTGGCGGCTCCAACCTACTGCTGCCGCGGGTTGACCTGAGCGCGCTGCTGCCGGACGCGGCCGTGGCCTGGCTGGCGCAAGCCGGAGGCGTGTTCAGGCCCGCTGCGCGTGTGACGCACCTGGCGCCGTCTGACGCTGCCGATGGCCCCTGGCACGTCACAGCAGGTGACACGCAGCCCTTTGACCGCGTCATTCTGGCGTGCGCGCCCCATGCAGCGCTGCGTCTGCTGGCCGACAGCCCGTTAGCCAACACCCGTGACGCCGGGAACCGTGGGGCCAAGTGGCTGGCTGCGGCGCAGGCGTTGCAGTTTGAAGCCATCACCACCGTGTATGCGCAATCCCCCGGCAGCCGTCTGCCGCAGCCCATGCTGGCCCTGCCGTCAAGCGCGCAGGCGCCGGCGCAATTCGTGTTTGATCGTGGCCAACTTGGCGGCTCAGCCGGTCTGCTGGCTTTCGTGGTGAGCGCCAGCACCAGGAGCAGCGCGGACATCACCGCGCAAGTGCTGGCGCAAGGCGCGTACCAGCTGGGGCTGACGGACTTGGCGCCGGTGCAAACTATTGTGGAAAAACGCGCAACCTTTGCCTGCACGCCCGGCCTGCAGCGCCCCGGCATGACGGTGCAGCCCCATCTGCTGGCGTGTGGCGATTATGTGGAAGGCCCCTACCCGGCCACGCTGGAAGGCGCGGTGTGCTCGGGGCTGGCGGCAGCGCGAGCCCTGGACTAAAACCTCCTGAACGCTATATTATTAATAGCTGCACAGGCAGTAAATACCTGGACGTCAAGCCGATTTCGTTAATAAATTGACCTTTGCATAGGCGGGCCGGGCCACACAGCGCTGCAACCAGTCGCGAACGGCGGGCACGGGCCTCAAGAGGTCGTTCGCATCAATCACCCAGGCCAGCACGCTGGCCACGCACACGTCAGCCACCGTGAAGCGATGGCCAGCCAGAAAAACGGCCTGCTCATTTCCCTGAGCACGCTGAGCGGCCACGCGTTGCAGATGCTGCTCCAGCACCTGCAACGGCTGGACCAGGCGGCGTTCGGCATCCCGCGCCAGCGCAGGTTTGCGGCGTTCCGCATCCATCGCGTGGGTGTGCATCAGAAAGACCAGCGCATCTTTTTCAATTTCGGTAACGGCCCAAAAAGCCCAGCGCAACACATCGGCTAGTTCTGCCGCAGTTCTGGCCCACAGGTCGCTTGAGGCGGGCGTGCTGAAGCGCTCGGCCAGGTACAACGCACAGGCCATTGATTCCCAGACGATGACGCCGCGGTCGTCAATCGCCGGAATATGGCCGTTGGGGTTGATGGCCAGAAACTTGGCCGTGCGGGTAGCTCCGCCCAGGTAAGGGGTGGCGATGTGGTTGTAGACCAGACCCAGTTCAGTGGCCACCCAAAGCGGCCGAGCGGCACGGGACGCGGCGGTGCCGTAAATCGTCACCCCCATCAATCAGTCGACTCAAAGTGGCGCCAGCGACGAGTTGGACGGGAACAGGTCACACAGCTCGGTCAGGGACGCCACCGTCAAGTGCGGCGACTGCGGATGCGCCCAGCGGTGCCGGCCGCGGTTAACCCACACCGTCTGCATGCCGCAGTTCAGAGCGCCCAAAATATCCATTTCAGCGTCGTCGCCGATGTGCAGCACCTGCGCTGGCATCACGTCCATGGCACCCGCCGCTGCGTGGAAAATCCGCGGATCAGGTTTTCCCACGCCGAACTCCTGCGCACTGATGCAGGCGTGAAAGTAGTGGCCAATGCCAATACGGTGAATGTCGGCATTGCCATTTGAAACTGCCACCAGCGGAAAGCGGTCCGCTAAAAATTCGAGGGCCAGCAGGGCATCGTCATACAAGCGAACCTCGTTGCGCGCAGCAAAGAACACATCAAAAGCGGGTTCGGCCAGACGCGTGCTTTCGCCCGACTTCTCAAGCGCTAGACGAATCGCTTCACGGCGAATCGCTTTGAGGTCATGCTCCCATTCAGGGTGCATGCGCACCACCTGTTGGCGAATGTCGAGCCGGGCCGCTGAATTGGCAAACAGCGCTGCAGTCATGGGCGCGTGATCACTCAGCCAGTCATCGAGTACTTTTTCAGCCCTTTCAATGGCGGGCCACACCGGCCACAGCGTGTCGTCCAGGTCCAGGGTGATTGCATCAATGAGCGAGAGGTCGAGCATAGTTCAGCGAGAATAACTGAAGGGCGGCGCAGTTTTCGTAGGAATTTGCCACTGCTTATGCAGCAACCGCCAACCGGCAAACCACCGTTCGTTGATTTTTTAGCACCCCATCTTTTCATGCCCTTAAGTCCCTTCAAGCCAGAGCCTGCGTTTACCCACGGCGCACCTCCGTCCAACGCTTCGGCCACCCGCACGGCGGTACTGCTGTGCAACCTGGGCACGCCCGACGCGCCCACAGCCCCCGCCCTGCGGCGGTATCTGGCGGAGTTTTTGAGCGATTCCCGCGTGGTGGAAATCCCCAGGCCCATTTGGTGGCTGATCCTTCACGGCATCATCTTGCGGGTTCGCCCCAAAAAATCAGCCGCCAAATACGCCAGTGTGTGGATGAAAGAAGGCTCACCCCTGCGGGTGTGGACCGAAAAACAGGCCACGATGCTGCGCGGCTACATGGCGGTGCGGGGCCACAACGTAGACGTGCGCTACGCCATGCGCTACGGCAACCCGTCGATCGGCTCGCAGCTGACGCAACTCAAGGCCGACGGCGTCACGCGCGTGCTCATCATGCCGGCCTACCCGCAGTACAGCGCCACCACCACCGCCAGCGTGTTCGACGCGGTCTACACCTGGGCCGCCAAGGTTCGCCGCATTCCTGAATTTCGCTTTGTGAACCACTACCACGACGAGCCGGGCTACATCAAGGCGCTGGCCGCGAGCGTGCGCGCCCACTGGATGAAAAACGGCCAGGCCGACATGCTGGTGATGAGTTTTCACGGCGTGCCAGAGCGCACCCTGATGCTGGGCGACCCCTACCACTGCGAGTGTCACAAAACGGCACGGCTGGTGGCCGAACAGCTGGGGCTGGCCAAAGACCGCTACACGGTCACCTTCCAATCCCGCTTTGGCCGCGCCAAATGGCTCGAGCCCTATACCGAGCCCACGCTGGTCAAGATGGCGCAGGACGGCCTCAAAAGTGTCGACATGATGTGCCCGGGCTTCACCGGCGACTGCCTGGAAACGCTTGAGGAAATCAACATGGAAGCGCGCGAAGCCTTCCTCCACGCCGGCGGCAAGGCGTTCAGCTATATCCCCTGCCTGAATGACAGCCCGGCGTGGATTGCAGCGCTGGCTGATTTCAGCGCGCAGCACATGGCGGGTTGGCCGACCCAGGGTGTGGACATAAGCGAGCTGGCTGCGTCGAAGGCTGCTGCGGTGGCGTTGGGTGCTGCGAAGTAGCGCTGGCCTCTTGTTTGATTTTGGGCGGCGTTTGGGGGTGTTTTTTTAGTCAAATTGGCTTGTAGCCCTTGTTTTTATTGCCTGGGGTGCTATTTAATTCGTAGCAGCTGGTTTTGTTCGATGTTTTGGTTCGCCTTGCGGGCAGGCCGGGGGGAGCCCGGCGGCTCGTAACTTTCTTTTGCTTCGCCAAAAGAAAGTCACCAAAGAAAAGGCGACCCTGCTGTCCGCGACCCTTCGCTTCGCTGCGGGCAACCTGCGGTGCTCGGTCCAGCCGGGGTCACGTGCAAACTCGCCTGCGGCTCAGACAAGCACGCGCCCTGATCCGTCTGGCCCTGTGCTCCTCGGCGCATACAGAAGGGGTTTGGGGGAACTGAATTCGGGGTCGGGTTCAGCCCTCACCCCTGCCCTCTCCCGCGTACGGGAGAGGGAGTAAATACCTGAATCCGAATCCGTTTCCGTTTCCGTTTCCGTTTCCGTTCCAGAAAATCCCGTGTGGCTGGGCTGAGGAGCGGAGAACCAGGCGGACGAGGGCGCGTGCTTGTCTGAGCCAAAGGCGAGTTTGCACGTGACCCCGCTTGGTTTGAGCACCGCAAGGCACCCGCAGCGAAGCGAAGGGACCAGACAGTCGTCTCGCCTTTTCTTTGGTGACTTTCTTTTGGCGAAGCAAAAGA
>JANLUZ010000105.1:0-16780 GCA_031363755.1 Polaromonas sp.
CACCAAGCTCAAGTGGCTGCTGGACAACGTGCCCGGCGCGCGGGGCCAGGCCGAGCGCGGCGAGCTGGCGTTTGGCACCGTCGACAGCTGGCTGATGTGGCAGCTCACGGGCGGCACCGTGCATGCCACCGACGTGAGCAACGCTGCCCGTACCCTGCTGTTCAATGTGCACACCAACCAGTGGGACGCCGAACTGCTTGATCTGCTGGGCATCCCCGCGTCGTTGATACCGCAGGTGCAGCCGTCGAGTTCGCACTTTGGCACCGTCCTGCCTGAGCTGCTGGGGCGCGCCATCCCGATCGGCGGTGTGGCCGGCGACCAGCAAAGCGCCCTGTTCGGTCAGGCCTGCTTTTCTGCTGGCATGGCCAAAAACACCTACGGCACCGGCTGCTTCATGTTGATGCACACCGGCCAGAAGTTCCAAACATCGGCAAACGGCCTGCTCACCACCAGCGCAGCGCAAATAAGCGCCCAGACCGAGTTCGCCATTGAAGGCAGCGTGTTTGTCGGCGGGGCCGTGGTGCAGTGGCTGCGCGACGGGCTCAACGCCATCAAAGGCAGCGCCGAAGTGCAGGCGCTGGCCGAAAGCGTGGCCGATGCGGGCGGCGTGATGATGGTGCCCGCCTTCACCGGCCTGGGCGCGCCCTACTGGCAGCCCGACGCGCGCGGCACCATCACCGGGCTGACGCGCGGCACCACTGTGGCCCACATTGCCAGAGCCGCGCTGGAAAGCATCGCCTACCAAAGCGCCGCGCTGCTGCAGGCCATGAGCCGCGACGCCGTGGCCAGCGGCGCTGCCCCCGTCGCGCAGCTGCGGGTAGACGGCGGCGCGTGTGTCAACGACCTGCTCATGCAGTTCCAGGCCGACCTGCTCGGCATTCCAGTGGTGCGCCCTGCGGTCACTGAAACCACGGCACTCGGCGCGGCCTACCTGGCCGGCCTATCAAGCGGTGTGTATGGCGGCGTGGCCGACTTGACCGACCTCTGGCGGGTCGAGCGCACCTTTGTGCCGCTACTCCCGCGCGGCCGGGCTGACGAGTTGATGCAGCGCTGGGAACATGCGGTGCGGCAAGCCACCGCGCCGTGACAGGTAATGCGCAGGAATCCGGGGGGGAGCGACAATTTACGTTCTTGCCGCCCTTCCGACTTGTTGATGACCACCACGCCATGACCGAAAAAACACTCCCTTTCGCCCACCACATCGCCTTCATCGGCGGTGGCAACATGGCCAGCGCCATCATCGGCGGGCTGCTCAATCAGGGCCTGCCCGCCAGCCAGATTCAAGTGGTCGAGCCGTTTGCTGACCAAGCCGCGCAACTGGTCAGCCAGCTTGGCGTGGCCGTGAGTGCAGCGCCCAGCGCGGCACTGGCTAGCGCCGACCTGGTCGTCTGGGCCGTGAAGCCCCAGGTTTTCAGGGAAGCGGCGGCGCAGGCGAGTAGCCACACCCGCACTGCCCTGCACCTGAGCGTGGCCGCTGGTATTCGCTCGGACAGCATCGCCCAATGGCTGGGCACCGGGCGCGTGGTGCGCGCCATGCCCAACACCCCGGCGCTGGTCGGCAAGGGCATGACGGCCCTGTTTGCGCGCGCCGACGTGTCCGGCGCCGACCGGCAGGCGGTGAGCACCGTGCTGCAGCCCAGCGGCGACGTTTTGTGGCTGACGGGGGACGAGTCGCAGCTTGACGCGGTCACAGCCCTGTCGGGCTCGGGCCCGGCCTATGTGTTTTATTTTCTCGAGGCGATGGTTGCAGCAGGTGTCGACATGGGCCTGAGCCAGGAGGCTGCGCACCAGCTGGCGGTGGGCACGTTTGTCGGCGCCTCGGCGCTGGCCGCAGCTTCTGACGAGCCGCCTGAAGTGCTGCGTACCCGCGTCACGTCCAAAGGCGGCACCACGCACGCCGCCCTGAGCCACATGGAAAACCACCATGTCAAGGCGCTGTTCATGGAGGCCATGCAGGCCGCCCGCCAGCGGGCTGCCGCCATGGGCGAGGAGTTCGGCACCCCCTGAAAATGCCTGCGTTTGACGCCTGGGGGCTACTTTTTAGCGTGCAGACAGCCCAATATCAGATTTTTTTGCTCTAAATAGGCTTTAGCCCAGGCATTTACTGCCTGTAAAGCTATGTATTTAATAGCATTTCTGGTCCGTCGGTCGTTATGGTAATCCTGCCCCGCCGAACGTGCGCCAAAAAATGTTCTTGTAGGCGCCTTCCGACGTCAACCAGCCTGCGCCGACCAGCGTTACGAACTTACGTTGCATTTGCGTTGGCCTGCCAAGGCCGCCGCAGGGCACGTAAGAACCATCACAACAACTGGAGCTCAACATGAAAAAATTCCTGTCAACCCTCGCTGCAGCCGCCATTCTGGCCACCCCATTCGCTGTGACCTCTGTGGCACAGGCCGCATCACACGCTGGCGCGCCAATGGCTGCCCCTGCTGCTGCACCCGCCGCCGCCCCAGCTGCTGAAAAAGCACCTGCCAAGAAAATGGCCAAGAAATCGAAAAAAGCCAAAATGGCTAAAAAAGCCGCTTAAGTTGCTGCTTTCCCCGAAAAACCCGCTTCAAGCGGGTTTTTTTACGCCTCGACGAACACCGTATTGCCAGATGAATGGCGCCGTTCAGGCCAACGACAACGCAATGCCCACAAACACCGTTAGCCCCAGCCAGTGGTTCAGCCGGAAGGCCTTGAAGCAATCGTCTCGCGCACGCTTGCGGATCAGCCAGCCATGCCAAATGGCCTGCAGCACGGCCAGACCAATTGCTACAAAATAAATAGCTACCCAGGCAATATTTATAAGGGCTAGCGTCCAAATTGACAGATAAATTGCATAGCTCAGCATGACTGCGGCCACATCGAATCGCCCCAGCGTGATGGCCGACGTCTTCATGCCAATGCGCAGGTCGTCGTCGCGGTCGACCATGGCGTATTCAGTGTCGTAGGCAATCACCCAAAACAGATTGCCCAGCAACAGCAGCCAGGCCAGCGGCGGCACGTGAGCCCGTACAGCGGCAAACGCCATGGGAATGCCGAAACTGAAAGCAACGCCCAGCACGGCCTGTGGCATGGCCACGAAGCGCTTAGCGTACGGGTAGGCCAGCGTGACGGCCAGCGCGGCAAAGGACCACGCGATGGTGACCGCGTTGGTCGTCAGCACCAAGCCAAAAGCCAGCAGCGCCAGCACCGCCCCTAGGCCAAGCGCCTGCGCCACGGACAGCTGGCCGCTGGTGACAGGGCGGTTGGCCGTGCGCTTGACGTGACGGTCAAAGTCGCGGTCAGCCACGTCATTGACGCAGCAGCCGGCGCTACGCATCAGCACCGTGCCAAGGGTGAACACCGTCAGCAGATGCCAGCCCGGAAAGCCCCCGCTGGCGACCCACAACGCCGATAACGTGGGCCACAGCAGCAACAGCCAACCCGCCGGACGATTCCAGCGGATCAGCTCGAGATACAGGTGAAGTTTTTCGCGCACGCCGGGATTATTGCGTGCACTCAGCGCGGGGGGCCTGTCAGTCTTCGAGCAACGCGCGCAGCATCCAGGCGGTTTGCTCGTGCACCGTCAGGCGCTGCGTCAGCAAGTCAGCTGTGGGCTCGTCGCCGGCCTTGTCGGCA
This sequence comes from Polaromonas sp., assembly GCA_031363755.1. Taxonomy (GTDB): domain Bacteria; phylum Pseudomonadota; class Gammaproteobacteria; order Burkholderiales; family Burkholderiaceae_C; genus Polaromonas. The sequence goes on from JANLUZ010000105.1 coordinate 3,607, forward strand.
ATCGGGAACAGACTGCGCGCGGTGCGGGCCACGGCCTCGTGGCCCTTGACCAGAATACGCACCATCTCCAGCGCCTTGGGCGGGGTGGTGGGGGCGTCCGGCACCGATGCCAGCTTGCTGAACTGGGCGTAAGAGCCGGGGGCGCTGTGCCCCAACGAACGGATGCGCTCGGCCACCGGGTCCACCGCGTTCCAGAGCTCGGTGTACTGGCCCATGAACATCTGGTGCAGCGTGTTGAACATCGGCCCGGTCACATTCCAGTGGAAATTGTGGGTGGTCAGGTATAGGGTGTAGGTGTCGGCCAGCAGGCTGCTCAAACCCTTGGCGATGGCGGCGCGGTCTTTTTCGTCGATGCCGATGTTGATCGGTGGCGGGCTCGCCATCTCGATTTTGACGGCTGATTTGCCGGATGGTTTGGCCATGGTTTCTTCCTTTTCAAAAAACAAAACAACCGCTTACTTTACAAAGTTTCGGGCCTTTTGCCCGCCCGCCAGCTGAAAAACCTTACGCCAGACCTTCACGACAAACGCGTCACGCCCGGCAACTCACACGCATAGATCGCATTGCGCAGCGCGGCAATCGCCTCATACCGCGTGAAGCTGCGCCGCCACACCAGCACTACACGCCGGTTGGGGATGTGGCCCTCAAACGGCAGGTACTTGATGTAGGTCGGCTGCTCGGCAGGCACGGCTTTCTTTTTGCCCACCTTGGGCGGCTCGGCCAGCGCCTCTTTAGGCACGCCCAAGCGCGGCACCAGCGTGATGCCCATGCCGGCGGCCACCATGTGTTTGATGGTTTCCAGCGACGAGCCTTCAAACGACTTGCGGATGCCGTCCGAGCTGCTGGAAAACCGCGCAAACTCCGGGCACACCTCCAGCACATGGTCCCGAAAGCAGTGGCCGTTGCCCAGCAACAGCATGGTTTCTTTTTTCATCTCCTCGGCCGTCACGCTGCCGCGCGCCGCCAGCGGGTGGCTGCTGGGCACCGCCGCCATAAAGGGCTCGTCGTACAGCGGCGCAATCGCCAGGTTGGTGTCCGGGAAGGGCTCAGCCAGAATCGCGCAGTCGATCTCGCCATTGCGCAGCTCTTCGAGCAGCCGGGCGGTGAAGTTCTCCTGCAGCATCAGCGGCATTTGCGGCGTGTGTTTGATCGCCTGGCGCACCAGGTCGGGCAGCAGGTAGGGGCCAATCGTGTAGATGACGCCCAGCCGCAACGGCCCGGCCAGCGGGTCCTTGCCGCGCTTGGCAATGTCGCGAATGCCTTCGGCCTGCTCCAGCACGCTTTGCGCCTGGCGGATGATTTCCTCGCCCAGCGGCGTCACCGTGATCTCGTTGGCGTTGCGCTCAAACAGCTTGACCTGCAGTTCTTCTTCGAGTTTTTTGATCGCCACGCTAAGCGTCGGTTGGCTGACGTGGCAGGCGTCCGCGCCCTTACCAAAGTGCTTTTCACGCGCCACCGCCACGATGTATTTGAGTTCGGTCAGGGTCATGCTGGGATTGTGCTGTTTTTCGGGGTTTGAGGGCTTTGGCGAGGCAGTTGGGGCTTTTTTTTGGGTGTTTTGTGCTGTTGGTCTAGGTGTTTGCTGCCTGAGCTGCTATTTAATTCGTAGCAGCTGTGTTGGGTTGAGCTTTGTGCGCCTTGCTGTCAGGCCGGGAGTCGCCCCGGCAGGCGAGTTACTTTTCTTTGCTTCGCCAAAGAAGCCTAACGAAAAGAAAGGCGACCCGACTGTCTGGTCCCTTCGCTTCGCTGCGGGTGCCTTGCGGTGCTCAAACCAAGCGGGGTCACGTGCAAACTCGCCGTTGGCTCAGACAAGCACGCGCCCTCGTCCGCTTGGTTCTCCGCTCCTCAGCCCAGCCACACGGGATTTTCTGGAACGGAAACGGAAACGGGAACGGATTTGGATTCAGGCATTTACTCCCTCTCCCTTACGCGGGAGAGGGCTGGGGAGAGGGCCGACCTTGAAACCGACCCCAAATTCAATTCTCCCAAACCCCTTCTGTATGCGCCGAGGAGCGCAAGGCCAGACGGATCAGGGCGCGTGCTTGTCTGAGCCGAAGGCGAGTTTGCACGTGACCCCGGCTGGACTGAGCACCGCAGGTTGCCCGTAGCGAAGCGAAGGGTCGCGGACAGCAGGGTCGCCTTTTCTTTGGTGACTTTCTTTTGGCGAAGCAAAAGAAAGTTACGAGCCGCCGGGCTCCCCCCGGCCTGCCCGCAAGGCGAACGAAAACGTCGAACCCAAAGCACACGACACCCTGCCTCAAGCCTTCAAAAACTCAGCCTTCCCCCCCAACCACCGCAAAACATGCCGCCGCGCCATCTCCCCATACCGGTCCAACATCACAGGCGCTGCCGCCCGCGCCCAAGCCAGCAGCTCGGTGTCGGTTTCCAAATCAGCAAAGCGCAGCAGCGGTGCACCCGACTGCCGAGCCCCCAAAAACTCGCCCGGTCCCCGAATCTCCAAATCCCGCCGGGCGATCTCGAAGCCGTCGTTTGTCTCGACCATCGCCTTGAGCCGGGCGCGCGCGGTTTCGCCCAGGCGGGGCGCGTCACCCGTGGAATACAGCAGCACGCAGGCCGACGCTGCCGCGCCACGCCCGACCCGGCCGCGCAGCTGGTGGAGCTGTGAAAGCCCAAACCGCTCGGCGTGCTCGATCACCATCAGCGAGGCGTTGGGCACGTCCACGCCGACCTCGATCACGGTGGTGCTGACCAGCACGCCGATCAGGCCGTCGTTGAACAGGCTCATCACGGCTTTTTTCTCGGCCACCGGCATGCGGGAATGCAGCAGGCCGACCAGGGTGTCGGGCAGCGCGGCCGACAGCGCCTCATGGGTTTCGGTGGCGTTGGTCAGGTCCAGCGCCTCGCTTTCCTGGATCAGCGGGCAGACCCAATACACCTGCCGCCCGCCCTCTACTTGCGCCTGGATGCGGGCCACCACTTCGTCGCGCCGTGAGTCATTGACCACCTTGGTGACGATGGCGGTGCGGCCGGGGGGCAGCTCGTCGATGGTGGACACGTCCAGATCAGCGTAATAGCTCATTGCCAGCGTGCGGGGGATGGGGGTGGCGGTCATCATGAGCAGGTGGGGTTCTTCGCCTCCCTCGGTCATCTTGCTGCGCAGGGCGAGGCGCTGCGCCACGCCAAAGCGGTGCTGCTCGTCAATGATGGCAAGCGCCAGGTTTTTAAACACCACCTTGTCCTGGATCACGGCGTGGGTGCCCACCACCAGCGCGGCCTCGCCGCTGGCGATCATCGCGAGGGATTCGCGCCGGGCTTTGGCGTTCTGGCTGCCGGTGAGCCACGCGGTTTTGATGCCCAGCGGCTCCAGCCAGCTCAGCAATTTGCGAAAGTGTTGCTCGGCCAAAATTTCAGTCGGCGCCATCAGCGCGCACTGCCAGCCAGCGCCCATGCATCGCACAGCCGCCAGCGCGGCGACCACGGTTTTGCCGCTGCCCACGTCGCCCTGCAGCAGGCGGTGCATGGGGATGTTTTTTTGCAGGTCGGCGGTGATCTCCGTGCACACGCGCTGCTGGGCGCCGGTCAGGTGAAACGGCAGGCGCTCCAGCAGCTGCTGCTCCAGCGTGCACTGGGTGTTGTGAAGGGTCGGCGGCACCAACGGCGGCGCGCGCATGGCGGCGCGCACGCGGCGCGCTTCCAGCTGTGACAGCTGCTGGGCCAGCAGCTCCTCAGCCTTGAGCCGCTGCCACGCCGGGTGGCTGCGGTCTTCCAGCGTGCTCAGCGCCACATCGGGCGTGGGATGATGCAAAAATGATAGCGCTTCAGGCAATGAAAACGTGGACGTGCGGCTGATTTGGCTTAAAAACGGGCCTGGAACCGTCTCCCGGAGGTCTGCGCGTCGCAAACCACCGAGCACGGCGCGGCGCAAGTAAGCCTGCGGCAGCCCAGCCACCGTGGGGTACACGGGGGTCAGCGCCACGGGCAAGTCGCCCCCGGCCAGCTTGAAGGTGGGGTGCAACATCTCGCGGCCCCAGAAACCGCCACGCACCTCGCCCCGAATACGCAGGCGCGCGCCAACCGCCATGGTTTTTTGGTACGAGGGGTAAAAGTTCAAAAACCGCAGCGTACAGGTGGCGCTGCCGTCGTCCACCAGCACCCGCAGCTGACGCCGCCCGCGCAGGGTGATTTCGTTCTCCAGCACCACCGCCTCCATCTGCACGGTGTCGCCGTCCCGGGCGCTGGCCAGCCGGGTCAGGCGGGTTTCGTCTTCATAGCGCAGCGGCAGGTGCAGCGCCAGCTCAATGTCGCGGCGCAGGCCGAGTTTTTCGAGGGCTTTTTGCGCCGTGGATTTGGCCGCTGCCTTGGCAGGTGGCGGCGCAGCTGCCGCGCCCACCGTCACCGCTTTTGGCGGGCGGCCGCGTCCCGCTTTGGCAGCTGATGGCGGGGAGGCGTCTGGAGGGGGCATGGGACAATTGTGACCCGATGAACACGCTCACTTCTACCCCGCCCAAAAGCCAATTCACGCTGGCCGACTTCGACTTCACCCTGCCCGAAGAACTCATCGCGCAGCACCCCGCTGCCGAGCGCAGCGGCTCACGGCTGCTGGACGGCACCGGCGCGCAAGCCGTTGACCGCCGCTTCACCGACCTGCCCGACCTGCTGCTGCCCGGAGATTTGCTGGTGTTTAACGACACCCAGGTCGTCAAGGCGCGGCTGTTTGGCCAAAAAGCCAGCGGCGGCAGGCTGGAGCTGTTGATTGAGCGGGTGCTGTCGCCGTCAACCGATGCAGGCCACGAAGTGGCCGCGCACATGAAGGTCAGCAAAAAGCCGCTGCCGGGCGCGGTGCTGCAGATGGACGGGGGTTTCACCGCCACGCTGCTGGGGCGCTGGCCGAACGCCGAAGGGCCGGTGTACAAATTCAAACTCAGCAGCGACCCGTATGCGCTGATGGCGCAGCACGGCCACGTGCCGCTGCCGCCGTATATCGAACGCCCTGGTCAGGGCGAGATCACCCATACCGATTCACAAGATGACGAGCGGCGCTACCAGACGGTGTTTGCCAAACACCCCGGCGCAGTGGCGGCCCCCACGGCGGCGCTGCACTTTGACGAGGCCACCTTGGTACGGCTGGCCGCGCGCGGCATTGAACGGGCCAGTGTCACGCTGCATGTGGGCGCAGGCACGTTTCAGCCCGTCAAAACCGACAACATCGCCGAGCACACCATGCACTTCGAGCGCTTTGAGGTGCCTCCCGCCACGCACGCCGCCATTGCCGCCTGCCAGGCGCGCTGCGGGCGGGTGGTTGCCGTGGGCACCACCACCGTGCGGGCGCTAGAGTCGGCTGCGAAGTTCGGCCCCGGCTGCGATGACACCAACATCTTCATCACGCCCGGCTTTGAGTTCAAGGTGGTCGATGTGCTGCTGACCAACTTTCATTTGCCAAAAAGCACACTGATGATGCTGGTCAGCGCGCTGGCCGGGTACGAGCACATCATGGCGCTGTACAAGCACGCGATTGCAGAGCACTACCGGTTTTTTAGCTATGGGGACGCGATGCTGCTGGCGCGTCAAACCTTGCCGGCAGCGAACGGTTTGGCAAAGTAACGCACGCCGGGCAAGCCGTCGTAGTCCACATCCTGGGTCCAGAAAGTGGCGCCGTGCTCCTGCGCGATGCTGTACATCGCCGCATCGGCCAGGGCCAGCTTGTGCGCCCGGGCGGCTTTGGACGCGGCAATGGCGCGCGCATCGGTCAGGTCCAGCACGCGGCCCAGGCGCATCACGTCCAGGCAGCGGTCCACCAAATCAGCCGACAGGCTTCGGCTGAGTATTTTGTGGACTTCAAACAGCGAGATGGTGGGCACGAGCAGCTGGTCGCGCTGCTCGATCACGGGCTTGAAGGTCGGGCCATTGGCACCGGCGTGAAAAAACTCAATCCACCCGGACGAATCGACCACGTTCATTCAAACGTCCGATCCGCTTCTTTTTCAGGCTCAATGTCGCCCAGGTCGTAGCCTTTGAGCATGCCGTAGTAGGCACTCATTGGCAGCTCGGGTTTAATGACCAATTCTTTCCCACGCACTTCAAACTGAATGTGCGAACCGGGTGTGATGCCCAAAAGGGCGCGCATGGCGGCGGGCAGGGTGACCTGCCCTTTGCTGGAGACAATAGCGGCTTGCATCGAAAACTCCTTTGAAAAGCCAAATGCTCGCCAAACACCTGTCAAGCGCTTGGCATCACCAAATAGTAAAGCAAAAACAAAAGTCAAGCAACTTACAATAATGAAACTCTGAAAACCTCGATGCTGACCTTCCAAGTTCTCACAACCGACCCCGTCACCCACGCCCGGCGCGGCACCTTGACGCTGAACCACGGCGTGGTGCAGACCCCGATCTTCATGCCTGTGGGCACCTACGGCACGGTCAAGGGGGTGATGCCGCAGTCTCTGCTGGACATGGGCGCGCAGATCATTTTGGGCAACACCTTTCATTTGTGGATGCGCCCTGGCCTGGACGTGGTCAAGCAGTTTGGCGGGCTGCACAGGTTTGAAAGCTGGTCCAAACCCATCTTGACGGACAGCGGTGGTTTTCAGGTCTGGTCATTGGGGGAGATGCGCAAGATCAGCGAGGAAGGCGTGAAGTTTGCCTCCCCCGTTAATGGCGACAAGCTGTTTTTGACACCCGAAATTTCGATGCAGATCCAGACGATTTTGAACAGCGACATCGTCATGCAGTTCGACGAATGCACACCCTACGACACCAAGGGCCACATCACCACCGAGCCAGAAGCTAGAGCGTCGATGGAACTGAGCCTGCGCTGGGCCAGCCGCTGCGTGACGGAGTTCACCCAGCTGGAAAACCCCAACGCGCTGTTTGGCATTGTTCAGGGCGGCATGTTTGAAAACCTGCGGCACGAGTCGCTGGACGCACTGGTCGAGCTGGACCTGCCGGGCTACGCGGTGGGCGGCGTGAGCGTGGGCGAGCCGAAGGAAGAAATGCAGCGCATCATGGCGCACACCCCACACCGCCTGCCGGCCGACAAACCCCGTTACCTGATGGGCGTGGGCACACCGGAAGACCTGGTGGAAGGCGTGGCCTCGGGCGTGGACATGTTTGACTGCGTGATGCCGACGCGCAACGCCCGCAATGGCCACATGTTCACTCGCTTCGGTGACCTGAAAATTCGCAACGCCCGCTACAAATCAGAAGACGCACCGGTCGACATGACCTGCAGCTGCTACACCTGCAAGGGCCGGACGATGCCCGACGGCACTACGTCGGGCGGGTTCAGCCGTGCCTACATGCACCACCTGGACCGCTGCGGCGAAATGCTGGGACCCATGCTGTCGAGCATCCACAACCTGCACTACTACCTGAACCTGATGCAGGAGGTGCGGGATGCACTGGACGCGGGCACGTTTGGCGCGTTCGTCAAGCAGTTCCACGCCGACCGGGCGCGCGGGGTCTGACGCGTGAACATTAACCTGCAACGCTGGATTGACCGCTGGGTCGGCATTCCGCTCTGCGCTGCGGTGTCGGCCTTTGACGCGGTGATCAAGCGTTTTAAGCCCCCCGCTGAATTACGTGCGATGGCTGAAGCCGAACCCCGCGCCATCGTGGTGATTTTGTTGTCGGAAATGGGCAGCCTGGTGCTGGCGCACGACATGTTAAAGCGCCTCAAGACCCGCTACCCCAATGCGCCTCTGCACGCGCTGCTGTTCGGCAAGAACCGGGAAATCCTGGACCTGATGGGCGTGATTGACCCGGCCAACGTCCACACGGTCGATGACAAATCCCTCACCGGCCTGCTGACCAGCCTGCTCCGGGCGGTGGGCGAGCTGCGCCGTGCCCACGTGGACGTGGCCATTGACTGCGAGCTGTTTTCGCGCATCAGCAGCCTACTGTCGTACGCCAGCGGCGCAGCGGTACGCGTCGGGTTTTACCGCCACACGCAAGAGGGCCTGTACCGCGGCACGCACATCAATCGGCGGGTGCCGTACAACCCTTATCACCACATCAGCGCGCAGTTTTTAGCGTTGGCGCGCAGCATTGACTCGACGGCGCACCCGGTCTCGAAGCTGCCTGTGACCACGCTGACGCAAGCCCCGCCGCATGTGGCGCTGGCGCCAGGCCTGGTTCCCGGCATTGCGCAGCGGCTGGCCGCCGACTTCCCCGCTCTGGCAGGCAAACCGCTGGTGCTGGTCTATCCCGGCGGTGGGATTTTGCCGATTCGCGCCTGGCCGCTTGATTCGTACACCGCGCTGTGCGCCGGCCTGGTGGCCGACGGCTGCGCGGTGGCGGTGATTGGCTTGAAAGACGACCAGGCGCTGGCGCGGCAGCTGGTGGCCAATGTGCAAAGCGCATCGCCCGGCAGCACCGTGATTGACCTGACTGGCTACACCCGATCGATTGCCGAGCTGCTGGCCCTGTTTCACATCGCCCAACTGCTGGTCACCAACGACGGCGGGCCCGGCCAGTTTGCGGCGCTGACGCCGATCTGGACGCTGATGCTGTTCGGCCCTGAAACCCCCAGCCTGTACGCCCCGCACACCCCGCGCTGCTACTCGTTTTACAGCCAGTGGCCGTGCTCACCGTGTTTGACAGCGTACAACCACCGCGCGTCGTACTGCGACGGTGACAACCAATGCCTGAAAGTCATCCACCCCGACACGGTGCTGGCCAAAGCGCGGGAATGCTTGCTAGAAGTGGCCGCCTGATGTCTGCCCTGCGCGACTTTGCCGAACGCCAGGTGGCCCGCCTGCCCGCCAGGCTGCAGCCCATGGTGCGCTGGCGCTTCATCAAGTTTGGCTTGGTGGGGGCCAGCGGCACGGTCATCAACGTGGCGGTGCTGTACTTGGCGCAAGAGTTTTTGCTGCGCCCCATTGCCGACTTCCACACCCGGCTGAACTACGCCATTGCGCTGGCCATCACCGTGGCCACCATCAACAACTTCTACTGGAACCGCCGCCTGACCTGGCGCGACCGGGCCCATGAGGTGCACCACTCGGCGCTGTATTTGTTCGCCAAGTACGTGCTGGCCGCCGCCCTGGCGATTGCGCTGCAGTCGCTGCTGACCAAGTGGCTGGCGCTGCACATGCACTACATCGTGGCCAACCTCATTGCGATTGTGCTGGCCAGTGTGGTGAGCTTTGTCGCCAACGACCGGCTGACCTTTCGCCGCCGCGCACCGCTTGAACCCACTGACCACCATGACTAAATTTCCCGTCCACTTGCGCTGGGTGGCGCTGAGCATTCTGGTCGCCCTGGCTTACCTGGTGGGCCTGGGTGGCGACCACATTCCGCGCAACGGCGACGAGCTGGTCTACGCCAACATCGCCCGCCTGACGGCTGCCAGCGGGCACTGGCTGCCGCTGCAAAGCGCCTGGGACTTCATGCGCAACACCAAGCCGCCACTGTTGTTCTGGCAGGCCATGGTGGCGGGCGGTTGGGGCGAGCACTGGACGCTGCTCAATTTGCGCCTGCCCAGCTTGTTTTATACCTGGGCCATTGCTGCCATGGTGGGGGCGCTGACGTGGCGTATCGCCAAAGTCAATGCCGTCAATACCGCCGGTGACAAAGCCGCGCACCCTGTCACCGTAGGTGCCGTCGCCGCGCTGGTGTACCTCTCGTTTTTCACCACCTATCGGTACGGCCGCCCCTACATGACCAGCGCGCCAGAAACCCTCTGGCTCTGCGGCATCTTCCTGGCCCTGGCCTGGTCACCCGCCGCGCTGCTGGCGTCGAAGTGGAAGTTTCCGCTGCTGGCGGGCGTGGCGCTGGGCATCGGCTGCTTGTACAAGTCGTTTGCCATGGTGGTGCCGGTCGGCTTCGGGCTGGCGCTGTGCTACCAGGTGGTGGGCGCAAACCGCGCGCCGTGGGCGGTGGCGCGGCCCGGCATTGTTTTTGATGCGGCGCGGGTGGTGGCGATTTGTCTGCTGGGCCTGGGCATTTTTGGCCTGTGGTTCGCGGTAGACCCCTTGCCAGGCGAGGTCTGGCGCGAATTTGTCGTCGGTGAAAACGCGGGCAAGTTCAAGTCATCCCCCGGGTACTTCAACGTTGCCTTCAGCGGCGGCAGCGGTTTTTTGACCATTCTGACCGGTTACTTTTCCAACGCGCTGTTTTTGCTGCCCGTGTCGGTCGGCTGCGCGGTGGCGGCGTTCAAAAGCTGGCGCAAGGGTATCGCTGTCAGCCCGGCTGAAAAAGTGCTGTGGCTGTGGATGCTGGCGCTGATGCTGGTGTTCATGCTGCCCAACCAGCGATCTACCCGCTATTTGATTGCCGCCATGCCAGCGCTGGCCATCGTGATGGCGCTGTACTGGCAACGCATCGCGCGCGGCTGGTTTGTGGCCACGCTGGTGGTGTGCGCCCTGGGCGCGCTGGCGATGGGGCTGATTGGCTACGGCGCGGTGCGCGCCACACAGACGGCGGCGCTGTACTCGCCCCTGTTCTGGGTTTATCTGGGGCTGCTGCTGGTGGCGTGCATGCTGGGCATTGCCAAGCCCACCTGGACCCGGCCGGTGGCAACTACCGCCGCCTTCGGCGTGCTGCTGGCCCTGGCCGGGGTCACGCTGCCGTTCAACGACGGCGCTCTGGCGCGCTTCAAACCCGCCAGCAACGCACTGCTGCAAGGGCAAACGGTGGCGGTGCCCAGCAACTTCAACGGCCACTTCGAGCGCTACGAGTTCATCATTCCCGGGGCCAAGGTGGTTGATTATTTTGCCGAACAGCCCGTTGATGCGCCCGAAGCCGAGGTGATGCGTCTGCTGCAAAAAAACCGCTACGTGCTGGTGCAGCGCCGCCTGGGGCAGCTGCCCTGCACAGCCTGCCGCGTGGTAGACGAGCGCTGGGACTTGCGCTCACGCCAGGACGAAAAAGACGGCACCATGGCCGCCTTCAAAACCCCTGAGACCTACTGGTTCGCCAAGGAATACCTGGTGGAGCGCGTCGCACCCTGACTCAATAGGTCATCTGATCAGCACTGGCGCGCCCACTGCCAACTGGGCACGCGGCAGCCAATTGAACACCGAGTCCACCGTCACGGTTTCAATCCGGCCTGAGAAGCGCTTGTCACTCGGGTGGTCGTCAAACGCGACATTCGCCGCCGTCATGCGCCTGCCCAGCCGCGTCAGCGGCCCCAACGCCAGCGTGGTGGGCACATAGCCCTTGAACTGCAACCACGCCTGGGCTTGCTCGCGGGTGGTGATGCCTGGCTCCATGGCCAGCGCCAGGGTTTCAATGGCCCACTGGTTGGACTGCTGGTACTTGCGGCCCCACGCATAGCTGACGATGCTGTAGGGCTTGTGGTGCAGGCTCAGCGCGCGCTGCGGATCTTGCAGCAGCGTCTGCAAGCGCGCTTGTACCTCGGGCGTCGGGGCCACCCAGGCGGCTTCAAAGCGCCACAGGTCGTCCAGAAAAAACTCGCCCAGCCCTTGCCGATAAATGGACGCCGACGCGGTGCCGCATTCATTGAGCTTGTGCAGCACCCGCCAGGTGTGGCCGCCTTGCCCGTCATCTGCGCGCATCGCCAGCCCCAGGTGCGAATACCGCACGCCGTACTTGCTCAAGTCTTGCCCCGCGCGCGCCAGGATCACCACCTTTTCACCGCTGGCGTTCAGCGCCGCCAGCGTTTTTCCCGCCAGCGCCATGCCGCGCTCTATGGCCTGCGGCGTGGTTTTCTTGGCCTCGCAGGAGCGCCCGGCGTGCGCGGCCGGGGCAGCAAACACCGCGCTCACCACCAGCAGTTGAAAAGCATATTGAAGAGTTTTGACCCTGGTCGCTGCCGATCAATTCGTCAGGCGTTCGTTGTGCAACAGCGCACGGCCCAGCACGTTGGGAACAAAGGCCAGCACCTCCCCGGCGGCCGACAGCACCACGCCGCTGGTGACCAGCCCCACCACAACCGACGTGCCCACCGCCGCCCCCACGCTGGCCACGCCTTTGCCCAGCACTTCCACCGTGGCGCTGGCCCCGTCCGAGGCGCGCTCCAGCACATACACCGTGCCGCGCGCCGTGCTTTGAATCGTTTTCACCACCAGCACCGCCCCGGCGGTTGACAGCACCACCGGCACGGCCACGACAGCACCGGCCACCGCGCTGGCCCCCACCACCACCGAGGCGACCGGCATGGCCGACAAAGCACTCAGCGCCGAGGCTTCCGACTGCGCTTGAGCATCAAAAGAGGCTGTAGCCGACGCAATCACTGCCGAAGCAGCTATTAAATAAGTAGCAATTGTGTGTTTCATGAAAAACTCCAGAATGGGTTGAACTGTCAGCGTGATGCGTCGGCGGATGTTGCCGCGCTGCGGCGAGCCAGCCGTGCCGCCACCACATCGACTTCATGGTGGTCACGCAGGGTTTTGACCAGCGTGAAGGTGCAGGTAATTAAATAGAGCCAGCTCACACCCAAAAACGCCTTGTAGGTCTCGTGAACTTCCATGCGCCACAGTCCCCATCCCGTCAGGGACATGGCGAGCAGAAAACCACCCCAGACCACCAGCTTGAACATCGGCGTGTCTTTGGCTTCGGCGCTGGTGGTTTGCTGGTCGCGCACAAACTTGGCCAGCACAAAGGCGGCTGACAGGCAAAAAAAGTAGCCCATCACCATGAAAGCGCGGTCCAGGTCGCGGCCTGGCAGGTAGGCAAGGCCCACGGCGCAAAGAAACACAGCGATCAGAAAGGACACCCACACCTGGACTTGCCGGGGTTCGGAGTCGCGGTGAACAGCGAAGGCGTTGGACGAATGAGCGGTTGACATGAAAGACCTTTGAAGGGGTTGCGGTGCCTGCACTGTGCCGCCGCCGCTTCAAAAATCAGCCAACTATCGAACCCAAGGCGTTTTACAACGCTAAAGGTATCGCCTAGGGCTACTTTAGAGCTTCATCAAGCCCTCAACCCGTGCCTGCAACGCATCCGGTGACACATGGGCAGCCGCAATGGGCGCGCCCACATTGAGCCCCACGCGGCTCCACAGCCCGCGCCGGAACGGCCGCACCATGGCGCTGCCTTTTTCCACCCGGCTGAAAAACGAGCCCCACAGATTCGTCAGCGCCATCGGCACCACGGGCACCTGCAGGCCGTCACGCTCGGCGTTTTCCAGAATCTTCATCAGGCCGCCTTTGAAGGCTTGCAGTTCGCCGTTTTTGGTCAACCCGCCTTCGGGAAAGATGGCCAGCAAATCGCCTTCACGCAAAACCTTGGCGGCGGCTTCAAACGCGGCCTCG
>JANLUZ010000129.1:0-20026 GCA_031363755.1 Polaromonas sp.
CGTGGCCAGCACCCTGCTGGCAGGCGTGTCGTGGCCTGTGTTTGACGCCGGCGCGGGCCGGGCGCGGGTGCGGGCTCAGCAGGCGGCGCTGGAGCAGTCGCAAACCGGCTATGAAGCCGCTGTGCTGACAGCCCTGCGCGAAGTGGAAGACGCGCTGACTGCCCTGCACAACGACCGCGACCGCAGCGACAGCCTGCAACAAGCGGCGCTGTCTGCCGCCAACGCGGCGCTGCTGGCACGCCAGCGCTACGGCAGCGGCCTGGTGGACTTTCAAACCGTGCTCGAAACCCAGCGCACCCAGCTGAATGCGCAAGACAGCTTTGCGGTGGCCCACGCTGACGTGAGCACCGACCACGTGCGTTTGTACAAGGCGCTGGGCGGTGGCTGGCAGGCCGACCCAACCGATGCGGCTAGCCCCCCATGACGACCGAACAAGCCCCTGGCACCGCCGCGTCGGTCACACCCAACCCAAACGATCACAACGACAAGACCAACACGAGCGAGCTGACCACCCTGCTCGGCGAGCCCGCGCCCAGAGTCTGGTTTTTACGGCCGTGGGTGTGGGCTGCCGTGGTGGGCATTGTGTTGCTGGTGGCGGGGATCTGGTGGTGGTCTAGCCAACGCGCCGCTAACGCCGCGCCACACTACAGCACCCAGGCCGTCCAACGGGGCGACCTGACGCTAACCGTCACCGCCAACGGCACCGTGCAGCCGACGCGCGCCATCAGCGTCGGCAGCGAACTGTCGGGCACGGTGCTGCAGGTGTTTGTAGACGTGAACGACCCCATCAAAAAAGGCCAGGTGCTGGTGGTGCTGGACACCGCCAAGCTGCGCGACCAAGTATTGCGCTCCAAGGCCTCGCTGGCATCGGCTACGGCAAAAGTTGCACAAACCCATGCCACGGTGCAGGAGGCCAGCGCCACACTCGCGCGGCTGGAGGAGGTGGCCGTGATCTCCAGCGGGCGCGTGCCCTCCAAAACCGAGCTCGACACCGGCCGCGCCACGCTGGCCCGCGCTGTGGCCGACAACGCCAGCGCACGGGCAGGCGTGAGTGACGCCAAAGCTGCGTTGTCCACCGACGAAACGAACCTGTCCAAGGCCTCGGTTCGCGCACCGTCCGATGGCGTGATCCTGACGCGCACGGTCGACCCGGGCAATGCCGTGGCGGCGTCACTGCAGGCGGTGACGCTGCTCACCGTGGCGGAGGACTTGAAAAAGCTGCGGCTTTGGGTGTATGTCGACGAAGCCGATGTGGGCACGGTGAGCGTGGGGCAAAGCGCGGACTTCACCGTCAGCGCCTACCCCACACGACGCTACCCGGCCCAGATCACCCGGGTGGGTTTTGGCTCGACCATCACCGACAACGTGGTGACTTACCTCACCTACCTGGACGTGGACAACAGCGACGGGAGCCTGCGCCCCGGCATGACCGCCACCGCCACCATCGTCGCCATCGAACGCAAGGACGTGTTGATGGTGCCCAACGCCGCGCTGCGCTACACGCCGACCACGGCGACAGCGGCCGCCAAGAAAGGCCTCGCCTCGGGCATGAGCTTCGGCCCGCCGAAGACCGAGATGCGGCGCAAGGGTGCCGCTGACAGCGCCAGCACGGCTGCGGCGCACGAGGTCTGGGTGCTGCCGGCTCCGGGCAAGGGCGCGACGGCTGCCCCCGTGGCGGTGGCCGTGGTGCCCGGCATCAGCGACGGCCACATGACCGAGATCACGGCGGGCGACCTGAAGGCCGGCATGCGGGTCATCACGGCGCAGATCGCGTCGCAGAGCACGGCGCAACCGACGCAGGCCGCGAAGTGACGCAGCCGCTGATCCAACTGCGTGGCGTCAGCAAGCGCTACGGCAGCGGCGCCACCGAACTCCTTGCGCTGAAAGCCATCGACCTCGACATCGCCGCAGGTGAGTTCGTCGCCATCATGGGCCCCAGCGGCTCGGGCAAGTCCACCGCCATGAACATTCTGGGCTGCCTGGACACGCCCACTGCCGGCCAGTACCGCTTCAAGGGCGCGCGGGTTGAGGCGCTGACGCGTGACCAGCGGGCGCGCCTGCGGCGGCGCTACCTGGGCTTTGTGTTCCAGGGCTTCAACCTGCTGGCCCGCACGTCCGCGCAAGAAAACGTGGAGTTGCCCCTGCTGTACCGGGGCGACAGCGCTGCCGACCGCAAGCTGGCCGCTGCCAGGGCGCTGGTGTCCGTGGGCCTAGGCGGCTGGGAGCGGCACACGCCCGCCGAATTGTCGGGCGGGCAGCAGCAGCGGGTGGCGATTGCGCGGGCCATCGTGACGCAGCCTGCCGTGGTGCTGGCCGACGAGCCCACCGGCAACCTGGACACCCAGCGCAGCCACGAGATCATGGGCTTGCTGATGGCGCTGAACCATGACCAGGGCATCACTGTGCTGATGGTCACGCACGAGCCTGACATGGCAGCCTACGCCCGGCGCATGGTTCATTTTGTGGATGGCTGCATTGCCAAAGACGTCATCAACGCTCACCCCACCACGTCAGCACCCGCCGAGCCGACCACGGCGGACACTACCTGATGTTGACGAGCATTTTCATGCTGGCGCTGCGCTCGGTCGTGCGCAACATGTTGCGCTCCTTCCTCACCATCCTGGGCATCGTCATCGGGGTCAGTGCCGTGATCACCATGGTCACACTGGGCAACGGCGCCACACAGGCCATCGAGCAAAAGATCACCAGCCTGGGCACCAACGTGCTGATCGTCAGCCCGGGCCAACGCATCGGCGGTGGCGGAGGCGGCGTGCCGCAGTTCGTCGAGGCCGACGCTGAAGCCATCGCGGCGCAGATCGGCGGTGTTGAGGCGGTCGCGCCCCAGGGCACGGCGCGTGCCACGGTGGTCGCCAATGGCCGCAACTGGGCCACCACGGTGAATGGCAGCACCAACGAATGGTTCACGATCGGCAACTGGGAACTCGCAGCGGGCCGCATTTTCACGCCCGATGAGCTGCGCTCCGGCGCGGCGGTGTGCGTGATCGGAGAGACCGTGCGCCGCGAGCTCTTCGGTGGCACGGAGGGCTCGACCGGCTTGGGCGAACAGCTGCGCATCAAGCAGTTCTCGTGCACCGTGATCGGTATTCAGGTGCCCAAGGGTCAGGGTGGCCTGGGTGACCAGGACGATGGCGTGATCGTGCCGCTGCACACCCTGCAGCGGCGCGTCACCGGCAGCCGGAAGGTGAGCGCTCTGATCGTCTCGATGGCCGAGGGCAGCGACAGCGCGCCACTGAAGGCGAGCCTCAGCCAACTGCTGCGCGAGCGCCGCAAACTCGCCGCCACCGACGACGACAACTTCAACATCTTCGACACCCAGCAACTTGCCGACACGCTCAGCAGCACCATGGGGGTGCTGACCAGCCTGCTGGGCGCGGTGGCGGCTGTGAGCCTGCTGGTGGGCGGCATCGGGATCATGAACATCATGCTGGTCAGCGTGACCGAGCGCACCCGTGAAATCGGCCTGCGGCTGGCGGTGGGCGCCCTCGAAGGCGAGGTGCTGCTGCAGTTTCTGATCGAAGCGGTGGTGCTGTCGGCCCTGGGCGGGCTGGTAGGCATAGTGGTCGCCACGGCCGCGTCTTACTTTCTGGCGGGCCTGATGGGCGTGCCCTACGCGTTTGACGCGTCTATCAACCTGCTGGCGCTGCTGTTTTCAGCCGGCATTGGCGTGTTGTTTGGCTACTTCCCCGCCCGGCGCGCCGCGCGCATGAACCCGATTGAGGCGCTGCGCCATGAGTAAGTCGAATAAATGCTATTTAAATAATAGCAATGTAGGCAATAAATACGTCGGTTACATGCCGCTTTCACTCCCTCTCCCGTACGCGGGAGAGGGAACTAAAACCACCCAAGGATCCACCCCATGAGCTTTAACCTTCGCAATCGCAGCCTGCTGGACCTCAAGGACTTCGCGCCGCGCGACATCCGATTTTTGATTGACCTTGCCGCCGAACTCAAACGCGCCAAGTACGCAGGCAATGAATTCCCGCGCCTGAAGGGCAAGAACATTGCGCTGATTTTTGAGAAAGCCTCCACCCGCACGCGCTGCGCTTTTGAGGTGGCGGTGCACGACCAGGGCGGGCATGTCACCTACATCGACACCGTTAGTTCCCAGCTGGGCCACAAGGAGTCCTTGAGAGACACCGCCCGCGTGCTGGGCCGCCTGTATGACGGCATTGAATACCGCGGCTTTCACCAAAGTGTGGTGGAAGACCTGGCCCGCGCCTCCCACGTGCCGGTGTGGAACGGCCTGACGGACGAGGCCCACCCCACGCAGGTGCTGGCCGACCTGCTGACGATGCAGGAGTTCGGTGAAAAGCCGCTGCATGAGCTGTCGGTGTGCTACCTGGGCGACGCGCGCTTCAACATGGGGTGTTCACTGCTGGTGGGGGCAACCCAGATGGGCATGGACATCCGCATTGCCGCGCCGCCCGATCTACAGCCACCGCCGCAGCTGCTGGCTGAAATGCAGCTGCTGTCGCATACCACCGGCGCAAAAATCACGCTGGAAACCGACCCACTTAAGGCGGTGGTCGGGGCCGACTTTTTGTACACCGATGTGTGGGTGTCCATGGGTGAGGCGGAGGACGTGTGGAAGCAGCGCATCGCGCAGCTGCTGCCGTTTCAGGTGAATGCCGCGCTGATGGCCGCCACGGGTAAGCCGCGCACCCGCTTCATGCACTGCCTGCCGGCGTTTCACAACCTTGAAACCGAGGTGGGCCGCCTCGTACATGAAAAGTACGGCCTCAGTGAAATTGAAGTGACCGACGAGGTGTTTGAGTCCGATGCGTCCATTGTGTTCACCCAGGCTGAAAACCGCATGCACACCATCAAGGCGGTGCTGGTGGCCACGCTAGCATGAAAGTTTTGGTCGCGTTAGGGGGTAACGCCATCTTGCGGCGTGGCCAGGCGCTGAGCGTGGGCAACCAGCAGGCCAATATTCGCCGCGCCGCCCAGCAGCTGGCCCGCGTGGCCGGGGCCCACGAGCTGGTGCTGACACACGGCAATGGCCCGCAGGTGGGCCTGCTGGCCCTGCAAGCGGCCGCTTACAGCGCCGTTCAGGCCTACCCGCTCGACGTGCTGGGGGCCGAGTCCCAGGGCATGGTGGGCTATTTGCTGGAGCAGGAACTGGCCAATTTGCTGCCCGCCAGCCGCACGGTGACCACGCTGCTGACCCGCGTGGAAGTTGCCGCCGACGACCCGGCGTTTGCGCACCCGAGCAAGCCGATTGGCCCGGTCTATACCCAGCCAGAGGCTGAGCGTCTGGCAAAAGAAAAGAGCTGGCACATCGCTGCGGACGGCGACCACTTTCGCCGCGTGGTGCCGTCGCCGCGCCCGCTGCGGGTGTTGAACCTGGCGGCGATCCGCTGCTTAATAGACGGCGGTATGCTGGTGATTGCGGCGGGCGGCGGCGGCATTCCAGTGGCGCGCAACCCGGATGGACCTGGTCTGGTTGGCGTGGAAGCCGTGATTGACAAGGACCTTTGCGCAGGGCTGTTGGCGCACGACTTGGGCGTGGACTGCCTGGTGATTGCCACCGACGTGGCCAACGTGTTTTTGGACTGGGGCCAGCCCACGCAGCGCGCCATTGGCCGCATCAACCCCACTGAACTTGCTCAGCATGCTTTTGCCGAAGGCTCGATGGGCCCGAAGGTGCAAGCCGCCTGCGAATTTGCCGCCGCCACGGGCCACCGCGCGGTGATTGGCTCGCTCGACGCCATCGAGGCCATGCTGGCAGGCACCGCCGGCACGCAGGTTGCGCCATGACCGTGGAGGCTGACCTGGGTCTTACCGACACACAAGCCGCCCAACGGCTAGCAGCTGACGGCCCGAACCAGCTGCGCGCAGCCCCCACCACCCCGGCCTGGCGGCAGTTTCTGGCGCAGTTTGAAGACCCGCTGGTTTACCTGCTGTTGGCCGCCATGGGCATTGCGTTGGCCGCGTGGTGGATCGAAGGCCGCGTGGGCTGGCCGATTGACGTCATCGTGATTGCCGTCGTGGTGCTGCTCAACGCGGTGCTGGGTTGGGCCGAGCAGAACAAAGCCCGCCAAGCGGTGGCCGCCCTCGGCCGCATGACGGCTGCCACATCGGGCGTGGTGCGCGGCGGCGTGGTGCAGCGGGTGCCCAGCACGCAGCTGGTGTGCGGCGACTTGCTGGTGCTGGCCGAAGGCGACGCCGTGGGCGCAGATGCGCGTTTGCTTCAGGCCGACGCGCTGCGGGTGCAGGAAGCGTCACTGACCGGCGAAAGCTTGCCGGTGACCAAGGACGCGAACGCCCTGCCCACATCCACCGCCCTGGGCGACCGCTTGAACGAGGTGTTCATGGGCACCGCCGTGGCCCAGGGGTCAGCCCGCGCCCTGGTCACGGCCACCGGCATGACCACTGAAATGGGCAAAATCGCCGGGCTGCTGGACGCCACGCCAGAGGAGCCCACACACCTCGAAAAAGAAATCGCAAGTCTGGGCCGCCAGCTCGGGCTGGCCGTGCTGGTCATTGCGGCGGTGGTGGTCAGCACCATCCTGGCGCTGTCGGACATTCGCAGCGCCAGCGACGTGGTCGCCGCGCTGCTGCTGGGCGTGGCGCTGGCTGTGGCTGCCGTGCCCGAGGGCTTGCCCGCCATTTTGTCGGTGGTGCTGGCGCTGGGCGTGCGCCGCATGGCCGGGCACCAGGCGATCGTCAAAAAACTCTCGTCGGTGGAAACACTGGGCGCAGCCACCGTGATTTGCACCGACAAGACCGGCACGCTGACGCGGGCTGAAATGACGATTGAGCAGTGCATCACCGCTGCCGGCACCACGCGCTTCACCGGCGTGGGCTACGGGCCCGACGGGGAGATTCAGCTGCCTGATACATCGGCGCAGACCCCTGCCGACGCGCTTGCCGAGGTGGAGCAGTTGCTGCACTGCGGCGCGCTGGCGGGCAATGCCAGCGTGCATGAGAACGCCGACGGAGCCTGGGGCATTGACGGCGACCCGACCGACGCCGCGTTTGTGGTGGCGCAGACCAAGCTGCAGCGTCGGGATGGTGAGACGGGCGAGGACGTGAAGTCCACCCGGCTCGCCCAGCTGCCCTTCACGTCAGCACGCAAGGTAATGTCCACGGTGCAGGCAGAAACCGCCGACCACCTGCCCGTGCTGATGACCAAAGGTGCGCCCGACGTGCTGCTGGCCCACTGCACCCATGAACACGTGGGCGCGGGCGCGGTACCGCTAACGGCCGAGCGGCGGGCGCAGATTCTGGCGGGAGTGGACGACTTGTCAGGTCAGGCGCTGCGCACACTGGCTGTGGCTTACCGCCCGCTGCTGGCCGCCGAGACGGCACAAGACGGCGACGTGCTGGAAAAAAACCTTATCTACATCGGCGTGGTCGGCATGCTGGACCCGCCTCGGCCCGAAGTGGCCGCCGCCATTGCCCAGGCGCAGGGGGCGGGCATTCGCATCATCATGATCACCGGGGACCACCCGCGCACCGCCGCCCGCATTGGCGCAGACCTGGGCATCATCACCGAAGGCGACCAGGCGCTGACCGGTGCCGCCCTGGACGCCATGGACGACGCCGCGCTGCTGCGCGCCGTGAACCACACGTCGGTGTACGCCCGGGTATCGCCTGCCAACAAGTTGCGCATAGTGGCGGCGCTGCAGGCCAGCGGCCAGGTGGTGGCCATGACGGGTGACGGCGTGAACGACGCGCCAGCGCTCAAAGCCGCCAACATCGGCATTGCCATGGGCATCACCGGCACCGAAGTGGCCAAGGAAGCGGCTAAAGTCATTTTGGTGGACGACAACTTCGCCACCCTGATCCACGCTGTGCGCGAGGGCCGCAACATTCTGGACAACATCCGCAAATTCTTGCGCTACCTGCTGTCGTCCAACATGGGCGAGGTGCTGATGGTGTTTTTGGGCGTGGTGGGTGGCTCGGTCATCGGGCTGACCGCGCCCGACAGCGTGGGCGTGGTGCTGCCGCTGCTGGCCACGCAAATTTTGTGGCTCAACCTGATCACTGACACCTGGCCCGCGCTGGCCATGGGCGTGGACCCCGCCACAGACGACGTGATGGCACGCCCGCCCCAGCCTGCGAACGCCCGGGTCATGAATGCCCGCATGTGGGCCGGCATTGTCGAGACCGGCTTGCTGATTGCCGTACTCAGCCTGCTGGCCATGGACAGCTGCCTGCCCGGCGGCCTGATTGACGTGACGCAGGGCACGGGCGACATCACCACCGCCCGAACCATGGGCTTCACCACGTTGGTGTTTGCCCACCTGTTTCAAAGTTTCAACGCCCGCTCGGCCACCCGCAGCGCGTTCAGCCATTTATTGTCAAACCCTTGGTTATGGGGAGCCATCGGGCTTTCGGGCCTGCTGCAAGTGGCAGCGGTTGAACTGCCGTTTTTCAACACCGCCTTCAGCACCTCGCCGCTCAGTGCCGCGCAATGGGCGGTGTGCGCAGCGCTTGGCAGCGGGGTGCTGTGGTTCAGTGAGGCGCGCAAGCTGGGGCGGCGCGCCCGGGCCACGCGGCAACGCAACCGCCTGGGTGAATGCCGCTAATTACTATTATTTCAATAGCTACACAGGCAGCAAACACCTGGACTAGAGGTGTGTTTCATCATTATTTAGACGCGAAAACGCCCTAAACCGCGCCTGCAAGCCTTGGAAACGGGCTGTAGCGCGCAAATTCGTACCCAATCGCCAGCCCCGAGGGGATCGATCACGTCAAGACGGATTTGTTGACATACGTCAACGTCACGCTGGCAGCAAAGGCGCACAGTGGCTTGAGCCGTGCCACCCTCTACAAAAAAGGATCTCTTATGTTTGAACGTATTTTGGTTTCTGTTGACGGCAGCGACACGGCGACGCGGGCGCTGGTGGTTGCCACGCAAATGGCACGCGACTCCGGCGGTCGCGCTCGTCTGCGGCTGGTGTATGTGCTGGACCCGCCCTTGGCGCTCGGCGGCGCTGCGGGCTTCACCTCGGATGTCAGCGACATGCAGGACGCCTTTGAGCAGGGCCAGGAGGGTGGCCTCCGGTTGCTGGACAAGTCCCTGCAGATCACCCAGGCAGCGGGGCTGCTGGCCGACACCGAATTGCTCGAACGCTACGGCGACGGGCTGGGCAAGATGGTGGCCAGCGCAGCCCTGAGGTGGAATGCTGACCTGGTCGTCGTCGGCACCCATGGCCGCCACGGCATAGGCCGCGTGTTGTTGGGCAGCGGCGCAGAAGACATCGTGCGCCATGCGCCGGTGCCAGTGCTGGTGGTGCGAACGCCGGTGGCAACCTCAAAAGGGGCCTGACGGATGAGTTTTCAGCATAAAATACACTTCTAGCCCAGATATTTACTGCCTGAGCAGCTACTGAATAAATAGCAAATTAAAAATCAGTCCTTTTGATTTCCATTCGCCAAAATCCGTGTGCGTTCCATCACCCGGCGATGGGATGCACCGAAGCAAGACGTCTCCAACCATGACCAGCCGCAAACACTTCATCGCCAGTGGGGCGGCGCTGCTCGGTGCCCCTTTTCTGCCCGCCTGCACCCCCAGCGCGCCCGACCAAAACTATGCAGCAGCCGCCAGCCGGATCTGGCAGCCGCTGGATGCTGCGGCGGTTCTTGTCGCCAGTGCCAATGACAAGGCGCACTGGGTGGAGACCGGGCGCTGCTACCAGCGTTTTGCGCTGCAGGCCGCTGCGCTGGGCATTCGCAACGCCATACTGAACCAGGCGGTCGAGGTGCCAGCGCTGCGCCAGCAGCTGGCCGGCTTCGTGGGCTCACCCCGGGAGCGGCCTGATCTGGTCGTGCGCTTTGGGCGCGGGCCGCTGCTGCAACGCTCGCTACGGCGCCCGGTTGAGGCGGTGATGGTTTAGCAGCGCAACAATCATCTGCGCTGCGGCGTCAGTTATGGGTGTATGCGCCTCTTTTGCAGCAGCTCCAACACCAGCATGCCCGCCAGCATGGCGGCCACAAACACCACCGCTTTGCCCTCCCCCATGCCGAGTGCCACCAGCGCGGGCCCCGGACAAAAACCCGCCAGGCCCCAGCCGATACCGAACACGCTGCTGCCCAGTATCAATCGGCGGTCTACCGCGCCCGTAGGCGGCAGTTTCATCGGTGCGCCTAACAGCGACACCGCGCGTTTTTTGGCGACAGCGAACGCCCCGAGCCCCACGGCAATTGCCGCGGCCATTACCAGCGCCAGCGACGGGTCCCACCGCCCGCCAAGGTCTAGAAACCCCAATACCTTGGCCGGGTTGGCCATGCCAGAGACGATGAGGCCGAGGCCAAACACCAGCCCGGCCAGCAAGGATGTGAAAACAAGCATGGCGGCTCCTTTAGCCTGCGACGAGGTGACGAACAACAAACACAGTGGCAAAACCTGCCGCCATAAAGGCAGCGGTAGCCACCAGCGAGCGCCATGACAGCCGCGACAGCCCGCACACGCCGTGCCCACTGGTGCAGCCCGCGCCGTAGCGGGTGCCTATGCCCACCAGCAACCCGGCGACCACCAGCGTGCCAAACCCCGCGTCAATCTGCACGCCAGGAACGCCCGCACACAGCCCGTACGCCAGCGGTGCTCCCACCAACCCGGCGATAAAGGCAAGCCGCCAGCCGACATCACTTTTTACAGGTTTGAGCAAACCACCCAAGACGCCACTGATGCCGGCAATGCGGCCATTGAGCAGCACCAGCATGGCGGCGGCAAGGCCAATCAGCGCGCCGCCCGCCAGCGAGGCCCAGGGTGTGAACGTGTTCCAGGCAATGGTCATGCGGTGTGTCTTTCAGGGAGGTTGGCGTGGGCAATTGGGTCGCCGCAAGTTTAAGGTGCCACTCGGGTGGCATGACGCCGTGGCAGGCCACGGGCGCGTTCGACCCTGCCAACGCATTGTGGGGTGCGCCTGGGTAAGGTGGCTATAGCGGTATCACCTCGTCAGGAGGTGGCGCCATCAATGGCGTGACATGGCTTTGGAAGGCCGCGCGCAAAACGTCAATTTGGGCAAAAGCGGAGTTGGCATCGGTAACAACGGCGACCGCCTACAGCAGCCAAGCACACAGCTGGCAACCCGCCAGCTTCAATGGCTTACCCACCGGCTAGACCCGCAGCACGGCGCGCAGCACCAGCGCCACGGCCAGCAAGGCCAATGTGCTTGCCGACCAGATCGCGGCCATCCACAACAGCCGCTGGCTCAGGGGCTGGGGCGTCTCGGCGGCAGGAGCCGCGATCTCGGGCCAGCGCAGGCGGGGCCATTTCATGCGTGATAGCCGCCGGGTTTGACCTTGCCGCGAAACACCCAGTAGGCCCAGCCGGTGTAGCCCAGGATCATGGGCATGACCAGCACCGTGCCGTAGAGCATGAAGACCTGGCTGCTACGGTCCGTGGCGGCGTCCCAAAGGGTCACGGCGCCGGGAATGACATACTGAAAAAAACTGACGCCAATACCCAAGAAGCACAGCAAAAACACCGCCAGCGTGGCTAAAAACGGCGCCAACTCACGGCCTGCCCGCAAGCTGCGCGCAAACACCACGCTGGCCACCGCCACCAGCACGGGCACCGGGGCCACCCACAGCAGGTTGGGCAGGCGCAGCCAGCGGTCAAAATAAGCCCCAGCCAAAAACGGGGTGGCCAGGCTCACGAGCGCAATCGCCGTGAGTGTGGCCGCACCCAGCCAGCCGGCCAGCTGCGTTACCTGCCGCTGCAAGGCGCCTTCGGTTTTCAAAATCAGCCATGTGCTGCCCAGCAGCGCATAGCCCACCGCCACGCTCACCCCGGTGAACAGCGAAAACGGCGTCAGCCAGTCCCACCAGCCGCCGGCGTAGGCGCGGTCTTCAATGGCCACGCCCTGCAGCAGCGCGCCCAACACCACGCCCTGCGACACCGCTGCCAGCAAAGAGCCGCAGGTGAAGCCTGCATCCCAAAAAGCGCGGTGCGACGGGTCCCGCCAGCGGAACTCAAACGCCACACCGCGGAACACCAGCGCCAACAACATGGCCACGATCGGCGCATAGAGGGCCGAAAAAATCAGGCCGTAAGCCAGCGGGAACGCCGCCAGCAGGCCACCACCTCCCAGCACCAGCCGGGTTTCATTGCCGTCCCAGACCGGAGCGATGCTGTTCATCGCCGCGTCACGCTCGGGGCCAACCTTGAACCAGGGAAACAAGATACCGATACCCAGATCAAACCCATCCATCACCACGTACACAAACACGGCGAAAACAATGATGAACGCCCAAATCAAGGTGAGGTCGAATGTCATGGTGTGGCCTTCCGCTTGGGGGTGAGCGCAGCTGCAGGCGTGATGCCTGCAGTGCGCACAGGCAGGTTGCCCAGCTCGGGCTCGTGCGGCGCCGGCGCTTTGCCCATCAACTTGAAGATATAGACGATGCCCGCGCCAAACACCGCGAAATACACGACGATGAAGGCCAGCAGCGAAGCCGCTACCGCAGGCGCCGCCAGCGGTGAAGCCGAATCGGCGGTGCGCAACAGGCCATAGATCGTCCATGGCTGGCGCCCCACTTCGGTGGTCACCCAGCCCGCCAGCACTGCCACCAGTCCCGATGGCCCCATGACCAGCGCAAAACGGTGCAGAGGCTTCCAGTCGTACAACGCGCCTTTTGCGCGGGCCACCAGACTCAGCGCGCCCAGAAGCGCCATCAACAAACCCAAACCGACCATGATGCGAAATGACCAGAACACAATGCCCACGGGCGGCTGGTCACGCTTGGGAATGGTGTCCAGCCCAGCCAGCGGCGCATTCAGGTCGTGTTTCAGGATCAATGACGACAACTTAGGGATTTGCACGGCGTAGTCGATGCGCTTCTCAGCACTATTGGGCACACCAAACAGAATCAGCGGTGCGCCGTTGGGGTGGCTTTGGTAATGGCCTTCCATGGCCATCACTTTGGCCGGCTGGTGTTCGAGCGTGTTGATGCCGTGCAGGTCACCCAGCAAAATTTGTACGGGCGCCACAATCGTCGCCATCCACATCGCCATTGAGAACATGATCCGAGCGCGCGGGTTGGTTTTGTCCTTGAGCAGATGCCAAGCCCCTACTCCGCCGACGATGAAGGCGGTCGTCAGGTAGGCCGCCGAAATGGTGTGCAGCAGCCGATAGGGAAAGCTGGGGTTGAAGATGATCGCCAGCCAGCTGCCAGCCGAGATGAACTGCCCGTTGGCATTCATGGCGTAGCCGGTGGGGGTTTGCATCCAGCTGTTGACCGACAGAATCCAGAAGCTGGAGATAAACGTGCCCAACGCGACCATCAGCGTGGCGGTGAAATGCAGGCGTTTGCCCACCCGGTTCATGCCAAACAACATCACGCCCAGAAAGCCAGCCTCCAGGAAAAAGGCCGTCAGTACCTCGTAGGCCATCAGCGGGCCGACGATGGGCCCGGCCTTGTCGGAGAACACCGCCCAGTTGGTGCCGAATTGGTAGGACATCACAATGCCCGAGACCACCCCCATAGCAAACACCAGCGCAAAGATCTTGATCCAGTAGCGGAACAAGTCTATGTACTCGGCCTTACCGGTTTTGAGCCACAGCCCTTCCAGCACCGCCAGGTAGCTGGCCAGCCCAATGGTTGTGGCCGGAAACAGAAAGTGAAAACTGACGGTGAATGCAAACTGCATACGGGCCAGCGCCAATGCATCAGGAAGTTCAAACATGATGTTGTTCCCAGGTCAACACGCCGCGCGCGTTAAGCGCCCTCGACGTCTCAATCAGCGGCAAACCAGCAGGCAATAGCAGTCTCATGCCTTCATCTTCGTCAGAAGTTCTGCTGTTGGATGTACGGCAGCGTACTTAGTAGCGAGATGAGGTGATTTAGCGAGCTCGGTCAGACACTGACACGCTGAAAAAGCCTTGCCAATGCCATGCTACAGCTTCGAAAAGGCATAAAAAAAGCCCCTAGAACTTCTAGAGGCTTTTTCGTAAGTCATCAGTAAAAACGACTAATCTGGCGGAGCGGACGGGACTCGAACCCGCGACCCCCGGCGTGACAGGCCGGTATTCTAACCAACTGAACTACCACTCCTGGTAGTGGCAACATTCGCTCTTTCGAGCCAAGTCGTCTGTCATTGCTGACTGACTGCTGCCAACTTGTGCCTCTGACTCAACGCTTTCACGTCAAGAATTCTGGCGACCCTAAGGGGATTCGAACCCCTGTAGCCACCGTGAAAGGGTGGTGTCCTAGGCCTCTAGACGATAGGGTCAAAACCTTAAACTAACCGAGCAGATTTTTTCAGAACCCGTCAAAACACCAAAAACTTTTCTCATCCGCTGCATAACGCTTGCATTAATGACTACGACGCTGATGTCAAACAATGGTGGAGGTAAACGGGATCGAACCGATGACCTCTTGCATGCCATGCAAGCGCTCTCCCAGCTGAGCTATACCCCCAATATTCTCACCGAAAAATATCGATTTCTCAATATCCGTCGAGCTTCGAATTATAGCCCGGAAATTAGCCTTCTATCAAGTAACGGTGCAAAAAGTCAAATTTTCAGGCGTGCGACCACATCGTCGCGCGTCATCAACGCCAGGATGGCATCGAGCGGCGGGGTCTGCGGCGTGCCCATGACCAGCACGCGCGCAGGCATGGCCAGCTGCGGCATCTTCAAACCGGTGCTGAGCAAAACCTGTTTGATGGCCGCGGCGATACCGGTTTGGGTCCAGTCACAGTCGTTAAGTGCGAGCCCGAGTTGGCCCAGCGCCGGACGCACGGCGTCGGTCACGTGTATTTGCATATCTTGCGCACTGGCTTGCCGACGTGACACCAGCAATGCGAGCCAACCCGCCAACTCCACCAGCGTGCTGCAACGGTCCTTGAACAAGGCGCACCCTGCAACCACGCGGTCAGACGGCAGCATAGCTACACCCAATGCGGCCAAAAACAGAGTGACGGCTTCGGCCAAAGCCTCATTTGCCATGGCCTTTAAATGCTGGGCGTTGACCCAGCGCAGCTTGGCTTCATCAAATTGCGCGGCACTTTTTCCCAAGTGGTCGAGGTTGAACCACTCGACAAATTGCTCACGGCTGAAAATTTCGTCGTCGCCATGGCTCCAGCCCAGTCGCGCCAGATAGTTCACCATTGCATCAGGCAAATACCCTTCGGCCGCGTACTGCGTCACGGCCTTCGCACCGCTTCGCTTGCTCATCTTTTCACCCTGCTCATTGAGCACGGTCGGCAGGTGGGCATACACCGGCACGTCCTGGCCCAGTGCGCGGAAGATGTTGATCTGGCGCGGGGTGTTGTTGACATGGTCGTCGCCGCGAATCACATGAGTGATGCCCATGTCCATGTCGTCAACCACCACGCAGAAGTTGTAGGTCGGCGTGCCGTCAGGCCGCGCAATGACGAGGTCATCGAGTTCGTCGTTGCTGATCTCGATGCGCCCTTTGACCTTGTCGTCCCAAGCCACCACGCCGCCTTGAGGATTTTTGAAACGCAGCACGGGTTGAACGCCATCAGGCACCGGCGGCAGTGTTTTGCCCGCTTCGGGCCGCCAGGTGCCGTCATAGCGCGGCTTTTCCTTGGCCGCCATCTGCTGCTCACGCAGGGCGTCGAGCTCAGCCATGCTGGTGTAGCACGGGTAGACGTGGCCCGCTGCCTGCAACTCGACCAGCACCGCCCTGTAACGGTCCATGCGCTGCATCTGGAAAAAAGGGCCTTCGTCGTGGTTCAAACCGAGCCAGCGCATGCCTTCGATGATCACATCGACAGACGCCTGGTTGGAGCGTTCGACGTCGGTGTCTTCAATGCGCAAGATGAAGTCGCCCCCGGTGGAACGCGCAAACGCCCACGGGTAAAGGGCCGAACGGATGTTGCCAAGGTGGATGAAACCGGTTGGCGAGGGCGCGAAGCGAGTGCGGGTGCGGGCGTTGAAAACGGTGCTCATGTCAAAGGGTGTCCAGGCTATTCAGACCGCGTGCCAAGTCGGCCTTCAAATCGTCGATGTGCTCCAGGCCCACAGCCACGCGAATTAGGCCCTGCCCGATGCCAGCAGCGCGGCGCTGGTCTTCGGACAAGCGCCCGTGCGAGGTGGTGGCGGGGTGGGTGATGGTGGACTTCGTATCGCCCAGGTTCGCGGTGATGCTGCACACGGCGGTGCTGTCGATCACGTGAAAAGCGTTTTTACGGGCGCTTTCAACGCTGCTGCTTTTTACATCGAACGACAACACCGCACCGCCGCAGCCCTGGCCGTTGATCATTTGCTGCTGCATCGCCAGCGCGTGCTGCGGATGCGAGGTCAGGCCGGGGTAGTACACCCGCGCCACGTTGGGCTGCGCCTCCAGCCAGCTCGCCAGCACCAGGGCGTTGGCGCTTTGCGCCTGCATGCGAATCGACAGCGTCTCCAAGCCCTTGAGCACCACCCAGGCGTTGAAACTCGACAGCGTCATGCCGGCGCTGCGCATCACCGGCACGAACTTCTCGTCAATGAGTTGTTTAGACGCACAAATGGCCCCGGCAATCACGCGGCCCTGGCCGTCAAGATACTTGGTGCCCGAATGAATGATCAGGTCGGCTCCCATTTCGGCGGGGCGAGACAACGCAGGCGAACAAAAGCAGTTATCCACTGCCATCAGCGCGCCCACACCGTGGGCAATGGCGGCGAGTGCACGCACGTCGCACACCTCGGTCAGCGGGTTCGTCGGCGTTTCAGCGAACAGTAGCCGCGTGTTGGGCTTGATGGCAGCCTGCCATTGACCCACGTCGGTTTGCGACACAAACGTGCTTTCCACACCGAACTTGGCGAATTCGCTGCCGATGAGTTTGATCGTGGAGCCAAACACAGACTGCGAGCAGATCACATGGTCGCCCGCCTTGAGCAGGCCCATGCACATCAGCAAAATCGCCGCCATGCCGCTGGATGTGCCGATGCACGCCTCAGTGCCCTCCATAGCAGCCAGCCGCTGCTCCATGCTGGTCACCGTCGGGTTGGTGAAGCGGGAATAGATGTAGCCGTCTTCCTCGTTTGCAAAACGGCGGGCCGCCGTGGCGGCGTCGGGCTGCACGAAGCTGCTGGTCAGGTACAGCGCTTCGGAGTTTTCGCCATACTGGCTTTTGCCCACTGCTGTGCGCACGGCCAGCGTGTCGGTATGCAGATGATCAGGCAGTTTTTTAGCGGGTGGAGAGGTGGTCATGGTTCAAGCTTCTTGCGGGTTAGGCAGCGCCAGGCGTGAGACGTCCACACCGCCTTCTTCGCTGCCATCCACGCGCTGTGCATTCATTTTGGCGATGCTCTCCGGCGTGATGTCGCCGGTGATGTAGACGCCGTCAAAGCACGACGCATCAAAGCCGTCCAGTGTGGTGCTGAGCGAGCCCACAGCACGCTTCATGCCCGCCACATCCTGGTAGATCAGCGCGTCGCAACCAATGGAAATTCGGATTTCTTCAATGGTGCGGTCGTGAGCAACCAACTCGGCCGACGTGGGCATGTCGATGCCATAGACGTTGGGGTAGCGCACGGGCGGTGCTGCGCTGGCCAGGTACACCTTGCGGGCGCCGGCGTCGCGCGCCATTTGCACAATTTCCCGGCTGGTCGTGCCGCGCACGATGGAGTCGTCGACCAGCAACACGTTGCGGCCCTTGAACTCGCTGGCAATCACGTTGAGCTTCTGGCGCACTGACTTTTTGCGCACGCCCTGGCCCGGCATGATGAAGGTACGGCCCACGTAGCGGTTTTTGACAAAGCCTTCACGGTACGGAATGCCCAGCAGATGTGCCAGCTGTGTAGCACTGGGCCGGCTGGACTCGGGGATGGGAATGATCACATCAATCTCGCTGGGTGGCACGGTCGAGACGACTCGCTTGGCCAGGGTTTCGCCCAGGTTCAGCCGGGCCTGGTACACCGAAATGCCGTCCAGCACTGAATCCGGCCGGGCCAAGTACACAAACTCGAAAATACACGGGTTCAGCGAAGGGTGGTCAGCGCACTGCTGCGCGTGCACCGTGCCGTCCAGGTCAACCAGCACGGCTTCACCGGGAGCGATATCGCGGTCGAACTGGTGGGAGGTGCCTTCAAGTGCCACTGATTCGCTGGCGACCATGACCGTCACGCCGTCGTCGTTGGTGCCGGTGCCCATGCACAGCGGACGAATGCCGAATGGGTCACGAAACGCCAGCAAACCGTGACCGGCAATCAGTGCCACCACGGCGTATGAGCCTTTGATGCGTTTGTGTACACCGCGCACGGCTGCAAACACATCGGCAGGGGTCAGGGCGGCGCCGCGCGTAGTTTTTTCCAACTCGTGAGCCAGCACGTTCAGCAACACTTCAGAGTCGCTGTCGGTGTTGATATGGCGGTGGTCGGTGTTGAACAGCTCCGCTTTCAGCTCAGCGGCGTTGGTCAAGTTGCCGTTATGGGACAGCACCAGGCCGAACGGTGCGTTGACATAAAAAGGCTGGGCTTCGTCTTCGCTGAAGGCATTGCCCGCTGTGGGGTAACGTACTTGGCCCAGCCCCACCGTGCCGGGCAGCGCGCGCATGTTGCGGGTGCGAAACACGTCCCGCACCATGCCCTTTGCCTTGTGCATGTAAAACTTGTGCCCCTGCTGGGTCACAATCCCCGCCGCATCCTGACCGCGGTGCTGCAGCAGCAGCAGGCCGTCATAAATCAGCTGGTTGACGGGGGCTTTGCTCACGACGCCGACGATTCCACACATACAAGTTCTCTTTCAATTGATTCGATTTTTTGCAAGACACAATGGCCTGAATTGGCGGTGGTGAATCTTCGTTTGGTTGGTGGCGCCAGGCATCTAGTTTAGGTAGACCGCAAATGTCGCCGGCAGCAAAGGTTTGACGGTTTGCAGGCCAGCGGTCAACATATTCGCTCCAGCCGATGACTGCCACCACTGCCCTTCTTTCAAAGTCGTCATGTTGATTACCACGGCAGCAACCAGCAGCAAAATAATCCCGCGTGCCGTGCCGAAAAGTGCGCCCAAAACCCGGTCTATCGGCCGCAGGCCAATAGCCGATACCAGCTTTTTGACAACGAAGGCCACCATACCGCACGCAAACAGAGCCAGCACAAAACTCAAGGCAACTGCGGCGGCAAATCGAATCGTAGGCGACACCGACTGAAACGGGAGGACCGCAGCCACCGAAGGCGCAAACCATTGCGCGGCGTAAAAAGACACTGCCCACCCCAGCAATGACAGTACCTCATACACCACGCCACGCCACGCACCGACCACCAGTGAAAGCACCATCACCGCCAAAAAAACCCAGTCCAGCGGCGTCAGCATGCGATGTCATGCAACACAGGCGTCACTCTTGCGACACCTGCAAAGTTAGGATGGCAGCCGGTAAACCAAGGATTTTGATTTTTGACGCTGCCCTGTCCGCCTCGGTGCGCGTGGCAAATGGGCCGACCCTAACGCGAATGCGCTTACCGCCGGTGGTTTCCGCTACCTGCGTGTATGTTTTCAGGCCTGCACCCTCCACTTTCAAACGCGCTTCGCGGGCCTTGATCACTTCAGCAAACGCACCGATCTGAACAATAAAGCGCTCAGTCGAATCACTGCCTGACGTCGCCGCTGGGGCGGACACCGCCACCGGTGCCGTTCCGTTCAGCAAAGCGCGCGCACGGGCAGCTTCGTCCGCTGACGAGGGCTTGGCATCAGCAACCGCCTTGGCGTCGACTTTTGGAAGGGGTTGCGGCGTCGGCTTCGCCTCTGCTTTTGCTTCCGGTTTTGTGGCGGCGGAGAGGGGTTTTGCCTGAGCTGTAGCTGCTTTTGACGGCACTATTTCCTCTTCGGGCGCTAGACTCGCCGCTGCCGCGACTCTTTCACTTGGCGCGCGGCTCGGGGGCGTCGCTGGCGTTGTGGCCGTTATGGGCACAGCTGAGGGCGAAGCAATCGACGGCGGCACAGCCACAACGTTTGCGGGCGTCACTGGGGGCCGTACAAGCGGTTTGACCGCTGTTTTGCCAGGAATTTCAATCGGAATATCGACCGCCACAGGCCGAGGTTGGGTGTCAAACACCAACGGAAAACCAATCACGCCCGCCAGCACCAGCACGACGGA
>JANLUZ010000166.1:0-11857 GCA_031363755.1 Polaromonas sp.
AGCACTCCTGCAAATCCCTGCAAGTGTGCGACGTTCAAAACTTCAGATTTATATAGATTTGACTGACCGAGGGTCAAAAACACATACCAATCAACACCTTACGTGGAAAATGAGAATGCTTCTCCGGACAGTAGTGGGCTCGACCCGCAATCCACAAAACCGTCACCTTGTCAGCGCCGTGCGGGTTCATGCAACCCGAATCAAGACCGGGATGACAGGCCAATTGAGCGTTGCAGTCGCGAAAAGCATCCGCCGAAGGTTAGCAATACCTTCGCATCAGCATCAGCCCGGCTTGCGTCTGGCCTTAAAGCCTGCTTTGCCGACGGCAACCACAGGCGCCGACCCGTTTTGCCGGGGTGGCAAGCCGGTGTGCTGCGTCAAAATGCGGCCCTTCACCGGTGAGGCCAGCGCGGTGGTTTTGGCCACCACGGGCGTCGAGTTCTTTTTGCGCGCTGACTGGTAGGCGCCGTCGCCCAGCGGCTGAAACGTTGGGATCAGGTGGTGTTTGCCGTTGCCGATCAAATCGGCCCGGCCCATGGTTTTCAGCGCCTCACGCAGCAGCGGCCAGTTGTTGGGGTCGTGGTAGCGCAAGAAGGCCTTGTGCAGGCGGCGGCGCTTTTCACCCCGCACGATGTCCACCGTCTCGCTGTCTCGGGTGA
This sequence comes from Polaromonas sp., assembly GCA_031363755.1. Classification (GTDB taxonomy): domain Bacteria; phylum Pseudomonadota; class Gammaproteobacteria; order Burkholderiales; family Burkholderiaceae_C; genus Polaromonas. The sequence goes on from JANLUZ010000166.1 coordinate 660, forward strand.
TTTTGCGCAGTGGGTTTTTGTTGGTGTGGTACATCGCCGTGGCAGTGGCCATTGGGCTGGGATAAAACGTCTGCACCTGGTCGGCTCTGAAGCCGCTTTTCTTCAGCCAGATCGCCAGGTTCATCATGTCGTCATCACTCGTGCCCGGGTGCGCGGCGATGAAGTACGGAATCAAAAACTGCTTTTTGCCCGCCTCCAGCGTGTACTTTTCAAACATCTGCTTGAACTTGTCGTAGCTGCCGATGCCGGGCTTCATCATTTTGGTGAGCGGGCCCTGTTCGGTGTGCTCGGGGGCAATCTTCAAGTAGCCGCCCACGTGGTGGCTGACCAGTTCCTTGACGTACTCGGGGCTTTCAACCGCCAGGTCGTAGCGCACACCGGAGCTGATCAAGATCTTCTTGACCCCTTTGAGCGCCCGCGCGCGGCGGTACATCTTGATGAGCGGGTTGTGGTTGGTGTTCAGGTTCTGGCAAATGCCCGGGTACACACACGACGGCTTGCGGCAGGCCGCCTCGATCTCGGGGCTTTTGCAGCCAATGCGGTACATGTTGGCCGTCGGGCCGCCCAGGTCGGAAATCGCCCCGGTGAAGCCTTTGACGGTGTCGCGAATCGCCTCGATTTCGCGGATCACCGAGTCTTCAGACCGGCTCTGGATAATGCGGCCTTCATGCTCAGTGATGGAGCAAAACGTGCAGCCGCCGAAGCAACCCCGCATGATGTTCACGCTGAAGCGAATCATTTCCCACGCGGGGATTTTGGTGGTGTGGTCGTGGCTGCCGTTGTCGTCCGCGTAGATGGGGTGCGGGCTGCGCGCGTACGGCAGGTCAAACACGAGGTCCATCTCGGCGGTGGTCAACGGTATCGGCGGCGGGGTGATCCACACGTCTCGCGCCGTAACACCTTCGCCGTGCGCCTGCACCAACGCACGGGCATTGCCCGGGTTGGTTTCCAGGTGCAGCACGCGGTTGGCATGGGCGTACAGCACCGCGTCGCTTTTGACCTGCTCATACGACGGCAGGCGAATCACCGAGCGGTCACGCGGCGGCACCTTGATCTTGCCCTGCATGTGCGGCAGCGCCGGGTTGCGCACGAAGTTCAGGGGCTTAATGTCAAGGTTGGCCGGATTGGCGAGAGCGGCTTTGGGCAACGCTGCCGCGCTGCGACTGACCCGGGCCTCAGCTTCGGCCAATGTCGCCACGCCCTCGGCCTCGTCTTCCCGCGCACAGGTTGCGCCGTTCTCCTTGGCCACGTCGGAAATCATCAGGTAGGGGTTGACATGCGCCTCAACCCTGCCTGGCTCGTCCACGCTGGTCGAATCAATCTCGAACCAGCCCTGCGCCGTTTCGTCCCCCGCGCGGCGGATAAAAGCCGTGCCGCGGATATCTGTCATCGTCAGGATAGATTCCTTGGCCGCCAGGCGGTGGGCAATCTCGACAATGGCGCGCTCGGCGTTGCCGTACAGCAGCAGGTCGCACTTGGCGTCCACCACCACACTGCGGCGCACCTTGTCTGACCAGTAGTCGTAGTGCGCAATGCGGCGCAGCGAGCCCTCAATGCCGCCCAGAATAATGGGCACTTCTTTATAAGCTTCACGGCAGCGCTGCGAGTACACCAGCGCCGCGCGGTCAGGCCGCTTGCCGCCAATGTCGCCTGGGGTGTAGGCGTCGTCGCTGCGAATCTTGTGGTCCGCCGTGTAGCGGTTGATCATGCTGTCCATGTTGCCAGCCGTCACGCCATAGAACAGGTTCGGCTTGCCCAAGGCCTTGAACGGCGCGGCGCTTTGCCAGTCAGGCTGCGCAATGATGCCCACCCGGAAACCCTGGTTTTCAAGCATGCGGCCAATCACCGCCATGCCAAAACTCGGGTGATCGACATAGGCGTCTCCCGTCACGATGATGATGTCGCAGCTGTCCCAGCCCAGCGCGTCCATCTCGGCCCTGGACGTGGGCAAAAACTTGGCCGTGCCAAAACGCGCCGCCCAGTACTTGCGGTAACTGGTCAGCGGCTTGGCGGTGCGGTTGAAAAACGAGACATCGACAGGAGCGTTCATGGGCGGTTTCCCTTGAAAAAGGGCTGCTTCGGGTAACTCACTAGTGTACGTTTTCGCAGCGTTTTGCACAAAGGGCGCACTACAGACCCGCAACGCCACGGCGCCGCGCAGAAACGGCGCGCGGCGCAAAGTATGCTCAGTGGATGTACGAGAAATTTTTCGGTCTGCGCCGAGACCCTTTTTCCATCGCGCCAGACCCGCGCTACCTGTTCATGAGCGAGCGCCACCGCGAAGCGCTGGCCCATTTGCTCTATGGGCTGGACGCGGGCGGCGGCTTTGTGCTGCTCAGCGGCGACATTGGCACTGGCAAAACCACGGTGTGCCGGTGTTTTCTGGAGCAGATCCCGGCCAACTGCAACGTGGCCTACATCTTCAACCCCAAACTCACGGTTGGAGAACTGCTCACGTCCATTTGCGACGAGTTCCATGTGGCGCTTCCACCGGTTGCCAACCCCGCTGCCGCACGCATCACCACCGCCAAACCGCTGATTGACCGGCTCAACGCGTTTTTACTGGCGTCCCACGCCGCTGGCAAAAACAACGTGCTGATCATCGATGAGGCGCAAAACCTGTCGCCCGCAGTGCTTGAGCAGCTGCGCCTGCTAACCAACCTTGAAACCAACGAGCGCAAGCTGTTGCAAATCATCCTCATCGGTCAACCCGAGCTGCGCGGCATGCTGGCCCGCCCTGAGCTTGAGCAACTGGCCCAGCGCGTGATTGCCCGTTTTCATCTTCAGGCGCTGTCGCAGCCCGAAACCGCTGACTACATTGCCCACCGCCTGGCAATGGCGGGCTTGAGTGGCCCGCTGCCCTTTGACAAAAAAGCCATGGCACGGGCTTACACCTTGTCACGCGGTGTGCCCCGGCGCATCAATTTGCTGTGCGGCCGCGCGCTGCTGGGCGCGTATGCCAGTGGGACATTGCAGGTCACGCGCGAGATGCTCGACAAAGCCGCGCACGAGGTTTTTGGCGCGGACGCCCCGGCGCTGAAAAGCACAACAAAACGCTTGGGCTGGATTTCACGTTCAAGTTCACGTTCGCCATCGCCATCGCCATTACCATCGCCATTGCAATCGTCACCATCGCCAACCGCGCCACGTTTGCCATCGAAAAAGTGGCGATCCGTGTTGCAGTCATGCGCGGTGGGCTTGGCACTGGGCGCCTTGGTGTTCGGGGCTGTTTCATGGCTGATGGCCGGCCGGCAGCGCCCAACCCCTGCCGCCAGTACGGCGCCAGCCAAGGCTTTGAGCCTAATCCCCGCGCCAACAGAGCAGAGTCAGCCACCAAACACCAGCATCGGCACCAGCAGCGCGGCGGCATCAGCAGCAGCGACGCCGCAAGTGCTACCCCCTGCCCCCGTTAGCGTGGCTGCCAGCACGATGTCGTCGCGCGCTGATTTTTCGGCGGCGCTGGCGGCCAGCACGGCCACGCAAAACCAGGCCTGGCGGGCGCTGGGCCCGCTGTGGGGGGTGGCGCTGAACAGCAGCGACGCCTGCGGCGATGCTCAAAACCAAGGCGTTTTTTGTTATGCAAAAAAACCGGTGAGTCTGCTTGTGATTCGCCAGCTTGACCGACCCGGGTTTGTGACGCTGACTAACCGCAACGGGCAGCCGGTGTATGCCCTGTTGACGGGCCTGACAGCCGAGGCCGCGACATTGACGTTCGACAAAACCTCCCTGACCGTGCCCTTGGCGTGGGTGGCCGAAACCTGGAACGGCAGCTTTTCGACCCTGTGGAAGCGCCCGGCCAACATGGGTGGCGCAGCGCAGGGCGCTGTTTCTGACGCCGCCACGCCGTGGCTTGCGGGGCAACTGGCGCTGTTAGCGCAAACGCCAACAGCAGCCAGCCCAGCATCGGCAGGCAGCGAGCCGGCGCCAGCGCGCCAGGCGGGTGTGCGCGAGCGGGTCCACGCGTTTCAAACAGCCCAAGGCTTGCCCGCCAACGGCCAGGCCGGGCCGCTCACCATGATGCAATTGAACCGCGCCACGGGTGTGCGAGAGCCACGGCTGGTCACTTCCAACCCTTGACTGACCACAGCATGTCCTACATTCTTGATGCCTTGAAAAAAGCCACAACAGAGCGCGAGCATCTGCGCGGCAGCATCCCCCACCTGAACGCGCAACCGGTGCGCGCTGGCCAGCCCCATGAACCTTCAAGCGATGCTGCCAGCCGCAAGGGCTGGCTAATCGCCGCCGCGGTGTTGCTGGTGGTGAGTGTGCTGGCTGCAGTGGCTTGGCGCCTGACCGCCCCGCCAGGCTCAGCACCCGCCGCGCAGCTTGTTGCTGATGCAGACCGCCCAGCCCGGAGCCCGTCGCCCATGGCAGCACAGTCGGCACCAGCGGCAACACCAGCGCCCCTACCCGCCACACCCGCCACGGCCGTGATGCCGCCGCCACTAGCGTCACCACCACCGAAAGCCGACGACACGGCACCCGCCGTGAGAGCCGACCGGCCGCAGCGCGGACCCGCAGTGCCTGCACAGCCACCCGCCCTGCCCCCGCCACCCGCTGTTGCGCCCCCGCGTGAGCCCGCCACGGCGCTTTTGCCACTGCCAGACACTGCGCCCAAGCTGGTGGTGAGCGGCGCCACCTATTCCGAAAGCCCGGCCTACCGCATGTTGATCGTGAACGGCCAGGTTTACCGCGAGGGCGAGTCCCCCGCTGCTGGCGTCAAGATCCAGAAAATTGGCCCACGCGCTGCAGTGGTCCAGCACGACGGCAAGTCGTTTTCACTGAAGTATTGAAACCAGTCACTTGAGGCGCGCGCTGGTTGATCTTTCGTTTTGTAGCGCTTAAGGGTTAGTAAAAACCCGTAGCAATGTTATATTTGCCAGCGCCTTCGGTGGGGGCTTTTCGGTACATCTGCACGCGATTAGCCGTGTAGGTGTAAGCGGTTGCCGATCAAGCTGTGACTTTATTCCGCAGATTGAAAGCCGCAAAAGAGTCAAACCCGATGACTTAAGCGCCCTGTCAGGAAAACTGCACATGATTCGCAGCGCAAGCGGCTGCAGACCGACAAATGGAACTTTGCCTGCCTGACACAATCTCGCGGTGTCTACCGACAACTGCCTCTAGTTAAACTCACTAGCAAGCGTCAAAGCCAGCGAAACGCCCGGTTGATCAGAAGCCGACAACAAATATTTCAAAAGGCCTTTATGCATTTGGTTCCAGTTATTTTGTGCGGCGGAGCGGGCTCCCGCCTCTGGCCCGTGTCACGTGAACAGCATCCAAAACCCTTCATTCGCCTGGCAGACGGTCAAAGCCTGCTCCAAAAAGCCTTTCTTCGCGGCGCATCACTTCCTGGCGTCACCGAAGTGCTAACAGTCACCAACCGCGAACTCTTCTTCAAAATGGAAGACGAGTTCAGGGAAGTCAATACCCACCAGACCGCCACCTCCTTCATCCTTGAACCCTTCGGCCGCAACACCGCCGCAGCCATTGCGTCTGCCGCGCTGCACATCGCCCAGGCCCACGGGCCAAGCACCGCCATGCTGGTGCTTGCCGCAGACCACCTCATTGCCGACCAGGCAGCGTTTGCAGCGGCAGTTGACGTGGCTGTTGCACTGGCGCAAACCGGCAGCCTGGTGACCTTTGGCATCAGCCCTGAGGGCGCTGAAACAGGCTACGGCTACATCGAGACCAACGGCAACAAGGTGGTCCGGTTCGTTGAAAAGCCTTCACTTGAAAAAGCACAGGAATACCTCAAGGTCGGCAACTTCTTGTGGAACTCCGGCATGTTCTGCTTTCAGGCGGGCGCCATGCTCAAAGCCATGGAGCAGTACTGCCCCGAAATCCTCTCCCGCACGCGGGCTTGCATGGCGCAGTCGCGCACCGCCACTGGCAAGGCCTTCGCTGAAATCACGCTTGACCCAGACACCTTCGCGCTGATTCCCGACGACTCCATCGACTACAGCGTCATGGAGCGCTCTGACCAGATTTTGGTGGTGCCCTGCAACATCGGCTGGAGCGACATCGGCTCGTGGAGCGCACTGGGCGACTTGTCTGTCGCCGACGAAGGTGGCAACCGCGTAGACGGCAGCGGCGAAGCCCTGCTGCACGACGTGACCAACTGCTACGTGCAAAGCAACAAGCGCCTGGTGGGCGCCGTGGGCATCAACAACCTCATCATTGTCGACACCCCAGACGCCCTGCTGGTGGCCGACAAATCACGGGCGCAAGACGTCAAAAAGATTTTTGCTGCGCTCAAACTCAAAGACCACAGCGCGCACAAACACCACGCCACGGTGCATCGCCCCTGGGGCACCTACACCGTGCTGGAGGAAGACACCGGCTTCAAACTCAAGCGCATTGAAGTCAAGCCCGGCGGCCAGCTGTCATTGCAAATGCACCATCACCGCAGCGAACACTGGATTGTCGTCAGCGGCAACGCACGGGTCGTGAACGGCGACCAGGAACTTGCCCTCAAAAGCAATCAGTCCACCTACATCCCCGCAGGCCACAAGCACCGCCTTGAAAACACTGGCGCAGAAACCCTGGTGATGATTGAAGTGCAATGCGGCTCGTACTTGGGTGAAGACGACATCGTCAGGTTCGAAGACAACTATGGCCGCGTCTAGGCCACAAACGCATTAGTCATGAGCCCAGGTTCAGCGGCCCGTAAAATCCGCCGGGCCTGAAATACACCGTTCAGGCCCATCAACGCTGTGAAGCAAGCACCTTGAGCCCACCGCGTGACACCGCCAAAAGCCATCCATCCTGACCCGAACTGCGCTGATGCACGCACGGTCAATTGCCACATCAGGACACATCTGTGAACACACGCTTTTTGCGTAAAAACCGCCTCTTTCTGCTGTGCGTGGCCCTGCCCACCGCGCTGGCCGTCATTTACTTTGGCCTGATCGCCTCAGACGTTTATGTGTCGGAAAGCCGCTTTGTGGTGCGCAGCCCGCAAAAACCAACCGTCTCGGGCCTGGGCGCCCTGCTGCAGGGAGTCGGGTTTTCAAAAGCACAAGACGACAGCTACACCGTGCACGACTACGTGTTGTCTCGTGACGCTTTGAAGGAAATCGAAACCAAGCTGAATATTGCCCAGGCCTATTCGGGCAGCAATGTTGACATGTTCAACCGCTTCGGTGCGCTTGACTTCGACAAAAGCTTTGAAGCGCTCTACAAGTACTACCAAAAAAAGGTGGAAGTGCAGCAAGACACCGCCTCATCGATTTCAACAGTCACCGTGCGCGCCTACACAGCACAAGACGCCTTCAACATTAACCAAAAGCTTTTGGAACTGAGCGAGGCGCTGGTGAACCGCCTGAACGAGCGCGGCCGCCAGGATTTGATTCGCTCCGCCGCCACCGAGGTGGCAGAAGCAGAAAAGAAATCAAAAAGCGCCGCCACAGCGCTGTCAGCCTACCGCAATGCCAAAGGCGTGGTGGACCCTGAGCGCCAGGCCACAGTACAACTCCAGCAAGTCGCCAAATTGCAAGACGAGCTGATTGCCACCACCACCCAGCTGGCACAACTCAAAGCCTTTACCCCTCAAAACCCGCAAATTCAGGCGCTGGAGCTTCGGGCCAAGACGTTGCGCGGCGAAGTGGACACTGAAACCACAAAAGTAGCCGGTGGTGACCGGTCACTGGCCAACAAAGCCGCCGACTTTCAACGCTTTGCACTTGACCGCGAGTTTGCCGACAAGCAACTGGCCAGCGCTATGGCATCGCTTGAAAGTGCGCGCAACGAGGCCCAGCGCAAGCAGGTGTACATCGAACGCATCGTGCAGCCCAGCCTGCCAGACATCGCCATTGAACCCAAACGCTTGCGCAGTATTTTGGCAACGTTTGTGTTTGGCTTAGTGGCCTGGGGCATATTGAGTATGTTGTTAGCCGGTGTGCGTGAGCACCAGGACTAAACCACTACAAACCATACTGTTTTTGCAAGCCAACTCCTTACCAGCAACGTCTCTGGCGGCCTCATGGCGCATACAGCGCCGTGTTATTGGTGCGCTGCTCATGCGCGAGATACTGACGCGTTTTGGCCGCCACAACATCGGCTTTTTATGGTTGTTCGTTGAGCCCATGCTTTTTACGCTGGGCGTTACTGCGCTCTGGACTCTGTCTGGTGCAGGGCACGGGTCAAACTTGCCCATCGTGGCTTTTGCCATCACCGGTTATTCCAGCGTATTACTTTGGCGAAATATGCCTGCTCGGTGTATTGGCGCAATTGGCCCCAACCTTTCGCTGATGTACCACAGACACGTGAAGGTCATCGATATTTTTGCCTCTCGCCTGATATTAGAGGCAGCAGGCGCCACGATCTCATTCATCTTCTTAAGCTTGTTTTTTTCTGCGATTGACTGGATTCATCCCCCGGAAGACATTGGCGTGGTGCTTTTTGCGTGGTTTATGCTGGCATGGTTTGGTTTTTCACTAGCGCTATTAATGGGTGCGTTGAGCGAACAATCAGAAATCGTGGAAAAACTATGGGGGCCAAGTTCTTACTTGCTTTTCCCGTTGTCAGGTGCTGGGTTTATGGTCGATGCCTTGCCAACAGCCGCGCAAGACTTCATTTTGCTTTTGCCCATGGTCCACGGCGTCGAGTTACTTCGTGAAGGTTACTTTGGCTCAACCTTCAAAGCCCACTACAGCATGACTTATATGATTGTCTGGTGCGCTGGTTTATCGCTTTTTGGGCTGGCAAAAACCCGCCAAATCAGCCGCACGGTTATGCCCGAATGATCAGTATTGAGCACGTCTCTAAACAATACAGCACGCGGCAAGGGCCGATCACTGTGCTCGACGATGTGAACCTCGTCATCAAGCCGGGTGAGAAAGTCGGCATATTGGGCCGCAACGGTGCGGGCAAATCCACCATGATTCGTTTGATCAGTGGCGCTGAAAGGCCCAGCTCGGGCCACATCAGGCGCGGCATGAGTGTGTCTTGGCCACTGGCGTTTGGCGGCGCTTTTCAAGGCACCCTCACAGGCTTGGACAACCTTCGTTTTATTTGCCGCGTGTACGGCACCAGTGCTGACGACAAAGTTCACTTTGTACAAGAGTTTTCAGAGCTGGGCCGTTACCTGCGCGAGCCTGTCAAAACGTACTCTGCTGGCATGCGCGCACGCCTGGCCTTTGCCATCAGCATGGTGGTGGAGTTTGACTGCTTTTTGATTGACGAAATCGTGGCCGTAGGCGACAGCCGTTTTCATGAAAAGTGCCGCGTTGAGCTGTTTGAAAAGCGCAGCGACAGGGCCATGATCATCGTGTCGCATGACCCTGGCTACATTAAGGCGCATTGCCAGCATGCCGCCGTGTTGGTCAAAGGCAAGCTGACCACGTTTGAGCATGTTGACCAAGCCTTTGAGTTTTATCAAGCACACGCCGGGGAATGATGAGCTTAATCAGTCGCCTGCCCTCCTGGCTTATCCAGCATCTGCCCGTGCAGTTGGCCCGGCAATGTGTACAAACCCACCGCAGTTCAGAGCCGCAAGACCCGGTTCATACCGCCGAGCAGTCGTCGCTCAAACGGCAGCTGTTGGTTGACGTATCCGTGATACACCAAAGTGATGCCCGTACTGGCATTCAACGTGTGGTGCGTGCATTGCTGCTGGAGTTACTGCAAGCGCCGCCAGCTGGCTGCTCGGTGCGCCCGATCTTTGCGACTCGCCAACGGGGTTATTGTTATGCAACCGCGCAGTTTTTTCATCCATTCGAGCCCACCGTACAAACAGCGGAACAAGTAGAGCAAGCCGGAAAGCCTGTCCAAGTTAAACGCAACGATATATTTTTAGGCCTTGATCTAGCCGCCCACTTGCTACCGCGTCATCAAGCACAGGTAATGCGATGGAAGAGAAGCGGTGTCAAAGTGCACATAGTGGTGTATGACCTGTTACCGCTTCAACACCCCGAATGGTTTAACCCGAAAACCACACGAAACTTCAAGCGCTGGATAAAGTGGCTGGCTATCTATGCAGACAGCACTGTTTGTATTTCACAAACAGTCAAAATGGAATTGAGCACCTGGCTAAATGCCAGTTTTGGTTTACCTATGGGCCGCTTGCCCGCCAGCACTATTGTGCTGGGCGCAAACATTGAGGCCAGCGCTCCCAGCGCAGGGCTGCCGACCAAGGCTGAATTTTTGCTGGCGCGCATGCGCAGTACGCCTGCAGTTTTAATGGTCGGCACACTTGAACCTCGCAAAGGCTATGACCAAGCCATAGCTGCGTTTGAACAACTGTGGCAACAGCCCAGCGCGGCACCCATGCTGGTAGTGGTTGGGCGCCCCGGCTGGAAAACGCAAGCCCTGCAACAACAACTGCGCACTCACCCCCAGGCAAATAAACGCCTGGTTTGGCTAGAAGACGTGAGCGATGAATTTTTGACCCAGCTTTATTCCACTTGTTGTGGTGTATTGGTTGCGTCACGCGCGGAAGGTTTTGGCCTGCCTTTGATAGAGGCAGCACTGCATGGCAAACCAGTGTTAGCGCGTGACATTCCCGTTTTCAAAGAGCTTAAGACAACAGGACTGAGTTTTTTTGACGACAACACAACGCAAGGACTTGCAAATGCCATTACCCAATGGCAGCAGTCAACATTACATTCAGAGGCAGCCCGCACAGCGCCACATTTTCCGACATGGCGTTTGTCCGCCACCCAATTGCTGAACGCACTTGATCTGCAGCGCGTACAGTGCGCGGCAAGCAGCATAGATACGTCCGCGACAAGCATCTACGCAGCGAAACCGATGGAGTCAGCGGCATGAGTATCACCTCTTACGCGCAGAACTTCGAAGACGTCATGTTGTGGCGGGCACTTGGGCACATACCCAATGGTTTTTATATTGACGTGGGTGCCCAGCACCCTGTCATCGACTCAGTCAGCAAAGCTTTTTATGAACATGGCTGGCGAGGTGTGCATATAGAAGCGACACCGGCGTATGCAAGCTTGCTAAGACAAGACCGCCCCGACGAAGCTGTTATTCAAGCAGCAGTTAATGACGCACCTGGCGCCATCACATTTTTTGAAATTCCAGAAACAGGAATATCGACAGGTGACGCAGACATTGCTGAGAGCCACAAAGCAAGAGGCTTTGACGTGCTTCCAATCACAGTACCGTGTATCACGCTGTTGGACGTATTTAAGCTTGCAGATTCAAAAGATATTCATTGGCTCAAGATCGACGTTGAAGGTATG
>JANLUZ010000167.1:0-8538 GCA_031363755.1 Polaromonas sp.
AGCACTCCTGCAAATCCCTGCAAGTGTGCGACGTTCAAAACTTCAGATTTATATAGATTTGACTGACCGAGGGTCAAAAACACATACCAATCAACACCTTACGTGGAAAATGAGAATGCTTCTCCGGACAGTAGTGGGCTCAATCCGCCTTTCGTCAAACCGTCAAACCGTCACTTTGCTAATACTGTGAAAGATCATGGATCCCGGTTCAAGCCTTGGGGCGGCAAATCAAGTTGAACTGATCTTAAAAATCAATCAAACCGCCCAAATCCGGGGATTGACGCCCGGCAGTTGCCACAGCTCGGACCGCCAAGCGTTGCGGATCTGCCTGAGCAGCCCCATCGCGGGCTCGACCATCGGGGCCAGCACGCGGACCACGACCACGCGGGCATTCGGGCTGGTGGCCCCGGCGGTAGCGCTCAAGGCGTGACGGGTGATGACGGCGCGGGCGGCGTCGAGGGCGGCGTCTCGCCGCTGGCGGCTCAGGGCGCTGCCCGTTACAAAAAATAAGGTCGCCATGCAGGCGTGGCCCGCAAGGCCCAGCGGGCTGTCCAGCAGCAGGGTGTCGCTGGCGCGAATACGGGCGCGCTCCAGCCACACGCCGGGCAGGGCGATGTGCTGCATAAACTGGCCTGCCCTTGGCGCGGTTGCCTCAGCGGGCGCAGGTGCTGCAAACGGCAAATGGGCGGCTGGCAAGCCCAACGCGGTCACATCCCAGCCGATCAATTCCGCGCCGGGTTGTAGCGCAAGGGTCAAGCGGTTTTCAGCCTCGCAGCCAGCGTAGGCAATCGATTCGAGCGGTAGCCATTCAAGCCGGGCGTCGGCGGCCAATTGCAGGTGACTGCGCTGCAGCGCCAGCGGCCCGTCCGACCGGTAAAAGCGCGTGGCGCCCGGTGTGGTGATCAAGCCGTGGGCGCCCGATGCGACGCGGAACTGCATGTTAAGCGTGTCGCCACCGACCAGGCCGCCCGGCGGGTGCACGATCACGTTATGGCAGATGTTGTCGGCCTCTGGGTACAGGCTTTGCAGAATGCGCAGCGGCCCTGTGTGCTCGAAGTGCGCCACGGTTTTGTTGCCGCGAAGGCTGTAGTGCAGCGTCAGACGCGCCTGCCAGCTCATGCGGGGCTCATCGGGAATTCACGCTAGCGGGGCGCGCTTGATAGGCGGTCAATTACTATCGATTCAGTAGCTACACATGTAATTAATGCCTGGGCTACAGGCACTTTCTATATCAAAAAAGCATGCAGACAGGGTCTACAGGCCTTGGCGCGTGCCTCTGACGCGCATGGTGTCAGGCCACAGCGGTGCTGCCCGCCACGCGTTCAGCCAAGTGCGCCAGGGCTTCCTGCACCTGGTCCACAAGAACCAGGCAGAGATCACCGGGCTTCAGACGATCCAGGGCGGTGTCGATGGCCAGAAACTCGCCGCGAATCTCGTCGATGCGCTGGGTGCGTTTGACGGTGGTGCCGTCGTTCACCTCTGCGGCCGCCTCCAGTCCTTCGCGCAGCAGTGCCATGACCTCGCCATCGGCGCGCCCCCGCTGTGCCGCGTCCTGGTAGAGGATGACCTCGTCGAAGGCCGCGCGAAGAATGACGGTCTGGTCTCGGATGTCGCTGTCGCGCCGATCCCCCGCGCCGCTGATGACCACGATGCGCTTCTGGCCCGGCTGCACCGGCATGGCGTCCACGGCAGACACCAGCGCCCGCATGGCGTCCGGGTTGTGGCCATAGTCGGCAATCACGGTGGCCCCCCGATAGTCCATCACATTAAAGCGACCCGGCGCGTTGTGCGCGTCATTGACAAAGCTGGCCAGCCCGCTGCGCAGCGCGTCCCAGTTGACGTTGACCGCCCAGGCGGCGGCCACGGCGGCCATGGCGTTATCGACCTGAAAGCCGATGGTGCCGCCGCGTGTCAGCGGAATGTTTTGCAGCGGGATGCGCTCCACGCTGGAGCCTTCGGCGGCCACCAGCATGGGCCCGTCGATGAACACCACCCGCTTGCCCTGCGCCCGATGCGTGGCCATGACGGGGTGCCGTCGGTCAGCGGCAAAAAAGATCACGGTGCCCGGGCAGGTTGCAGCCATTTCGGCCACGATGGGGTCGGCGGCGTTCAGCACCGCGTAGCCGCTGGTCGCTACGTTTTGCACCACCACGCGCTTGAGCACGGCCAGGTCTTGCACGGTGGTGATGTAGTTCAACCCCAGGTGGTCGCCGCTGCCGATGTTGGTGACCACGGCCACCGAGCAGCGGTCAAAACCCAGGCCTTCGCGCAGCACCCCGCCACGCGCGATTTCGAACACTGCGGCATCGACATCGGGGTGCATCAGCACATTGCGCGCGCTTTTGGGGCCGCTGCAGTCGCCGCTGTCAGTCTGGCGGCCATCGACATATACGCCGTCGGTGTTGGTCATGCCCACGCGCCAGCCGTGCGCGGTCAGCAAATGGGAAATCAACCGGGTGGTGGTGGTTTTGCCGTTGGTGCCGGTCACGGCAATCACGGGCACGCGGCCGTTGTCACCTGGCGCAAACAGCTCGTTGATCATCGCCACGCCAACCGCTCTGCCTTTGCCATAGCTCGGCGACAGGTGCATGCGCAGCCCGGGGGCAGCGTTCACTTCCACCACGCCGCCGTGCTGGGCTTCCAGGGGCTGCAACATGCTTTCACACACCATGTCGACGCCGCAAATGTGCAGGCCGACCATTTGCGCGGCGGCCACGGCGCGCGCTGCCAGGGCCGGGTGCACGTCGTCCGTCACGTCGGTGGCGGTGCCGCCGGTGCTCAGGTTGGCGTTGTTGCGCAGCACCACGCGCCGGCCCTTCGCAGGAATGGACTCCGGGGTAAGGTCCTGCGACTTCAGCCGCACCACCGCGATGTCGTCAAAGCGGATTTTGGTCAACGAGGTGGCATGGCCTTCGCCACGTTTCGGGTCCTGGTTGACCAGGTCGACCAGTTCGCGCACGGTGTGCAGGCCATCGCCGACCACCTGGGGAGGGTCGCGCCGCGCGGCAGCCACCACGGTGTTGCCCACTACCAGCAAACGGAAGTCGCTGCCCGGCAGGAACTTTTCGACCATCACTTCGCCATGCTCTGCGGCTGAGTGGTAAGCCGCCACCATCTGAGTTTGCACGGTGACGTTCACCGTCACGCCCTTGCCCTGGTTGCCGTCCTGTGGCTTGACCGCGACGGGCACGCCGATTTCCAGTGCGGCGGCCCAGGCGTCGTCAACACTCTTCACCGGCCGACCCATAGGCACCGGAACGCCCGCTGCCCGCAGCAGCTTTTTGGTGAGGTCCTTGTCCTGGGCAATCGATTCGGACACGGCGCTGGTGGCGTCCAGCTCGGCCGCCTGAATGCGCCGCTGGCGAGCGCCCCAGCCGAACTGCACCATGCTGCCTCGCGTCAGGCGGCGGTACGGAATGCCGCGCGCCACAGCCGCGTCGACGATGGCGCCGGTGCTGGGGCCCAGGCGCTCGTCTTCGTCGAGCTCGCGCAGCTGGGCTACCGCCTCATCGGCGTCGAAAGTGCCATTGTTCAGGGCCGCGTGAATGAGCGACTGTGCCAGCGTCATGGCCAGGCGGCCCACAGCTTCCTCGCTGTACTCCACCACGACCTGGTAGGTGCCCGGCTCCAGCGTGACGGCGGTGTGGCTGAAGGTGACCGGGCAGCCCGCAGCGGCCTGCAGCTGTAGCGCAGCCGATTCCAGCACATGCGCCAGGGAAATGGTGACGTTCTGGCCGGTGTGTGCGCTGGCGCGCAGCGGGCCCATCCAGGGGCACAGGGCGCGAACACGGGCTTCGAAGCCCGGCAGACGGCTCAGGCAGCAGCCGTCATGGGTGCAGGCCACGATGGCCTCGAGTGCGGTGTGCCGGCTCCAGAGGTTGGGGCCGCGCAGGGCGCGGATGCGAGAGACTTCCATGCTTGTTTTCCGTTCAGGCGCTGGGGGCCAGGGTGGTCGATGCCGTTTTTTCAGTCAGGCTGGGTGGACGCGTTGGCTCAAAGGCTTCCATGCCAGCACCGATCAGGTTCAGGGAAATACCCAGAGCCCAGGCCGTGCTGATAGCGGCCAGCAGGGTGCTGTCGGTGATGTTTGGGGCGCCGTGCCGTTGATGCCTGTCGTGCCAGGCTTCCAGCTTGCCAAGGCCCGGCAAAAACGATTCGGAATTGCCTGTGGCCAACACCACCTGGCCGAGTCGCAAAAACACGCTGCGACCGCCGTTGGCGCGGTGTTCGGCCACCAGTGGCGTCGCCAGCATGTCGGGTGTTGTGGCATAAAAAACCACCTCGCCGTCGCACAGGCTGGCCATGTCGACGAGCCCCGGATACGCGGCGTTCAACACAGCCGCACCGCTGGGCAGCACGACATCGATTTGCGAGCGCAGCACTTTGAACAATTGCGCCTCGTCCGTCACGTCAAATTCGGCCAACTCGGCTCGGCCCAGCATGTCGGTGACCACGCCGATCTGGCAGCGGTCGTAGGCCAGGCCCGTGCGCAAAATAGCCGCTGCGCTGTTTTCAAACACGGCGGCCTGCACGGTGCGATTCATCAGCAGACGCTGGCCCGCTTCCCAGTGGGCGCTGTCGGCGGCGTCGACACGGCGCTGGTCGAGAAACAGGCCGTCCTGGCAGGCCAGGCCCGTGGCACGGCCCGAGAGGTGCAGCAGCCACGCCACCAGCCGCGCCACCACCTGGGTTTGCTGCGAACCAGCGATGCCGACCACTGGAATGCGGCCAGCGGGCACCGACAGGCCAGCCGGGCCGACAGCGCCCATGCTGTCCGCCGGGGCTGCGGCTTCCGGGAACAGGTGCTCGCAAATGGCGCGTCCCACGGGGCGCGGGGAGCCTTCGGCGGGCTTGAGGTGCATCAGCAAACCCGGGCCTGCGTTGACTTCGACAATGGCGCCACCCTGCGCGTGCAGCGGCTTTGAAATGTCCTGGGCCACCACGTCGATGCCGGCAATGTCCAGACCCACCACGCGCGCGGCCAGTGACACGATATGGTCCACCTCGGGGTGAACCAGGTCGGTGCAGTCGATGGCAACGTTGCCGTTGCGCTGAATCAGCACACTGCGCCCCGCGGCAGGTACAGCGCCTGGCGTGAGGCCCTGACGCTGAAGGTCCAGCACGATGGCTTGGTCCCTCTCGGTCTGGATGCGGCTGAGCGGAAAGTCTTCTTCCAGACCCCGGCGCGGGTCGGTGTTGAGCTGGGCATCGACCAGTTGCGTCACGGTGGACATCCCGTCACCGACGATTGAAGCCACATCACCGCGTGCGGCAGCCACCACGCGCCCGCCTACCACCAGCAGGCGGTGCTCGTGGCCGCGGATGAAGCGCTCCACCATCACCTCGCTGCCGTGCGGCTCGGCCACCTTGAACGCAGCCTCGACCTCTTCGCGGGTGGTCAACTCCAGCGACACACCGCGGCCGTGGTTGCCGTCCGACGGCTTGACGACGACGGGCAGGCCGATGTCTTCGGCGGCTTCCCAGGCTTCAGCCGCTGTGGCCACAATCTGGCCCTCTGGCACGGGCACGCCGCAGGTTGCGAGCAGGCTTTTGGTCAGGTCCTTGTCGTGGGCGATGCCTTCGGCAATCGCGCTGGTCAGGTCGGTTTCGGCAGTCCAGATGCGGCGTTGGCTGGCACCGTAGCCCAGCTGCACCAGATTGCCATCGTTCAGGCGGATGTGCGGAATGCCGCGCGCCGTGGCGGCCGCCACAATTGCGGCGGTGCTGGGGCCGAGGTAGCAGTCGTCCACCTTGGCGCGGATCGCCTCCACGCCGGCCAGGACATCGGCGGTATCAAACGGGGTGTTGTTGATCGCTGCCATCAGCAGGCGATGACCCTGCGCCAGGGCCACGCGCGCTACCTGTTCGTCGCGCGCCCGGAACACCATCCGGTACACGCCGCGCTGGCTGGTCGAGCGGGTCTGCCCGAAGCCGGTGGGCATGTCCGCCAGGTTCAGCAGCTCGATCACCACATGCTCCAGCACATGGCCCGCCCAGGTGCCTTCGTTCAGGCGTTGCAAAAACCCGCCGCGCTCGCCCACACCGCAGTGGTGTTCGGCCAGCGCGGGCAACAGCGCGGTCAGGCGGTCGGTGAAGCCCGGCAACAGGTGGGACGGAAAGTCTTCCAGCGTTCCCAGGTCAAGCCAGACCTCCAGCACGGCTCGGTAGGTCCAGATGTTGGGGCCGCACAGGTAGTTGATGCGCAGCAGTTGGATGTCGTCGTGATGGTGGCTCATGAAATCAGTAGGAAGACGTGCAATCAAAAATCTAGGCGCTGGGCGTTTCAACAGGGCTTACCTAAGCATAAACCCCGGAAAAACCGAAAAGTGAACGGCGGGAATGAGGCGAAAATCCAGGTCAACATGCAAACACAGCGCCCGTCACTCTCAGATTCACGCCCGCCCCTTCACGTGGACAGCCACTCGAGCGCACCCGAGGAGGCGCTGGCCGGGCTGGCTGCACAGCTTGCAACCCAAGAAAACGTGCTGTGTACCCTGGTGGTTGACCTGAACACTGCATTGACCTTTTCGCGCGAAGCGCTGGTGCTGACGAATCAGCGTTTGCTGGCGCGCAGCCCGAGCGGCGCCTGGTCGAGCTGGCCGCTCGACGTGGCGCCTGCCGCCCCTGCGCTCAGCCTTCGCCACGCCGACCATGCGGGTGTGGGCACGTTGACTCTGGTTCAGGGGGAGACGCGGCTGGCCGTCTGGCGTTTCACGCTGGCGGTCAATGTGCAGGCGCTGCGGCTGGTCCGGCTGTTTGCCCAGGCCCAGACGGCTCAGCTGGTCGAAGATGACGCCGCGTTGTGCCCAGAGTGCCAGTCGCTGCTGCCACCAGACGGAGAGCCGTGCATTAGCTGCGCCCAGGCGGTGCGCACCCCGCCGTCCACCTGGGTGTTGCTGCGGCTGTGGCGCTTCGCCCGGCCTTACCGGTTTCAGTTGCTGAGCGGGTTTTTGCTCACGCTGGCGTCTACCGCCGCCACGCTGGTGCCGCCGTACCTGACGATTCCCCTGATGGACGACGTGCTGATTCCGTTTCAGAACGGCCAGCAGATCGAAACCTGGAAGGTCGCCGCCATTTTGGGCGGCCTGCTCGGTGCCGCCGTGCTGGGCTGGGCGCTGAACTGGGCGCGCACCTATTTACTGGCGCTGGTGTCCGAGCGCATTGGCGCTGACCTGCGCACCGCTACGTTTGACCACCTGCTCGACTTGTCGCTGGATTACTTCGGCGCCAAGCGCACTGGCGACCTGATGAGCCGCATTGGGTCAGAAACCGACCGCATCTGCGTGTTCCTGTCGCTGCACGCGCTGGACTTTGCCACCGATGTGCTGATGATTTTCATGACGGCAGCTATCTTGCTGTCCATCAACCCCTGGCTGGCGCTGGTCACGCTGCTGCCACTGCCCTTCATCGCCTGGATGATTCACGTGGTGCGCGACAAGCTGCGCACCGGGTTTGAGAAAATTGACCGCGTCTGGTCCGACGTGACCAACGTGCTGGCCGACACCATTCCCGGCATCCGCGTGGTCAAGGCTTTTGCCCAGGAAAAGCGGGAAACGCAGCGCTTTCGCGCGGTCAACCACCTCAACCTGGCGGTCAACGACAAGCTCAACAAAACCTGGTCGCTGTTCACGCCCACAGTGTCGCTGCTGACGGAAATTGGCCTGCTGGTGGTGTGGGCGTTCGGCATCTGGCTGATCTCCAAACAGCAGATCACGGTGGGCGTGCTCACAGCGTTCATCGCCTACATCGGGCGGTTTTACGGGCGGCTTGATTCGATGAGCCGCATCGTCTCCGTCACGCAAAAGGCCGCCGCCGGCGCCAAGCGCATTTTTGACATTCTGGACCACGTCTCCAACGTGCCCGAGCCCACGCAGCCGGTGAAAATCACGGCGTTGCAGGGCCGTATCGAAATGAAAGGACTGGGTTTTCGCTACGGCAACCGCTCAGTGATTCGCGGGCTGGACCTGGACATTCGCCCCGGCGAGATGATTGGCCTGGTGGGTCACAGCGGCTCAGGAAAAAGCACGCTGGTCAACCTGCTGTGCCGGTTTTATGACGTGACCGGCGGCTCGATTCAGGTGGATGGCACCGACATTCGCCGCTTTGGCGTGGCGGACTACCGCCAGCGCATCGGCCTGGTGTTGCAAGAGCCGTTTTTGTTCTTTGGCACCATCGCCGAAAACATCGCTTATGGCAAACCCGGTGCGACGCGGCAAGACATCGTCGCCGCTGCCCGGGCGGCCCACGCGCATGAATTCATTTTGCGGCTGCCGCAGGGCTATGACTCGTTGGTCGGCGAGCGCGGCCAGGGCCTGTCGGGCGGAGAGCGCCAGCGCATTTCGATTGCGCGGGCGCTGCTGATTGACCCGCGCATTTTGATTCTGGACGAAGCCACCTCGTCCGTGGACACCGAGACGGAAAAGGAAATTCAGAAGGCGCTGGACAATCTGGTGCAGGGGCGCACCACGATTGCGATTGCGCACCGCTTGTCGACCCTGCGCAAGGCTGACCGACTGGTGGTGATGGACCGTGGCCAGG
>JANLUZ010000180.1:0-8413 GCA_031363755.1 Polaromonas sp.
GGCGATGGATTCAATGGCCGCCCACAGCGAAGGGTACTCGCCTCGGTGCTCTTGCACCAGGCGCACTGCGCGCTCCCGTACCTCGGGGGAAAACTTGTTTGACTTCTTCATGGCTCAATCCTCTCAGAGATTTGAGCCTCCTCAAAATACGGCGCGGTTCATTAGCCTGTCAGGCCCCCTCTGCGTCTCCTTCTGGAGGGTATCGTCTGCCTTGACGCGTGCGCGCAGCGTAAATTCGGGCTGTGCTGCTGGGCGACGTGACGCCGGTAACCTGGCAGAGCACCCGGCAAGACCTTGCAAGTTGGCTAGCCACGGGGGTGTCACGCCGCGGTCGCTGAAGCATTTCTGTACTTAAGTCAACGGCCCGCTTCCACTTGGGCAAGAAAGTACTGGCCAGCTTGAGGATTTCGTTTAACCGGCGCAATCCCTTGTTTTTGTGCGTCAGTTCCTTGAAAAGTTGCGTCTCGGCATCGGCGACGCCGTCAAGCAAGCCAGCATCGACCCGCACGCGCTTGACCCATTCGATGAACGTCTGCGGTACACAGCCAATATTGGAATCGCTGGATGCAATAGCCGCCCACAACGAGGGCTAATCGCCACGGTACGCCTGCACCCTACGCACTACGCGCGCTCGAATCTAGGGTGAAAACTCGTTTGACTTCTTCATAGCTCAATCCCCTCAGAGAGGTGAGCATTCGCGAAACTTGGCATTATTCATTATCGTTAAAGACCATGTGCTGATCGTCAGACAACTAAACTGCGACGGGCAGTTGCTAGTGCGCGAAGTTGGGCATATAGCGGCGCAAAGTCGGGTGCCGTGATGTCAAAAAGTTGTTGAAAGCTGTCGATGACGAAATAATTCGTCTGATATTGATCGATTTTGTATTGCGTTCGCATTGCCCTGATCAGGTCAATCGCGAGCCGTTGGGGAACCTGACTTTGCACTGCATATTGAAGCTCCCCAGACGAACTCAGAATACCCGCACCGTAAGCACGCAAGCCGTTTATCTGCCGAATCAGTCCAAATTCAATCGTGTACCAGTACAACCGCGACAGTTGTTCGCACGCTCCAAGACGATGCGCCTTCAAACCTCCCAAGCCATAGGCCTGCATGTGATCAGCAAAAACTGGATTGAACAGCAATGGCACGTGACCGAACAGGTCGTGAAAGACGTCTGGCTCGACCACATAATCAAATTCTGCGGGGGTTCGAATCCAGTCGGTTACTGGGAATTTGCGATTTGCGAGGAGTGTAAAAAACGGAACTTCAGGGATCAGGCCGGGCACTGCCACAATCTCCCAGCCAGTGGCACGACGCAGCTTTTCGTTGATCTGATCAAACCGCGGAATTTCGACACTTTCCCCAAGAAGTGGCAACGCTGCAATGAAAGCATCGCAAGCAAGCCCTGGTAGCAAGGCGGCCTGGCGCTGGTAGAGACGACGATAGGTGTCGTGATCTTGCGCTGTGTACGCCGCATGATTCTGCGCACAGGTGTAGTCAACCGCGACCTGACCGCCTCGAGCGTAGTCGCCGCGCGGTGGGCGGTCTGACTGACCGTAGACAGCCGGTAATGGAGTGGTGTTCAAGCCGTTCGTCCTAAGTTGATTGACATAATTTGCTGAAGACATTCTGATGACTGCTTCTGTGCAGCGGTCGCAGCGGCCTGTATAACTGTAGCGCTGCGCGACCGCAGCATTCATGCAAACACGGGTTGGCGTCTTGCTCTCATAGCAATAAAACTGCAAAATATCCCAAATGGAAACACTCGACAAGCTTGATCGACATATTTTGCGCAGTTTACAAGTTGATGGCCGTGCAACTTACGACGAGCTGGCGGAGCAGGTCAGCCTGTCGCCAAGCGCGGTGCTGCGACGTGTCAAACGACTGGAATCAACTGGTGTCATCAACCGTTATGTTGCGCTTGTCAAGCCTGAATCGGTGGGGCTGGGCCTGACTGCTCACCTGAATGTACGCCTGGAAAAACATTTGGAGGTCCACAAGCGTAATCCGATGGACGTATTCCGAGCCAGTGTGCAGGTGTGGCCAGAGGTGGTTGAATGCGTCGCGCTGACCGGTGAAATGGATTACTTTTTACGGGTGATCGTTCAAGACATGGCGCATTACAGCCGCTTTGTGATGGAGACATTACTCAAACACCCTAGCGTGCAAGATTGCAAAACCAGCTTCGTACTGGACCGTGTGAAGTCGACCACCGCTGTGCCGGTGTAAAGCTAAAGGGTGCAGTGTGAAGTCCAAGGCTATTGTGCTATTAAAGAAATAGCAGTAAAGGCAATGAATATATGGGCTTGAGGTGTACAACACTGAAAACTTATAGATTTTCTTTCGCGATACATTGATTGACAGGTTTTACGCACTCACTCCTCGAAAATTCAGGGAAAACCCTTACATTTAAGCCATGGTCACCTCCGGAACTCTTTTTAAGGCTTCGCTGGGCGTTCGACGCGCGCTCTTTCGCCCTGCAGTGTCCGTCGTGCAACACCCAGCGATAGCCGTTGTTGGCGAGAACACTGTTGTTGTCAAAAACGCCCGTTCAACTGAAGGGCTGATTCCTATTCGGTCCATGGGCCCAGCGCATACGGGCCGGATTGCGTCACACCTGCTGGCGCTCGGCCCGCACGATCGCTATCTGCGGTTTGGTTATGCCGCCAACGACGAGCAGGTCAGGCGTTATGTGGATGGTCTGAATTTTGAGCGCGACGAGGTGTTCGGCATCTACAACCGCCGGTTGCAGCTCATTGCGATGGCGCATCTTTCTTTCTCCACCGACCCGCAGCTCAAAAGCTGCGCTGAGTTTGGCGTGTCGGTGCTCAGTTATGCGCGCGGCCGGCGCTATGGTGCGCGACTGTTCGAACGCGCGGTGATCCACGCGCGCAACAATGGCGTCGGCATGATGTTCATCCATGCGTTGAGCGAAAACACTGTAATGCTCAACATTGCGCGCAAGGCGGGTGCGACAATTGAGCGCGACGGGTCTGAAAGCGAGGCTTATCTCAAGCTTCCACCGGCCAATCTGGACTCACGCGTCGCTGAAATGCTGGAGGAACAGATCGCGCAGACCGATTACCGGCTCAAGGTGCAGGCCAAGCAATTCTGGGACTGGCTCGGTGTGATTCAGGACGTGCGCCAAGGCGTTCGCGACGGCCGCGACCGTATGAAATAGTGCTGAAAGTTGGGCTGTCAGTCTGACTCCAACCCATGCAGGTTTTGCCCGTATCGCCTGCAGCCAGTACAACAACTGGCGAACTTGCCGGACAGAGCGTCGTCACCCCCGCCACTACACTAGTGCTATCCCAACTACCGAACACCTTCGTGTCCGACACCCCTCCCAGTCGATCTTCCAAGCATGAAGACAAACGCGGCTTTTTGCAAAAAGTCGCTGAAATGCTCCACCCCGGGCCTGATTCCAAAGACGAGCTGATCGAAACGCTGGTTGAGGCGCAGGACAACGATGTCATCGGTGCGCAAAGCCGGGAAATGCTTGAAGGCGTGATCCGGATGGCCGATATGACGGCGGGTGACGTGATGGTCGCCGCTCCCCGCATGGACCTGGTCAACATTGATGCGCCATTTGACGCGCTGCTTCATCTCATCATCGACACCGCGCATTCACGCTTCCCGGTGTTTGAAGGCGACAAAGAAAATATCATCGGCATTTTGATGGCCAAGGATTTGCTCAAGCTGCAGCGCGCGCCTGAGCTCAATATCAAGGCGCTGCTGCGGCCAGCTGTGTTCGTGCCTGAAAGCAAGGGCCTGAACGATTTGCTCCGCGAGTTTCGCGGCAACCGCAACCACTTAGCCATTGTCATCGACGAGTTTGGGCGCGTAGCCGGGCTGATCACCATTGAAGACGTGCTGGAACAAATCGTCGGTGAAATTGAAGACGAATTTGATATCGCCGAAGACGATGGCGATATTTTCGGGCTGCCTGACCGTACCTTTCGCGTGAGCGGGGATACCTCAATCGAGCGTGTCAGCGAAGCCTTTGGTGTCAAGCTGATCGACGCCGATTTCGACACCATCGGTGGTCTGATCGCGCATGAAATGGGCCACGTGCCCAAGCGCGGCGAACACCATGCCCTGGAAGGTCTGGAATTCACGGTGCTGCACACCAAGGGCGGCGCCGTGCGCTGGTTCAAGGTGGCCCCTGTCACCAATAAACCCTGACCCCACGCCGCCGATGACCGCGCACCGCGTTGCCGCCACACGGGTGTCTGCCCGGGCCAGTGCGGCCGCCGCCGTGGTTGTGGTGGCCGCCGGACTGGGCCATGCGCTAAGCATGGCCTGGCCTTTTCCCACTGGTTTTCTACCTTTTGTCGCAGGCCAGCCATTGTGGGCTCTGCAGTTGGCGGCCATGACGGTGTTGGTGTGGGCCCTGAACAGTTGCACTACTGCCCGACACGGTGCCTGGTTGGGGTGGCTGTTCGCCACCGCGCTGCAGTGCGGGACGTGGTGGTGGCTGTTCATCTCGCTTCACACCTATGGCGGGCTTGCGTGGCCGTTGGCTGTGCTTACCGTTGTGGGCCTGGCGGGCTTCCTGGCGCTGTACTACGCAGTCGTTTGTTGGTTGTATGTGCATCTAGCCCAGGAATTTACTGCCTGGCGCGCTATTGTTTTTGCAGCGCTGTGGTTGATGGCCGAGCTGGCCCGTGTGCAATTTTTCACGGGCTTTCCGTGGGGCGAGGGCGGCTATGCCCAGCTGGATGGGCCATTTGCCAACCTCGCCAAGCTGGTCGGCGTGCACGGCCTGACGCTGGGCGCGGCGGCTCTAGCCGCCACACTCGCCCGGCTGATCGCGCAGCGTCACAAGCGGTGGCGTCACGTCGTGGTAGCCGCTGCCGTTCTGGTTGCTCTGGGCTGGGCCAGCGCCTCCTTGCATGTGGCCAACAGCGGTGTGTCGGCCTTCACCGCCCCGCTGGTGACCCAGCAGCCGTTCACGGTTACCTTGCTGCAGGGCAATATCTCTCAGGACGAGAAATTCATGGCTACCACCGGCATTCCGGAAGCCCTGAACTGGTATGGTCAGCAATTGCTAAGCGCCAACACGGCGTTGATTGTCACGCCGGAAACGGCGCTGCCGGTGTTGCCCGAGGAGTTGCCGGCCGGGTATGTCGACGCGCTGATCGAGCGGTTCACCGCCACGCCCCCGCACGGGGAGCGCCCCACCGCCGCGCTGTTTGGCATTCCGCTGGGCAGCAGCCGTGAGGGTTTCACCAATTCAGTGATCGGCCTTAAACCCCAGGCGGATGGCCCACCACTTGCTGGGGGCCAAAAAGCCTCGGCCTACCGCTATGACAAGCACCACCTCGTGCCTTTTGGCGAATTCGTGCATCCGCTGTTCAAATGGTTTTTGAAGCTGGTGAACATGCCCTTGTCAGACTTCAACACTGGTGCCGTCAGCCAGCACTCGTTTGACTGGCAGGGCCAGCGCATTGCACCCAATATTTGCTACGAGGATTTATTTGGCGAAGAACTCGCGGCGCGGTTCACGCTCGCTTCCAGCGCGCCCACGATGTTTGTCAACGTGAGCAACATTGCTTGGTTTGGCGATTCCGTGGCCATCGACCAGCATCTAAACATCTCCCGCATGCGTGCCATCGAGTTTGAACGGGTCATGCTGCGCGCCACCAACACCGGCGCCACCGCCGTCATTGACGCCCGCGGCGAAGTGGTCCAAAGCTTGCCCCGGCTGTCACGCGGCATCTTGCGGGCTGATGTTGAAGGCCGCACCGGCGTCACGCCCTATGCGTGGTGGGTGGGGCGGCTGGGGCTCTGGCCCTGGTGGGCCTTGTGCGCAGGGGTAGTGCTGCTGGCTACATGGCGGCAGCGCCGATTCACTGCCGACGCTCGCTGATTCTTTTTTTTCGGGTTGACCTGCAGGCGGTATGTGTTTTGCTTGTCAGCACAGGTGCAATCCGCATGATGGGCTCGTCTTGACATCTGCGCTGTACGTTACGCTTAGGGGGCTTGCAGCGGACGCCTCCATCACGGTGCACGTCACGCAGCGCCAATAGTTCCCGCACCAAAAGTGCTTTTTATAAAGATCAACACCGATGACTCTCCACCCCATGTTCACCCGACCCTTGAGCAGTTTCAACGGCGTATTCCTGAAGGCCCTGTTGCCGGTGGCTGGCCTGATGGCCTTCGTGGCCGGCGCTTCAGCCCAAACCGCACCGGTCGCTGCCGTGGCCAAACCCAATGTGGTGATTCTGGCCACGGGCGGCACCATTGCCGGCGCCGGCGCGTCAGCCCTGAACAGTGCCACCTACGCCGCCGCCAAGGTGCCTGTTGACAAACTGCTGGCCGGCCTGCCCGAGCTGGCCAACGTGGCCAATGTGCGCGGTGAGCAGGTGCTCCAAATCGCTTCGGAAAGCTTCACCAACGACAACCTGATGAAGCTCGGCAAGCGCGTCTCTGCCCTTAGCAAGCAGGCCGATGTGGACGGCATCGTCGTGACCCACGGCACCGACACGCTGGAAGAAACCGCTTACTTTTTGAGCCTCGTGATCCGCACCAGCAAGCCCATCGTGGTGGTGGGCTCCATGCGCCCTGGCACCGCCCTGTCCGCAGACGGCGCGCTGAACCTGTTTGACGCGGTCAGCGTGGCTGCCAGCAAAGACTCTGGCGGCAAAGGCGTGCTGGTCACCATGAACGACGAGATCAACAGCGGCCGTGACGTGGTCAAGCTCATCAACATCAAAACCGAGGCCTTCAAAAGCCAGTGGGGCCCGCTGGGCATGGTCGTGGAAGGCAAGAACTACTGGTTCCGCGCCCCGGTGAAGCGCCACACCGTGCAGTCCGAGTTCAACATCGACGAGTTTGATACCCTGGCTGCCGTGGATATCGCCTACGGTTACGGCAACCAGCCCGCCACGGCCATTGAGGCGCTGGGCAAAACCGGCCTCAAGGCGCTGATCCACGCTGGCACCGGCAATGGCTCAGTCGCAGATCGCAATGTGGCGTCATTGCAGGCGCTGCGCGCACAGGGCGTGCAGGTCATCCGCTCGTCCCGCGTGCCAGCCGGTTTTGTGCTGCGCAACGCCGAGCAGCCCGACGACAAGTACGACTGGGTTGTGGCCCATGACCTGAACCCACAAAAGGCGCGCATTCTGGCCGCAGTGGCGCTGACCAAGCCGTTGACCAGCAAAGAGCTGCAACGTGTATTTATGGAATATTGAATTCCGGTTGATCTCAAGCTGATTTAAAAGCCCCGCCAGCCCAGCGCTCGCGGGGCTTTTTCACGCGTGGCGATAATGGCGAGTCACGGCTTCACACGTCCTTTTCCGCAGCCTTTTTGCACTGTCTTTGCCCATGCTTACTTTTCAGCAAATCATTTTGAAACTGCAGTCCTACTGGGCTGACCAGGGCTGCGCGCTTTTGCAGCCCTATGACATGGAAGTCGGCGCGGGCACATCCCACACGGCCACGTTTTTAAGAGCGCTCGGCCCCGAGCCGTGGAAGGCTGCCTACGTGCAGCCCAGCCGCCGGCCCAAGGACGGCCGCTACGGCGAGAACCCCAACCGCCTGCAGCACTATTACCAATACCAAGTGGTGCTCAAGCCAGCGCCTCCCAACATTCTGGAGCTGTACATCGGCAGCCTCGAAGCACTGGGCTTTGACCTCAAAAAAAACGACATCCGCTTTGTCGAAGACGACTGGGAAAACCCCACGCTGGGCGCCTGGGGCCTGGGCTGGGAGGTCTGGCTCAATGGGATGGAGGTGACGCAGTTCACCTATTTTCAGCAGGTCGGCGGCATCGAATGCAAACCCGTCACGGGCGAAATTACCTATGGCCTGGAGCGTTTGGCCATGTACCTGCAGGACGTGGACAACGTTTTCAAGCTGAGGTGGACCGATACCCTGAGCTATGGCGACGTTTACCTGCAAAACGAGAAGGAGCAGTCGGCCTACAACTTCGAGCACGTGGATGCCGACTTCCTGTTCACCGCGTTTGCCGCGCACGAGAAGCAGGCCAGGCACCTGATTGAAGTTCAATTGGCATTGCCAGCCTACGAGCAGGTGCTCAAGTGCGCGCACAGCTTCAACCTGCTGGATGCGCGCGGTGCCATTAGCGTGACCGAACGCGCTGCCTACATTGGCCGCATCCGCAACCTGGCACGCGCCGTGGCGCAAAGCTATTACGAAAGCCGCGAGCGCCTGGGCTTCCCCATGGCGCCGCGTGAGTGGGTGGAACAGATGGCGAAGAAGGCAGCATGATGACGACCCAAAACCTTCTTGTTGAATTATTTGTTGAAGAGCTACCGCCGAAGGCGCTGAAGAAGCTGGGTGAGGCGTTTGCAAATCAAATTTATGCATCGCTGAGCGAGCAATGGTTTATATGGATGCCCGGAACGATTGCAAAGGACGAAGGGCAGCCTGATCCGCAACCAATGG
>JANLUZ010000003.1:0-3828 GCA_031363755.1 Polaromonas sp.
GCCGACGAGCCCGACACCTTTGTGCTGGCCACCAACCGCACTGAAACTGTGCGTGACTTTGTGCGCATGGCGTTTAAGGGCGCGGGCATTGTGGTGGACTTCAAGGGCTCTGCCGAAGACGAGACAGCCGTAGTGGCAGCCCTCACCCCTGCCGCCTCCCAGGGGGCGAGGGAGTTGAAAATTGGTCAAACGGTGATGCGCATCAACCCGAAGTTTTATCGCCCAGCTGAGGTTGAGCTGCTAATCGGGAACCCTGAAAAGGCCAAGGCCAAGCTGGGCTGGGCACCGGCCACCACGCTGGAGCAGCTTTGCCAGATGATGGTGGAAGCCGATATTCGCCGTAACCAGGCGGGTTCTTCGTTTTAACCGGGTGCCGGCGGCTGCAAACGGCTAAAACGGTTAAAAACGGGCGTTTGAGGCTGTTCTGGGGCTGTTTGGGGTGTTTTTTTAAGCCTTTTAGTGCTCTAGTCCAGGTGTTTACTGCCTGGGCAGCTATGTTTTATATAGCAGGCCTTCGGGTTGATGGTTTTATTGCAGGGCGTTGCTGGCACTCTGGTTTTAGCCTTCAGGGTTCACACAGCGGCGCTGGCGCTATGGAGCGGTTTTTAAAATGAGCATAGTTCTGATCACCGGTGCCGACGGTTTTACCGGCCGGTACCTTGCGCGCACGCTGCATAAGGAGGGGCACGAAGTTCACGGCCTGGTGCAGCGGGCGGTGCCTGGCGGGGTGCCAGGGGTGGGTGCCTGCCACGTGGCTGATTTGTCTGACGCAGAGGCGCTGGCCAGCGTGGTGAGCCGCGTGCAACCCGACACGGTTGCGCACCTGGCGGCCATTGCGTTTGTGGCGCACGGTGACGCCACGGCGATGTACAACACCAATCTGGTGGGTACCCGAAACCTGCTAGAGGCCCTGGCGGCGAGCCCGTCGCCTTTAAAAGCTGTGCTGCTGGCCAGCAGCGCCAACATTTACGGCAACTCGGTCGAAGGCTGCCTGGGTGAGCAGACGCCGCCCGCACCCGCCAACGACTACGCGGTCAGCAAACTGGCGATGGAATACATGGCCAGCCTGTATGCCCAGCGCCTGCCTTTGGTGGTGGTGCGGCCCTTCAACTACACGGGTGTTGGCCAGGCCGAAAGCTTTTTGATCCCGAAGATCGTCAGCCATGCTCGGCGCCGGGCACCGGTGCTGGAGCTGGGCAACCTGAATGTGGCGCGCGACTTTTCAGACGTTCGAAATGTGGTGCAGCTCTATCAGCGCCTGCTGGACACGCCCGAAGCGTTGGGCCAGACGTTCAATGTGTGCTCGGGCAAGGCCTGGACATTGACCGAGGTCATCCAAATGGTGAAGGAAATATCAGGCCATGAGTTTGAGGTGCAGGTGAACCCTGCGTTTGTGCGGCTGAACGAGGTCAAAACATTTCAGGGCGACAGATCCCGGCTAGACGCTGTGGTGGGCACACTGGCTGAAATCTCCTTGCGAGACACATTGCGCTGGATGCTTGAGGCGTGAGCGTCAAGCTGATTCTGGCGGTTGATGCACTGTCGCCCAACCCCACAGGAATCGGCCGCTACACGTGGGAGCTGACACGTCGGCTGGCTGAACACCCCAGCGTCAGCGCACTGCACTTTTACCGCAATGGCAAGTGGATCAAGTCGCCTGAAACGCTGATGCAGCCAGTGGCCCGGGCCAGTGGTGCAATGCCAGGCGCGGCTTTAGTTCAGGCAGCGGCAAGCCCACGAAAAAAGCGGGGCCTGCGCATCAAATGGCCACCGGCGCTGCGCCAGCTTCACACGTCCATGACAACGCTGGCGTGCCGGGGCCATGTATTTCACGGTCCCAACTTTTTCATTCCTGAAATTGCCAACGTCGGTGTTGCCACGGTGCATGATCTGTCGATTTTTAAATACCCCGAAACCCACCCTGCCGCGCGCTTGCGCGAGTTTGAAAAGCACTTCACCGCGTCGATGGCGCGAGCCGCGCACCTGATCACTGACTCAGAGGCCACACGCCAGGAAGTTATTGCCTTTTTGGGCTGGTCAGAAAAAAACATCACGGCGGTGCCGCTGGGCGTTTCCCCGACATTTCAGCCGCTGCCAACTGCGGCCGTGGCGCCTGTCATGGCGCGCCATGGTTTGACTTACCAGGGCTACTGCCTGTGCATTTCCACGCTGGAGCCACGCAAAAAAATAGCCGAGCTGCTGCAGGCGTACCAAGGCCTGCCTGCGGCGCTGCGAACCCGCTACCCGCTTATTTTGGTGGGGGGCGCTGGCTGGCTGAGTGAGCAGCTGCACGCCGACATTGACCGCCTGGCGGCGCAAGGTTGGTTGAAGTACCTGGGCTTTGTTGCCGAGCAAGACTTGCCTGCCCTTTATGCAGGCGCCCGTTCTTTTGTGTACCCATCCATCTATGAAGGCTTTGGCCTGCCGGTGCTGGAGGCCATGGCTTGCGGTGTGCCGGTGGTTACGTCGGGTTTTACGTCGCTGCCTGAAGTGACCCAAGGGGCCGCGCAACTGGTGAACCCGGACGACATTGATGCGCTGGCTGAGGCAATTGCCATCAGCCTGTGCGACGAGACATGGCGTAACGCCGCGAGTGCCCAGGGCAGGCAGGTTGCCGCCGGGTACTCTTGGGATCGCTGCATTGAACAAACGGTTAATGTCTATAAGACAATAGCAAAGTCATCAGCGTGACCACGGTGAACACGGTGATTAAGGTCACCAAAGTTACCAAAGTCACCCCCGTCACGCTGGCTTCCATCTGAAAAATATGAACACCTTATTTCCCGCATTCAAACAAACTCGCGTTCGTCGCATCGTTGGCCCCACGGCCTTGTTGGCACTGTTGGCACTTGGCGGGTGCTCCGCTTTGTATTCAACATTGCCCACCACGGGGCCATCTGCCAGGCAGGTTGAGCAGTCGTCGGCAAGCTTGAACGCTTCAGGCATTCAGTTGGTGGATGTGACTGACGCCGTGGCCCGCAAGGTGGTGGCCAGCCAGAAGCAAAGCCTGTTTTCCGAGATTTTTGGCGCTGCGGTTCAGCCTGGCTACGTGGTGGGTGCGGGCGACGTGATTGAGGTGTCGGTGTGGGAAGCGCCGCCCGCTGCGCTTTTTGGCAGCGGCTCACTTGACCCTCGCACCGGCCCGTCAACCACCCGCGTCACCGCCCTACCCGAGCAGATGGTGAACAGCGACGGCATCATCAACGTACCGTTTGCTGGCCCTGTGAATGCCGCCGGGCGCAGCCCCCAGCAAATTGAAAAAGACATCGTGCAGCAGCTGAAAGGCAAAGCCAACCAGCCCCAGGTGCTGGTGCGGGTGCTGAAGAACAACACGTCGAACGTCACCATCGTGGGTGAGGTCACGGCCAGCACACGCATGCCGCTAACAGCACGCGGTGAGCGGCTGCTTGACGCCCTGGCCGCTGCCGGCGGCACGCGCCAGCCGGTCGGCAAAATGACGCTGCAGGTCACACGTGGCAACCAGGTGCAGGCGTTGCCGCTGGACACCATCATTCGCGACCCACGCCAGAACATTGTTCTGCAGGCTGGTGACGTGGTGACGTCGCTGTTCCAGCCGCTGAGCTTTACCGTGCTGGGCGCCACCGGCAAGAACGAAGAACTCAATTTCGAGGCCCAGGGCATTTCGTTGGCGCAGGCGCTGGCCCGTGCCGGTGGCCTGCAAGACTCCCGCTCAGACGCGGAAGGTGTCTTCATCTTCAGGCTCGAATCCCCAGCGGCGCTGGACTTGGCGGGCCGAACTGTGGCCACCACGCCTGAGGGCAAAGTGCCCGTGATTTACCGGGTCAACCTGAAAGACCCGGCGAGCTT
>JANLUZ010000007.1:0-10039 GCA_031363755.1 Polaromonas sp.
GGTGATAGCGCAAAGCCTGCTGCTGGCCAACGACACCGACGTTGACGGCGACAGCCTGACAGTGGCCAGTGTGCAGGACGCAGTGGGCGGCACCGTGAGTTTGCAGGGTTCCAACGTGGTGTTCACGCCGACGCTGAACTACAACGGCCCTGCCAGCTTCACCTACACCGTCATTGACGGCAAGGGCGGCAGCGCGACCGCGACAGTTAATTTGTCGGTCAACCCCGTCAACGACAATCCTGTGGCGGTCAACGACATTGCCTCGACCCCGATCAACGTGCCGTTGAGCACTATCGCCGTGCTGGCCAACGACAGCGATGTCGACGCCAACCCACTGACAGTGACGTCAGCCACGGTCGACCCAGCCCAAGGCGCGGTCACGATCAATTCTGACGGCACGCTGGCCTTTACGCCAGCAAACAACTTCGGCGGTGCAGCCACCGTGACCTACAGCATCAGCGACGGAAGCGGCGGCACTGCCAGCAGTACATTGACGGTCAACGTGGGAACCAACAACCCACCCGACAGCGCCAACAAGACGGTGACGACCGCAGAAGACACACCTGTAACCCTAGGGACGGCAGATTTCGCCTTCGCCGATGCTGATGCGGGACAGACGCTCGCGACAGTGCGCATTGCCAGTGCTCCCGCCAACGGAAGCTTGTTGCTCAACGGCGTTGCTGTGACGGCAGGGCAAATTGTTTCTGCGGCCGACATTGCAGGCGGCAAGCTCAGCTATACGCCCGGGTTGAACGGCAACGGCGGGAACTACGCCAGCTTTAACTTCTCGGTGCAAGACTCAGGCGGCGCCTTCGACGCGGCGCCCAACACCATCACCCTGAATGTCACAGCGGTTAACGACGCACCTGTGGCCAAGGCCGATACGGTGAAGACGCCAGAAGACACGCCATTGACGATAGCGCCAGCGACTTTGTTGAGCAACGACACGGATGTTGAAGGCGACAACTTGAGCATCAGCAGCGTACAAGGCGCAGTGGGCGGCACGGTCAGTCTGGTGGGGGGCAATGTGGTGTTTACACCGAACGCCAACTTCAACGGCCCTGCCAGCTTCACCTACACGATCAGTGACGGCAACGGCGGAAGTTCGACGGCAACCGTCAATGTAGGTGTCACGCCAGTCAATGATCCGATCACTGCGGACCTGACTCACGACCCGGTGAATGACACAGGAACGTCTACGACCGACAACATCACCAGCAATGCGAGTCCGGCCATCAGAGGTACCGGCGCATCTGGCGACACGATCACCCTATACGCAGTGGACGGTGTGACCGTGCTGGGCACGGCCGTGGTGGGTGCAGGCGGGGCCTGGAGCATTGACCCGGCAGGCAACTACTTGAGCGAAGGGGTCAACCCCCTGAGCGTCAAGGCCACAGACCCAGCGCGTAACCAAGGGCCGGCCACGCCAGTGACGGTGACGCTGGACACCACAGCGCCCACGGCACCCACGGTGGTGATTGCCGAAGACGCCAACAACGACGGCTTCATCGACGCCGCAGAGCTGTCAGGGCCTGTGGACGTTAAGGTAAGTTTGCCTGCAGGCGCCAAGGCAGGTGACACCTTGAGCGTGACGGACGGCACGACGACCAACACTATCGTGCTCAGCGCAGCGCAGATCACCGCAGGTAACGTTGCCACCAGCTTTGCCCTCCCGGGCGAAGGCAACAGCATTAGCGTGACAGCCAGGATCACGGACGCAGCAGGCAACTCTGGTGCGACGAGCCCTGCAGACAGCGCCAAAGTGGACACAGCACCAACCAGTGCCAATCCGGATGTCGTGGTCGCGCCGCCAAGAGCACCGCTGGTAATTGACGCTGCAACACTGACCGGCAACGACCATGGCGCGCTGGGTCAGCCGCTGACCATTGGCTCGGTGCAGGACGCCGTCAATGGAACTGTGGCAATTGTCGGTGGCAAGGTTGTCTTCACGCCGAACCCTGGATTCATCGGCGAGGCAAGTTTCACGTACACGGTGAAAGATGACGCTGGCGGCAGTGCAACAGCTTCTGTCAGCGTGACGGTCCTGGCCGATGACCCACCTGTTCTGCCGAGCGAGCGGTTCATTGATGCTCCACCGCCTAACTTGGCTGGGCAGGTCATCGTGACTGACCCATCGCTGCATGTGCTGTATAGCGTGAATGACGTGCGCGTGGACACAGGATTGCGTTCGGGCCTCGGACTGTTCCAGACAGACAGCGCCACGATGGCCGAGCTGACTGCGGAAAGCGCTTTGGCGCTGGACAACCTGACAGAGTTCCGCCCCACCCACGCCTTGTTCGTGCAGCATGCCGTGCGCCAGGAGGCCTTGGTATCGGAGACCGGTATCTTTGTTCAAAACTCGGTTCGTGCCTCGCAGCTGGAGTCTTTGGCGCGCAACACACGGATTGACAGCTTCAACTCGGCAATTTCCGGGGTGGACACTCTTTTGGATCCTTTCGCACTGGGTGCACCAGTGGCCAGCGCGGCTACGCCCGTTGCTGATGCCTTGCGCGGCGAGCGTCAAAACCCACCGGCTTCGGGGGGGAACACAGACGCCCGTGACAACAGCGTCCCGAAGGCAACCCTTGCGGATCAAACCCAGGCGCAGAAAACCGCGGCGGACGAGGGGCCAGTCCGGCAAGCCAAGCGCCGCGCAGCCGACGGATTTGCAGCACAGTTGCGACGCAATACCGCCAGTTTCAGGACCAGTGCCGTGCGACCTGAAACGCCCCTCAACGACACCGCCCGCATCACGCGATAATTTTGGAGGCACATCCCATGCGTAACGAATTTTCATCACACGACAACAAAAAAACTGGCATGACACAGCACACATCAACCGTTGCACTGCTGACGAAATACCAACTTCCAAAACTGGCGATATTGGCTGCGGTGTTGGTCCTTGCCGGTTGCACGGTGACACCAAAACTTGCCACGCAAGACGAGGTTCGCGAGCGTGTCAAAGCTGACACGGCATTGATGTACGTGAACCAGACGCCGATCAATGGCCCGGTATCGCTTGAAGAGGCCATTGCCCGAAGCCTCAAGTACAACTTGGACTATCGGCTCAAGAAAATGGAGTCGGCGCTGGCGTTGGGCCTGACGGACTATTCAAGTTACGACATGTTGCCGAACTTGCTGGCAACAGCTGGCTACAGAACCCGCAGCAACTATTCGGGCGGCACCAGCATCGGCATTGATGACGGCATCCAGTCTCTGCGCCCGTCAACATCCGAAGAGCGCAGCCACACCGTGGCTGGTGCAGAGTTCTCTTGGAACGTACTGGATTTCGGCGTGTCTTATTACCGCGCACGCCAGCAATCTGATCAATTCCTGGTCGCTGAAGAGCGTCGACGCAAGGTGGTTCAAAACCTGGTTCAGGACGTTCGCGCTGCTTATTGGCGTGCCCTTGGCGCACAGCGTATGGCGGCACAAACCAAAGATATTCTTGAGCGTGCGACTTTGGCGCTAGCGCGGTCCCGCGAGGCGGAAACCCAGCGCGTGATCTCTCCGGTTGCTGCGTTGAACTACCAACGCGCGCTTTTGGACGCTATCTCCTTCCTGAACCAGCGCCGCCTGGATCTCGAGTTTGCCAACCGCGAACTGGCTGCCTTGATGAACGTCGAGCCGGGTGTGAACTTTGTGGTGGCAGAAGCTGTGGAGGCGCGTTTGCCAGCGCCTCCCAATGACGTTCGCAAGCTTGAAGACATGGCGCTCCTGCAGCGCCCCGAGCTTCGCGAGGAAGACTTCAAAAAACGCATCACGGCAGACGAGGCGCGCAAGCAGATTTTGGGGATGTTGCCAGGCATCAGCGTTGACGCTGGGGTGCAGTACGACTCTAACAACTTGCTCAAGAACAACAACTGGTCACAAGGCGGTGTCAAGATTTCTTGGAACCTGCTGCGTTTGTTGGCTCTGCCCGCACTGAAGTCGACCCAAGAGCAGCAAGTACAAGCTGATCAGGCTCGCCGCATGGCGCTGTCAATGGCGGTGATGACCCAGTTGCGCGTCGGCGTGGAACGCTACCGTCTGGCCGTTGAGGACTTCAAACTGGCAGACACAGCAGCTCAGGTAGACAAACGCATGGCCGACTACACCCGCGCCTCCGTCACGGCAAGGCTGGAAAGCGAGCTGGAAGCCATTCGCACACAAGCCCGCGCAGTTCTGGGCAACTATCAGCGTGCCAACGCGTACGCCACAGCGCAAATCGCGTTTGGCCGCCTCTACAACACGCTGGGTTTTGACCCGCTTCCGGGTGATTTCGAAGGTGATGCGCTGCCGGTGTTGACCGATCGCGTTCGCGGGCATCTCAAGACAACCGAAGAGGACTCGCTCAAAATGACGTCGACCCTCTTCGGCTACGCGCCTGCCGTGTCCGTTCGTCTCGCGGGTGTTGCCGACCCCGTGATGCAAGTGCGTATGCGGGCGCAAATCAACGAGCTCCTGAACCGCAACCAGGTGGAAGTCGACAGCGCCAAAGGGCTGCCCATGACTTTTTCCCTCCAGCGTGAGCCGCGCGACGGCCTTGAAAAAGTCAATTGGACCATCGTGCTGGAAGACACCCAAGGTCACATCAAGGGCCAAGCTTCCCAAGCGACCACCCTGCCAGCAGACTCCCGCAACTCGGCGTACGAGGCCTCGCTGGTGTCGGCGGCGACGTCCAAGCTGCCACAAGTTCGCGGCTGGCTCGACGCGATGGCGCAAGAGGTCAAACAGTGATGGTTTCCCTCTCCTTGCATGTTTCTCGGGCCTGGCTTACCTGTATCACCGGCATGCTCGTGTCGATGGCGGTGATAGCACAGACCACGCCTGTAGCCCCGCCTCGTGCTGCGCCAATTGCAGTAGCCAAGCCAGCCGATGCACCGTCCTCAGCGGGTGACACGGTTCGTGTTCTGCTGGTTGCTGACCGTGAGACCACCTTGTCCAGCCCGGTTACGACCAGTATCAAGATGCTGTATGCCTCCATCGGCATGTCTTTTGGTGCCGGGCAAACGCTGGTGGCGTTTGAATGCGGCGAACCGCAAGCAAGGCTCGGCATGGCCAAGGCCGAGTTGGCGGGCGCGGTGGAAACGCACGAGGCCAAAATTCGCATGCAAGGTCTGGAGCAGGCCAGTGACCTCGAAGTTGCGCTTGCCGCCAGCGCTGCTGCAAAGGCCCGTGCGCAGGTGGCACTGCAAAACGCACAGGTCGCCCAATGCTCGATCAAGGCGCCATGGGCGGGCCGTGTGGCCAAGGTGCATGTCCGAAGCTCCATGAGCGTGACACCGGGGCAGGCAATGGTCGACATTGTCAAAAGTGGACCCCTGCGGTTAAAACTCAATATTCCGTCCCGTCTGATTGCCAAGCTCAAGCCTGGCGCTTTGTTCGATGTGGCCATTGACGAAACCGGCAAGTCGTATCAAGCCCAGGTGCTGGCGATCAGCGGTCGCGTAGATCCCGTCAGCCAAACGATCGAAATCGAGTCGATGATTGACAAAAACTACAGCGATTTGCTGCCCGGCATGAGTGGCGTGGCCTCGCTCAATGCCTTCAAATAGCCACAACGCACGGCAGGCGGATTTACCTTTGAGACCTGAACTGAGCTCGCCAGACCGGCGATGCTCCACTTTTCCATGAGCGTAATTTCTGAACCCAACCTCGCTGACAACCCGTCGGCCAAC
This sequence comes from Polaromonas sp., assembly GCA_031363755.1. Classification (GTDB taxonomy): domain Bacteria; phylum Pseudomonadota; class Gammaproteobacteria; order Burkholderiales; family Burkholderiaceae_C; genus Polaromonas. The sequence continues at coordinate 5,661 of JANLUZ010000007.1, forward strand.
GCGATGCTTCACCTTGAGCAACGCGCGTTTGAGGCACAAACATCGCAGGTACTGGGCTTCACAGCGGTCAATGAAGCGCTCGCACTGGTGTCCTTCCGGCAGGCGTCGTTTTTCACCCGCACTGCGCAAGGCCGTTTGAAGCTGGTCACGGCTTCAGGCCTGGTCAGCGTGGCGGAAGACTCTCCCTACGCCATCTGGCTCAGCCGTTTCGCTCAGAGCCTTCCCACACCGCCAGGGTGCCAGCGGCTCGATTTTGAAAATGCACCGGCTGAGTTTGTCGACGGCTGGGAAGAGTGGCTGCCTGAACACGTGCTGGCAGCCTCGCTGCCCGACCAGAATGGCGCATCAGTCGGCCTGGTGTTGTACGCGCGTGAATCGCCATGGCGTGATGACGAGTTGATGGCCCTAGGTCGCGTTCATCAGGCTTATGGCTATTGCCTGAGCGCTTTGGCCAGAGCGCCACGACGTTTCGGCAGCGGCCTGCTGTCGGTTTTTCATGGCAAACGGGCCAAATGGCTGGCCATTGCTGTGGTGGCCGCGATGTTCATTCCGGTTCGCCTGTCGGCGCTCGCTCCCGCTGAGGTGGTGGCTCTGTCGGCGATGGCGGTGGCGTCGCCGCAAGACGGCGTCGTCAGTGCCTTCTTTGTGCAGCCCAACGCCGCCGTCAAAGCCGGTGACCGCTTGTTCTCGCTGGACGACAGCGCGTTGGCCAGCAAACGAGAGGTCGCCCGGCGCGGCGTGTCGGTGGCCCGCGCCGATTTACTGGTCGCGCAACAGCGCGCTTTCGATGACCTCAAAAGCAAAGGCGAGCTTGCGTCGGCAACCGGTCGCGTGGGCGAAAAGGAAGCCGAGCTGTTGCTGATCGAAGGCTCGCTTGACCGGGTCGTTGTGCGCGCCGAGCGCGACGGCGTGGCCGTCTATGGCGACCCGAACGACTGGCTGGGCAAGCCGGTGCAAACCGGCGAACGCGTGATGCAACTGGCCGACCCACGTGACGCGGGGGTGCTGGTCTGGTTACCTGTGGCCGATGCGCTGAACCTGGAGCTTGGCGCGCCCATGCGGCTGTTTCTGCACACCAAGCCGCTTGACCCGCTGCCCGCCAGCTTGCTGCAAACCAGCTATCAGGCTATTTTGAGCCCTGAGGGTGTGTCGGCGTACCGCCTACGTGGCCGGTTCGAGCCTGGCACGGAGGGTGCGAAAAGCGCCCGTATCGGCTTGCGCGGCACCGCCCGCGTTTCGGGCGACTGGGCCATTCTGGGGTACTACCTGTTTCGCCGGCCGATTGCAGCGATGCGCGAATGGACGGGACTTTAATCAGCGCCGCCAGCCTGGCGGACGCCATCCACCTGACGCGCCCCACCGCGCAGCTGCCAGCGCCCCTGGCGCCGCTGCGTGAAGAGCTGCGCTTGCTGCCGGCGGCTGCCAACCACGACGGCTCACCCGCCTGGATGGTGCATGACCCAGTGAACAACCGCTTTTTCAGAATTGGCTGGCTGGACTTTGAAATCCTGTTGCGCTGGGGCACCGGCAGCCCAGAAGACATAGCCCAGTCGGTCAGCGACGAAACCACCTTGACGATTGAGCCGCAAGACGTGGCGGCACTCCGGCATTTTCTGGAGCAGCACAGCCTGCTCCAGGCCAATACCCCGCAGGCGGTCGACCGCTTGCGGGCTCTGGCGTCGCGCATGAAGAAGAACCCGTACGAGTGGCTGCTGCACAACTACTTGTTTTTTCGCATGCCGCTGATCCGCCCCCAGCAGTGGTTGGCGCGGGTGCTGCCTCTTTTGACCTGGTTGTTCGCTCCGGCCACCGCCATGGTCGTCGTCTTCTTGAGCATTACCGGGCTTTTTCTGGCAGCGCGGCAGTGGGAAACGTTTGTGAGCACCGTGGTCGAGCACCTTACCTGGCAAGGGTTTGTGGGCTACGCGGTCGCGTTGGTCTTTGCCAAAACCCTGCACGAGCTGGGCCACGCCATCACCGCCACCCGCTTCGGCGTGCGCGTGGCCCACATGGGCGTGGCCATGCTGGTGCTGTTTCCCATGCTGTACACCGACACCAGCGAAAGCTGGAAGCTCACCAACCCCCGGCAGCGGCTGGCCATTGCCAGTGCCGGCATCATCACCGAACTGGCACTGGCCGGTCTGGCCACACTGGCCTGGAGCCTGGCCCCCGAAGGCGCGGTGAAAAACGCGCTGTTCTTTCTGGCCACGACCAGCTGGGTGCTGACGGTGCTGCTCAACGTCAGTCCGTTCATGCGGTTTGATGGCTACTTCATCCTCACCGACATCCTCGATTTCCCCAATCTGCACGAGCGGGGTGGCGCCCTGGCCCGCACCTGGCTGCGGCGCACGCTGCTCGGTTTTGAAGAGCGCTGGAGCGAGCAAACCCCGGGTCGCGGCAACACCTTTCTCATCGCTTTTGCGCTGGGCACCTGGATCTACCGGCTCACGCTGTTTTTGGGCATTGCGCTGCTGGTGTATTACTTTTGCTTCAAGGTACTGGGCATCTTCTTGATGGGGGTGGAGCTGGTCTGGTTCATCGCCCGGCCCGTTTGGTCTGAGCTGCACGTGTGGCACACCCGCCGCAGCGAGATCAAGGTCGGCCGCAAACGCATCGGCTGGGCGCTGCTGGCGGCGTTCCTGCTGGTCGGCCTGGTGCCCTGGCAAACCAGCATTCACGGCATTGGCTGGGCGCACCCCCAGCGCCAGCAAATCATTTACTCTCCGCTGGCGGGCAAAATCATTTCGCTGCCGACGCTGGCAGCCAACGACGCCGTGCAACAGGGGCAAGTGCTGTTTGCGCTTGAGTCGCCCGACCTGACCCTGAACGCACAAAAGGCCACAGACCAAGCCGGCGCACGGGCCAGAGAGCTGCTGGGCCTCAGTGGCCTGCCCGAAGGCGAAGATCGTCGCGCGCAGCTGCAGATGCAACAAAACAAATTTCTGGCAGAGGCCAGCGTGTTTCAGGGTGAACAGTCGCGGCTGCAGGTGGCAGCGCCCTTTGCGGGCGTGCTGCGCGACCTGGACCCTCAGCTGGCGCCCGGTGTGTGGGTGCAGCCGCGCCAGCCCCTGGGCGTGGTGATTGACCCGAGCCACTGGACGGTTGAAACGTTTGTGGCCGAAGCCGACGTGTCACGCGTACGGGTTGGCGATAAAGTCCGCGCTTTCATGGGCCTGCGGTCACTGCAGGTGCTGCAGGGCCACGTGCAAGAGGTCGACACCGTGCGCACCGCCGTACTGCCGCACGCCATCCTTGACGCGAAATCCGGCGGCCTCATCGTGACCCTGATGCCCAACGCCGAAGACCGCCGCGAGCGCGTGCCCAAAGACGCCATTTACCGCGTGCGCATCACGCTCGACGAGTTGCCGCCGCACCAGCAAATGATGCTGTCCCACGTCACGATTTCAGGCGAATCCCGCGCCTGGCTGCCCACCGTGTTTTCGCGCGTGGCGGCTGTGGCGGTGCGGGAAAGCGGGTTCTGACAATTCCCTGCTAGTCAAACGAGCCCAGCGCCGGGTAGCGCTCCAAAAGAAAAAAACGGCACGTAACGTGCCGTTTTTCGCGTCAATAGTCCCAAAACACCGGAATTCTCAATCAAATCGTGCTCTAGCCCATATATTTATTACCTGAATAGCTATTAATTAAATAGCAACAGTTGTTTAAGCTGCCGTTTTTTCGACTTGTGAATGTGCGCGGTGTGCGCTTGTGTTTTGCAGCACGCATACCTGATCAAGATCGCCTCCTCCACATGATGGGCTCCTGTAGCTTGAGCCCAGATCGCGAACGCGCCGACCAGTCCGTGCCGGGCACAATGGTTGATCAGAAAAATACGGAAAACCCAAGATGGCACGCATCTTCGACAACATTGATAACGACCTGCTCACCACGCTGCGCGCGACGATGCAGGTGTCGCATCGCTCAGACTTCTGTGTGGGTTACCTCAACCTGCGTGGCTGGCAGGCGATTGATGATTTGGTTGCGCCATGGAACCCTGAGATGGGTCAGGTTTGCCGGGTATTGGTTGGCATGCAGCGGCCGCCGTATGAAGATATACGTGAGCTCTACCGTCAGTTGGACGAAGTTGGCTTGATTGACAACTCCACCGCCAGTCGCCTCAAAACCCAGTTTGCTGCTCACCTGCGTGAGCAAATTACCCTCGGCATCCCCACCGGGCAAGACGAAGCAGGCCGGCGCCGTTTTGCCCGCCAGCTACGCGCCGGGCAGGTGGTGGTCAAGCTGTTTTTGCCCCACCCTCTGCACGCCAAGCTGTATTTGCTGTTTCGCGATGACGTGAATAACCCGATTACTGGTTTTGTAGGCAGCAGTAACCTGACGCTTTCGGGCTTGTCTGGAAATGGCGAACTGAATGTGGATGTGCT
>JANLUZ010000035.1:0-6418 GCA_031363755.1 Polaromonas sp.
CCTTGTCCTTGATGGCGACCATGCCGCTGGAGTTGATGCCGCGAATGTGGCTGCCGGTGATGCCGGTGTAGACCCGCGCAATCTTGCAGTCGGCCATCAGCTCGGCCTCCTTGAGCGCCTGCTGGATGCTTTGCACCGTGGCGTCGATGTTGACGACCACCCCGCGCTTGAGGCCGTTGCTGGCGGCAATGCCGAGGCCTGCAAGCTTGAGCTCACCGCCGGCCAGCACCTCGGCGACCACCACCATCACCTTGGAGGTACCGATGTCCAGCCCCACCACGAGGTCTTTGTATTCTTTGGCCATGGGCTTACCTTTTCACTTTCTTGTCTTTGAGTTCCGCAGCCGTCACCGTGGTGACGCCCCGGAGCTTGATGGCGTAGCCCGTGCTGTAGCGCAGGTCGGCAGATTCCAGCGCCCGCCCATAGCGCGACGACACCTGAGTGAGTGTGTTGATGAACTGGCGCGTGCGCTGCTGGATGTCGCTGAGCGAGCCATGGCCCATGTTGACCACGACACCGCTGTCAAGCTGGGCGCGCCAGCTGCCCTGGCTGGTCAGCTCCAGCGCTTCAAGCGCCATGTCCAGCGACTCAAATACCGGCGACAGCATCTGATAGCCCTGCAGCAGCAGCTGGGCCTGCCCGTTGGAGCCGCTCAGCAGCGGCAAGTCCTGGGCATCCCGTGCGTCAAGGTCGCCCTGGTTGACCTCGAACACCTCGCCAAAGGTGTTGACCAGGTAGGGGTCACCCTCGGCGCCCCAGCGCGCCACCGGCTTGTGCTCCTGCAAGACCACCTTCAGTCGGTTGGGGAATTCGCGCTGCACGGCTGCCTTGCGAACCCAGGGAACGGATTCGAAAGCGGCGCGCGTCTGCGCCATGTCAACGGTGAAGAAATTGCCTTGCAGGCGCGACAGCACGTTGGCGCGCAGCGTGGCCGCGCTGTTGCGGCCGACATCGCCATCGATATGAATGGCACTCAGGTTGAACAGCGGCAGGCGGACCAGCCACAGCGCAGCCCCGCTCAAGGCCAGCAGCACAAAGACGGTCGTCAGCACGCCGGCGGCAGCATTCATGCGACGCACGTCCGGCGGCACCGTGCGTTGCGGCGGCCCGGCTGGCACAAACGAACGCTGCAGGCGGCTCATGGAGCAGCACCTTCGCGGGTGCCCAGGGCCGCGCGCTGGTGATCGAGGCAGGCGGTTTGCAACACCAGAGCGCACAGGTCTTCGTACGAGATGCCCGCAGCCCGAGCCGACATCGGCACCAGCGAATGCCCGGTCATGCCGGGCGAGGTGTTGATTTCCAGCAGGTACGGTTGGCGCGTGATGCGGTCAATCATCACGTCAGCGCGGGCCCAGCCCCGGCAGTTCAGCAAGCGGTACATGGCCAGCACCAGCTTCTGGATGGCCGCTTCTTCGCCGTCAGGCAGGCCGCACGGCACCAGGTACTGGGTGGTGTCGGTGAAGTATTTGTTCTGGTAGTCGTAGTTGCCATCAGGGGCGACGATGCGGATCACGGGCAGCGCTGCCGCGTCTTCACCGCTGCCCAGCACCGGGCAGGTCACTTCGTCGCCGTCGACAAATTGCTCGCACAGAATGTCGGCGTCCAGCTGTTCGGCCTGGCGCACCGCTGCGGCCATGCCGCTGCGGTCGGTGACTTTGGACAGGCCGATGGACGAGCCTTCACGCGCAGGCTTCACGATCAGCGGCAGCCCTAGCGCATCCAGCACGGCGTGTATATCCGCCTCGGTGTAGCGGCCCCGGCGCAGCAGCACAAAGTTTGGCGTGGGCAGGTTTTCGGCAATCAGCACGCGCTTGGTCATGACCTTGTCAATGGCCATGCTGGAGGCCATCACGCCGGAGCCGGTGTAAGGAATACCCAGCAATTCGAGCGCACCCTGCACCGTGCCGTCTTCGCCAAAGCGGCCGTGCAGGGTGATGAAGCAGCGGGCAAAGCCTTCTTTTTTGAGCTCGCTCAAGTCACGCTCGGCCGGGTCAAACGCATGCGCGTCAATGCCCTTGCTGCGCAGGGCCTGCAACACGCCGTGGCCGGACATGAGCGAAATCTCCCGCTCGGCCGAATGGCCCCCCATCAGCACCGCCACCTTGCCGACATTCATGTTTTTTGCATCAAAATGGCTCATAGCCCAAGCTCCACTTGCCTGTCGTGCTCTGCTATTTGTAGCAGATCAACCAGCTTCTGCGGCACGCTCCCAATCGATCCCGCACCCATGCACAACACCACGTCACCAGGCTGTGCGTTGTCGATGACGGTCTGGGCCATAGCCTCGATGTCGTCCACGAACACCGGCTCGACCCTGCCTGCGACGCGCAACGCACGCGCTAGCGACCGGCCGTCTGCCGCCACAATCGGCGCTTCGCCAGCGGCGTATACCTCCGACAGCCAGACCGCGTCGGCGCGCCCCATGACCTTCACAAAATCCTCAAAACAGTCGCGGGTGCGGGTGTAGCGGTGCGGCTGGAACGCCAGAACCAGCCGCCGGCCTGGATACGCGCCGCGTGCTGCCGCCAGCGTCGCCGCAACTTCGACCGGGTGATGGCCGTAGTCTTCAATGACTGTGAACAAACCCCCAGCGCTGTCATTGCCCGTCACAGGCAGATCGCCGTAACTCTGAAAGCGCCGCCCGACGCCCTTGAACTCGGCCAGCGCTTTTTGCACGGCCGCGTCGGGCACGTTAAGCTCCACCGCAACGGCGATGGCCGACAGCGCGTTCAGCACGTTGTGCAAACCGGCCAAGTTCAGCACGATGTCGAGATCAGGCAACACCACTCCGTTGCGGCGCTGGGCGGTGAAATGCATTTGCGGCCCCACTGCGCGCACATTGACGGCGCGAACCTGGGCGTCCTCGTTAAAGCCATAGCTGGTGATTGGGCAGGTGACCTGCGGAATGATGTCGCGCACGGCAGCGTCGTCGGTGCACAGCACGGCGGTGCCGTAAAACGGCATGCGGTGCAAAAAGTCCACGAAGGCTTTTTTCAGGTTGCCGAAGTCATGGCCATAGGTTTCCATGTGGTCGGCGTCAATGTTGGTGACCACGGCCATCACCGGCAGCAGGTTCAGGAACGAGGCGTCAGACTCGTCAGCCTCCACCACGATGTAGTCGCCCGAACCCAGTTTGGCATTGGCGCCGGCGCTGTTGAGCTTGCCGCCAATCACGAAGGTCGGGTCGAGCCCGCCCTCGTACAGCACGCTGGCGACCAGGCTGGTGGTGGTGGTTTTGCCGTGAGTGCCAGCAATCGCAATGCCCTGCTTGAGGCGCATCAACTCGGCCAGCATCAGCGCGCGCGGCACCACCGGAATGTGCTTTTCGCGGGCCGCCAGCACCTCGGGGTTGTCGGCTTTGACAGCGGTGGAGGTGACCACGGCATCGACGGTGGCCAGGTTGTCGGCCGCGTGGCCCACAAAGGTCTGGATGCCCATGCCCGCCAGGCGGCGCAGGGTGGCGCTGTCGGACAGGTCGGAGCCGGAAATCACATAGCCCAGGTTGTGTAGCACTTCGGCAATGCCGGACATGCCCGCGCCGCCCAGGCCGATAAAGTGAATGTGTTTGATCGCGTGTTTCATGGCAAGTGTGGTGAGAGGCGATTCAACAGGCTTCGATGGGCTTAATTGGGGCCAAAAGTTCGCAGGCGGCCACCACTTCGGCAGTGGCGTGCGTTTTTTGCATCTTTTTGGCCGCTAGCCCAAGCAGTAAAAGCCTGGAGCGCTCTGTTTTTTGTAGCAATTCGGCCAAGCTGGACGCCGTGAGCTCTCGTTGGCTAATAAGCCACGCCGCGCCTTGGTCCACCAAAAAGCGGGCATTGTGCGTTTGGTGATCGTCAACCGCAGATGGAAATGGCACCAGCAAGGCGGCGGCCCCGACGGCGGCCAGCTCGGTCACGGTACTGGCACCGGCGCGGCAGATGACGAGATCAGCGTCAGCAAAGGCGCTCGCGGTGTCGTCGATAAACGGCGTGATGGCTGCTGTGACGCCTGCGGCTGCATAGTTGGCACACAGGGCGTCGAGCTGGCGGGCACCGCTCTGATGGGTAACGCTGGGGCGACAAGCCTGCGGAATCAACGCCAGCGCCTGCGGCACCAAATCGTTCAGGGCTTTTGCGCCCAGGCTGCCGCCCACCACCAGCAACTTCAACGGCCCGCTGCGGCCCGCAAACCGTTCAGTCGGCTCGGGCTGCTGCAGGAAGGCCGGGCGCAGCGGGTTGCCAATGCACTCGGCATTCGCCAACACATTTGGAAAGGCGGTGAACACCTTGTCAGCCACGCGGGCCAGCACCTTGTTGACCAGGCCCGCCACCGCGTTCTGCTCATGCAACAGCAACGGCTTGCCAAGCAGGACAGCCATCAGGCCCGCCGGAAAACTGATATAGCCGCCCAGTCCGACGACCACGTCAGGCTGGACGCGGCGAATCACCTGAATGCTTTGCCAAAAGGCCTTGAGCAAGCGCCCCGGCAACAGCGCCAGCGTCGCGAGGCCTTTGCCGCGCACGCCCGAAAACGCAATCGACTCAAACGCAAAGCCGCGCGGCGGCACCAGCTGGCTTTCCATGCTGGGGTGCGCGGCACTGCCGGTGCCACCCAGCCAGTGCACGCGCCAGCCGCGCTCGCGCAGGGCTTCAGCCACCGCCAGCCCCGGGAAGATGTGGCCGCCCGTGCCCCCCGCCATGATCAAGGCACAGCGACTCATACGCGGCCTCTGCGCATCACAACCCGCTGGCGCGGTTTGCAGCGCTCCGCGCTGAGTCTGCTTTGGCGAAACAGACTTTTCATACGCGGCCTCCGCGCATTACAACCCGCATGCGCGGCTTGCAGCGCTGCGCGCTGAGTCTGCTTTGGCGAAACAGACTTTTCATACGCGGCCTCCGCGCATTAAAAGTCTGTTTTCATAATCGATGCGCAGCACCACGGCCAGGGCAATCAGGTTCATCACAATGGCTGAGCCGCCGTAGCTCATAAGCGGCAAGGTCAGGCCTTTGGTTGGCAAAGCGCCCAGGTTCACACCGATGTTGATGAAGGTCTGAAAACCCATCCAGATGCCGACGCCCTGGGCCACAAGGCCGGCAAACAGGCGGTCTAGCGCGATTGACTGGCGGCCGATGTGCATGATGCGGCGGGCCATCCACATGAACAGCGCGATGATGGTGAGCACGCCCACCAGGCCGAATTCTTCACCGATCACCGCCATTAAGAAGTCGGTGTGCGCTTCGGGCAGCCATTGCAGTTTTTCAATGCTGCCGCCCAGGCCGACGCCAAACACCTCGCCGCGCCCAAAGGCAATGAGTGAGTGCGACAACTGGTAGCCCTTGCCCATCGAGTACTTGTCGCTCCAGGGATCAAGGTAGGCAAAAATCCGTTCGCGCCGCCAGTCGCTGAGCATCACCATCAGCGAAAACGCACCGACCACCACAGCCGAAATCACAAAGAACATGCGGGCATTGACACCGCCCAGAAACAAAATGCCCATGGCGATCACTGAGATCACCATGAAGGCGCCCATGTCAGGCTCGGCCAACAGCAGTAGACCAACAATGCCAATGGCAATCGCCATCGGAATCACAGCCCGGAAAAACCGTTCCTTGACCTCCATTTTGCGCACCATGTAGTCGGCGGCGTACAGAAGGGTCGCGAACTTGGCAAGCTCGGAGGGCTGAAAATTCATGACGCCCAGAGAAATCCACCGTCTGGCGCCGTTCACGCCCTTGCCGATGAAGGGCACCAGCACCATCATCAGCAGCACCAGCGACAGCACAAACAGCCAGGGCGCAACCCGCTCCCAGGTCGAGATGGGCAACTGAAACGCGAGCACGGCGCACAAGGTGGCAATCACCAGGGAAACGCCATGGCGGATCACGAAATGAAACTGGCTGTAGCGTGCAAATTTGGGGTTGTCCGGCATGGCCACAGAGGCCGAATACACCATGACCAGACCCCACATCAGCAGGGCCACAATGACCCACACCATGGCTTTGTCGAATCCAGCAAGCCGGATGGACGCCGACGGTGCGGCCGACAGGCTTTGGCCACCGAGGCGCACCGGTAGCGCATCCGATGCCGCTTTGCCGACTTCAGAAAACCAGCCCATGAAGCGTGTGCCGGTGCTCATACAGTCCCTTGTGAGTGGGTAGAGCGTTCCGCCAACTGGCGCACCGATTCGCAAAACACCTCGGCCCGGTGCCCGTAGTCACGGAACATGTCAAAGCTCGCGCAAGCCGGTGACATCAGCACTGCGTCGCCGGTTTGGGCATGGCGCGCCGCCAGCTCCACAGCGTGGTCCATGGAACTGGCGTCCAGCAGCGGCAGACCTGCACCGGTCAGCGCAGCACGAATCAACGCGGCGTCACGCCCTATCAAGATCACCGCGCGTGCATAGCGCATCACGGGCTCAGCTAGCGGCGAGAAGTCT
>JANLUZ010000052.1:0-11733 GCA_031363755.1 Polaromonas sp.
AGCCAATCCCCTTTGCTTCACTGGCCAGGCGTTGCGCAGGCACACTTCGCGGCTTTAACAAGTACAAAGCCATGCTGATCCAACTGACCTACGCCAGCCGCACCGCCAAAACACTGGTGCCCGACGATTTGCAATCCATCCTGGCCGCCTCACAGCGCAACAACGCGCGCGTGGGCATCACCGGCGCACTGTGCCTGACCAACGGCATTTTTCTGCAGCAGCTCGAAGGCGACCGCACGGCCGTCAGCCTGCTGTACCACCGCATCCTGGCTGACCCCCGCCACCGCGACCCGGCGATTCTGGATTTTTCGGAGATCGCGTCACGCAAATTCACCCAGTGGTCGATGGGATCGTTGTCCTCGCTCGAATCGAACCGCGCCATTTATTTGAAGTACTCGCGCTCCGCCAGTTTTGACCCTTACACCATGAGCCCCACCACACTGCGTGCTTTTTTCGACGAGATCATGCACAACGGCAGCTGGCTGGGCTGAGCGTTTTTGCACCGACAGCGATGGGCAAACGCACCGCTCCCAACGCAATCCGCGACGCGCATGACCTGAGCCAGCTCAGCAGCATCGTGGTGGATAAGCGCAACGGCAAACGCTCGGGTGCCAAAAAGGGCAGGCGCAACCGACACTATGAAAAGCAGCTGATCAAAAACGCCATCAGCGCCGGCTTGTTGCGCCGCACAGATCCCCTGGCCGACGACTGATGCGCGCCAGCAGCGGCCCCGGCACCGCTGTCCCTTAACATGGCGACCTTCGCCATCTTTGCCACCTTTGCCACCTTTGCCACCTTTGCCAAGTTTCCAGGGTTTGCCGCCCGAGACAACCAAGCTGCGGCTGGCGCACACGCGCCCCGCGATGCCCTTGCCCTTTTTTCCCGACGCCTTCCATGACGCCTGCCCCGACAGTTTTTGCCCTTTTGCGGTGCAGCGCCCCGCTTGCCGCCCTGCTCGCGGTCAACGCCATGGCGGCGGCTGCATTGCCGTCCACCCCACCGCCTGCGGCCATCTGCGTGCCAGCAGACGCCATGACTGCGCCGCTGTTGTATGGCCGCTGGGCGGTGCGCTACACCCAACCGCCGGCTGGTTTGCCCACCACCGCCACGCTGGTGCTGCAGCGCCATGCCGAGTTTTCTGAAAGCCTGGCGGGCACCGTCAGTCGCACCTTCAACCGCAACGGCACCGGCCCAGCCCTGACCCAGGCGGCGCTGGCCGGCGACATCGACGGCGGCCTGCTGCTGCTCGACGAGTCGGCCGACAAGGTGCGGATCACCGCCACCTGGAACGGCGAGGTGGTGCCCGGCTCCTGTGGTACGGAATTTGCTGGTTTGTGGAAAGACATGACCGCCGAGGCTGACAATGCCCCCAGCGTTGCCTTCACCCTAAAAAAACTGCCTTGATCGGTCGCTTTCAATTTTCTCCTCACCACACCACGCCATGACAAAAAAACCCTGTGCCACCGCCCGCCGACCGGCCCGTGCCCCCGCTGCGGCACTGACCGCGTTGCTGACCCTGCTGGCCCCACTCGGGCAGCTGGCATTCGCCCAGGCTGCGCCGCTGCCGTCCGGCGCCACGATGGCAGAAATTCCGAAGAATTCCGCCGCTCAGGGATGGCAAATCTGCCAGGCGCAAAAAAGTAACCCTGCGGCGCAACTGGCGTGTTTTCAAATCTGGGCTGACGCGCAGGCCGCTGCAACGCCAGGAGGCGCGGCAGCCGCCAGCCCGGCGCTGACCACCGCAGCTGCCAACCCCACCGCTGGCCTGCCCGCCACGCCGGTGCTGCTGCTGCCGGCCGTCAACACCGAAGCCCCGGACGGCCAGCCCATCGGCTGTAAAAACCTCCGGTACTCGCCGTTGTCGCGCTTTTGGGAGCTGCAGCGCGGCACCGATTGCGACACCTTCACGCCGCGTGGCTTCCACCCGCTGACATTGGCTGTCAGCACGGCCGGCACCGTCAACCAGCAGCCCACCTCGGGCAACCCGCTGAATAACGCTGTGGTGCCCCAAGGATTCAGCAAAACCGACGCGAAGATCGAGCTGTCGGTGCGCACCAAAATCGCCAAGGGCCTGTTCAAAAGCAGCGACGACGACGAGAGCGACCACGACTCGTTGTGGTTTGCGTACAGCCAGAAAAGCTACTGGCAGGTCTTCAACAAAGAGTTGTCGCGCCCGTTTCGCAGCACCGACTTCGAGCCCGAAGCCATCTACATTTACCCGCACCAGATCGGCCTGCCCTTTGGCTGGAACTACCGCTTGACCGGTGCAGGCGTGGTGCACCAGTCAAACGGCCAGTCGCTGCCGCTGTCGCGCAGCTGGAACCGGGCTTACGTGTTTGGCGCAGCTGAAAAGCAGCTCAGCCCCAGTTCTTTTCTGATCGTGCAGGCCAAGGTGTGGCGTCGCTTCAGGGAGTCGGCCACAGACGACGACAACCCAGGCATTGAGAACTTTGTAGGCCGGGGCGAGTTCTTGGCCGACTGGCAAATCAACCCCCGCAACTCGTTGGGGGTGACGCTCAAGCACTCGCTGCGCAGCGATGCCAAGGGCTCCGCCCGCGTGGACTGGATGCTGGCGCCCAAGTCGTCACCCAGCTATTCGGGCCTGCGCTACCACGTGCAGCTCTTCAATGGCTACGGCGACAGCCTGCTCGACTACAACCGTCGCCGTACCGTGCTCAGCCTGGGCTTGAGCCTGGTCGACTGGTAGCGCGCTGGCGGCAGGCTGGCATGCTGGCGTCTGCACGTTTGCACGTCTGCTTCGGTATTGATAGCTACCCAGGCAGCAGATGCATGGGCTAGGGGCCAATTTGGCATTATTTTTGCCTCCTATCGCCCCCTTGTCCCTCCTTAACTTGCCTCGCAGACGCCCGCCATCAGCGCCCTTGGCTGACAAGGCAAACCGCCCACGGGCGGTGGCTTTTATAGCCGGAAGCGCTAACCTTACACGCATGATGCGTGCTGCCCCCCTCCCCCGCCTCGCGCACACCGTGGGCGACCATGGATGCGCCTGATCTTTTCACCATCGGCTGCCTGATCGCCGGGGCGCTGCTGATGGCACTGACGCTGGGCAGCTCATTTTTGAATCGCCTGCCGCTAAGCCCCGCCATGCTTTACCTGGCCCTTGGCGTGGCCGTGGGGCCAGCGGGCTGGGGGCTGGTCAAGCTGGACGCCTTCAAGAACACCGAGCTGCTCGAACGCGTGACGGAAATCGCGGTGCTGCTGTCGCTGTTCAACAGCGGCATGAAGCTGGAATTGCCGCTGCGCAACGCGCGCTGGCGCATCCCGGTGCAGCTGGCCACCGTGTCCATGCTCTTGACGGTGGCGGCAGTTACCGCCGTTGGCTTTTACGCCCTGAATTTACCGCTGGGTGCAGCCGTATTGCTGGGTGCGATTTTGGCGCCGACTGACCCGGTGCTGGCCTCGGACGTGCAGGTGGCCGACCCCGGTGATCGGGACCGCTTGCGCTTTGGCCTGACGGGCGAGGGCGGGCTGAACGACGGCACCGCGTTTGCGCTGGTCATGCTCGGGCTGGGGCTGCTCGGTGTGCACGTGCTTGATTTTGACGGCGCGGCACGCAGCGGCGGCCTGTGGCGCTGGTGGACGGTTGATGTGCTGTGGGCCACGGCCGGTGGGCTGGCGCTGGGTTATGGCCTGGGCACGGGGGTCGGCCGGTTGGTCATTTACCTGCGCATGCGCCACCGCGAGGCGCTAGACTCGGACGAGTTCATTGCGCTGGGCCTGATTGCGCTGACCTACGGCCTGGCTTTGCTGGTGAGCACGTACGGCTTTTTGGCGGTGTTCGCCGCCGGGCTGGCGCTGCGCCGCGCCAACGACGCAGGCCGGCCCGAGCCCGCGCCAGCACCGCCCAACGTGGCCCTGAACCCGGAGCAGGCGCTGGCCACCGGTGAGCAGGCACCCGAGCACATGCTGCAGGCGGTCTCCAGCTTCAACCACCCGCTGGAGCGCTTCGCCGAGATCGGCATTGTGATGGCCGTCGGCGTGCTGCTGGCCACCGTTCATTTTAAGGAAGAAGTGCTGTGGTTCATCCCGCTGCTGTTCGTGGTGATCCGGCCCGTGGCCGTGCAGATCGGCCTGCTGGGCACGCCAGTCAGCCGGGGCCAGCGCCGGCTCATCGGCTGGTTCGGCATCCGCGGCATCGGCTCGCTGTACTACCTGCTGTTTGCCATTCGTCAGGGCATTGAGCCCGCGCTGGCACAGCACCTGCTGTCCATCACGCTGCCGGTGGTGGTGGCGTCGGTGGTGCTGCACGGCATCTCGGTCACACCGATGATGCGGCGCTACGACACCAAAAAAAGCGCCCAGGGCAACGACGCCGGCCACCAGGCGCCCTGACTCAACCACCGAGTCTGCTACGGTAAGAATACCGTTTTTTAAAGCGATTACCGCTTTTAGCCCAGGCGTCTAATGCCTATGCAGCTATTTTTTTAATAGCATACAGACCCTCATAAACACGCGTCAAAGCCCCGTGATCCACGCAGGACATGGGGCTTTTGACCGATGGGCGACAAGCCGCAGAGCCCTGAAAAATCAGCGGCATGCGAATGCTAATGATTCTCAGCTAACATCCACACCTTGTCGTTTCTCGACATTTACCCTTCAAACAAACAGGAAAAAGGTATGCAGCGACGAAGTTTTGTATTGGCGGGCACCGCAAGCGCCGTGCTGACAGCCTGTGGCGGTGGCGGCAGTGGAAGCGGCGATGTGGGCACGCAGCCGGCTGCCCAGAACCGCTTCACCCAGGCCAATCTGGTGGCGTCCAACAGCAGCTACGGCGCCAAATATGTGCTGCCCGACTTTCTGGACGCCTGGGGCATTGCCATTCGCCCAGCCGGCGCGGGCGGGCATTTCTGGATCGGCGGCGGAGGGTCTTCCTGGGAGTTCATTGGCGACGTGCGCAATTCACCTACCGCCAGCCTGCAAAGTCTGACCACCGACGGCTTGAGCCGGATGTCGATCCAAGGCACGCAAGACCCGATTGCGGGCGGCACCGTCACGGGTGTGGCCTACAACGGCGCGGCGCTGACGTCGAGCAATTTTGAGCCCGTGTTCCTTGATAACAGCACCACACCACCCACTGTTTTACGCCAGACCATGCCCGATGGCGCGGGCGGCACGGTCACCATGCAGGGCTCGGCACGGTTCATCTTCGTCACCGACAACGGCTACATCGCTGCCTGGACGGACCGCCGACAGGACACCGGGCAGATCCTGCGCAACAACGGCGGCAGCCAGCGCGTGTTTGACGGCACGTCGCTCGGTTCGGCCTTCTTTGGCGTGGCGGTCAAACCCGAAACGACCGACACGTTGTGGGTGGCTGACTTCGGTGCCGACCCGCAAATCCGCCAGTTCGACGCGGCGTGGAACCTGGTGCCCACCGTCGGCTTTGTGAACCCGTTTGGCACGGGCACCGGCGGCGCGGTGAAGCCGGGCGACTTCGTGCCCTTCAACATCCAGACAGTGGGTAACCGCGTCTTTGTGACTTATGCCAAGTCACGGCTTGGCCCCAGCGACATCACGACCTTTTTTGCGGGCGAAGAAGACGCGGTGGACGCTGAAGCCGAGCGACTGGGCGGCTACCAGACCGACCGCGGCCGCCTCGTGGAGTTCACGACCACAGGCCAGCGCGTGCGCATCTACAACGACGACAAGCGCCTGAACGCACCGTGGGGCGTAGCGGTGGCGCCGGCCGCGTTCGGCGCGTTCGCGGGCGCGGTGCTGGTGGGCAACTTTGGCGGTGCCGGACTGATCAGCAGCTTTAGCGGCAGCACGGGCGAGTTTTTGGGCTACCTGCGCAACGCCAGCGGGGCCTTTGTGGCAATTCCGGGCCTGTGGGGCTTGCAGTTTGGCAACGGCGTGAGCCTGGGCGACAGCGACTCGCTGTATTTTGCTGCGGGCCCTGAAGACGAAAAAGCTGGCCTGTTTGGCTCGCTGCGCTACACGCCGAGCTGATGCGCGGCCAGCGCCGAACTCGCCTGACCTCATTTTTACTCGTCACCCAACAACGCCAACAACCCTAATAACATGTTCAAGCACTTCAAACTCATCCCGCTATGCGCCGCGCTGGCCATCGCCGGCATCAGCCACACAGCCACGGCACAAACCAAGGCCGCGCCAGTCACGTCCGACCAGCTACTGCAGCGCATGGAGGCCATGGCCGCCGAGCTGCAAAGCCTGCGCGGTGAGCTGAGCCAGCTCAAGGCGGCACAAACGCAAACGGCCGCCACTGCCCAGCAGGCCAATGACACCGCCGTTCAGGCCAAAACGGCGGTGGCCGAAGTCTCTGGCCCCGGCCTGCGCGCCGAACCCGCCACCGTGTTCAGCGGCTACGGCGAGATCAACTACAACCGGCCCACCCGCAGAATATCCGACTCGCAAATCGACGTGCGCCGCATCGTGCTGGGCGTGCAGCACCGCTTCAGCGAGAACACCAAGTTTGTCGGGGAGTTCGAGTTCGAGCACGCCGTCACGTCGGCCACAGACCGGGGTGAAGTGGCGGTGGAGCAGGCCTACATCGAGCATCAGTTCCGCCCCAACCTGGCGGCTAAGGCGGGGCTGTTCCTGATTCCTGTCGGCTTGCTCAACGAAAACCATGAGCCGACTGCGTTTTATGGTGTGGAGCGCAATTTCATTGAAACCGCCATCATCCCCAGCACTTGGCGCGAAGCCGGTGTGCAGCTGGTGGGCAGCACCGAAGGCGGCTTCACCTGGAACGCTGGCGTCAGCACGGGTTTCGACCTGACCAAATGGGACTCACAGTCGGGCGATGGCAAGGAATCCCCGCTGGGCAGCATTCACCAGGAAGGTCAGCTCGCCAAGGCCAAAGACCTGGCGGTGTTTGGCGCGGTGAACTGGCGCGGTGTGCCCGGCTTGCAGGTGGGCGGCAGTGTGTTCAGCGGCGGGGCGGGCCATGGCCAGCTGGCCGGGGCCAAGCCGCGTATCACGGTGTATGACATTCACGCCCGCTGGACACCCGGCAAATGGGATATGTCGGCCGTGTACGCCCGCGCCACCATCAGCGACACCGGCCGCCTCAATGTGCTGTACGCCGGCGACTCGACACCGATTCCGGCGAACTTTGACGGCGGTTATGTGCAGGCGGCTTACAACATCTGGAGCCAGGGCGACTACAAGCTCACTCCGTTTGCGCGCATTGAGCGCTTCAATACCGCCAAGGGCTACGCTGGGTTCCCAGCCGGCTTGAGCCGCGCTGCCGATGGCTATGAACGTGTGGCTACGCTGGGAGCCAACGTCCAGATCGCCCCGGGTGTGGTGGTGAAAACCGACTACCAGCGCTTTAGCGTCAACAAGGATGCCAACCGCTTCAACGTCGGCCTGGGCTACGCGTTCTGATGCGCGTGTTTTCTGCAGCTCTGGCACCCCTGGCGGCAACGGTGCTGTTGGCCAGCCACAGCACCGCGTTTGCGGTGGATTATTTGACCGTGCAGCAGGCCCAGTCGCAGCTGTTTGCGCAAGCCGCCCAGTGGTCTGAAAAACCTGTCACGCTGACGGCCGAGCAACTGTCGGCGCTGGGGCGGCTGGCCAAGACCGAGGCGCGCAGTGCCAGCTGGAAGCTGCTGCACGCGCTGGACGCCGGCGGCAGATACCTTGGCACCGTGGTGGTCGACCAGGTGATCGGCAAGTACGAGCTGATCACCTACGCCGTCGGCGTGGACACCACCGGGCATGTGCGCGGCATCGAAATCTTGAGCTACCGCGAAAGCCACGGCAGTGAAATCAGGCTGCCCGCCTGGCGCGGCCAGTTCACCGGCAAGACCGCTGCCGCGCCGCTGAAAACCGGCGACGACATTGCGCTCATCAGCGGGGCCACGCTGTCGTGCAGCCACGTGACCGACGGGGTTCGCCGGATCGTGGTGCTGCTTGATGTGCTGCGCAGCAGCCAGCAGCTGCCGCTGGCCTGAGCTCCCACGCCGCACGCCTACCCCGGCTGCATGATGCCGCTTCACCGACGCGCCAAGCCGCTGCTGGGCACCCTGGTGGAGATCGGCTTTGATATCGGCGGCACCAGCCCGGCTGCGCACGCGGCAGCATTTGCTGCCAGCGAAGTCGCTTTTGCCGCCGTCGCCCGCATCCACCAGCGTATGTCGCGCCACGAGGCCAGCAGCGAGCTGAGCGCCATCAACACCGCCGCACCGGGCCACTGGGTCATGCTGTCGCTCGACACCCTGGCGGTGCTGTCGTTCGCCCTGCAGCTGAGCCGCGAAACAGGCGGCGTGTTCGATGTGTTTTCATCTGGCGGAGCACTTGACATGCCGCACCTTGCGCCCTGGCAATCCATCGAGCTGGACAAACCCGGCCAGCGGGTTCGCCAACACGCCCTGCTTGACGCCACCCGAACTGTCCACACACTGCACGCCGACCTGGGCGGCATCGCCAAAGGCTATGCGGTAGACTGCGCGGTAGCGGCCCTGCAGGCGGCAGGCGTGGCGCAGGGCTGGGTTAATGCCGGGGGTGATGTGCGCGTGTTTGGCGACTGGCAACTGCCCCTGCAGGTGCGATCACCCGCCGACGCGTCACACTGCATCACCTGCACCGTGCTACAAAACCGCGCGGCCGCCACATCGGCCCATGTGCTGCACACCGGCAGTGAGCCGCCGGGCACGCACCCGCCAGGAGCGCTCTACCACGGTGTCAGCCGCGAGCGTGCCGCGTCAGGCCACAGCTGGACCGTCACCGCACCCCACTGCATGGCCGCCGATGCGCTGACCAAAGTCGTGGCCGCCACGGGCGATGCGCAGCACCCGGTGCTGGCGGCGCATGCCGCACAATCGTGGATTTTTCACGCATGACGGCCCCGCTCCCCCACCCTCAGCAACCTCACCGCCGCGCACCACGCCACGCCGCAGGACCAACCCAGGCCATCGCACTGCCCGCCTGGCAGCAACGCGGCGTGTACGCCAGCCTGGGGCTGCTGACCGCCACCGGCTTCGTCTGGCTGGTGGTGCACGTGTGGCTGCCTGAATCCGACGCCGCCGCGCTGCCTTACAAGCTGTGGGCCATGCGCGTGCATGCAGCTGCCGCGCTGGTCAGCCTGGTCATGGCGGGCAGCGTGCTGACACACCACGTCCGGCTGGCCTGGCGCCTGAAGAAAAACCGCATCTCCGGCAGTCTGATAACCGGCACCCTCGCGGTGCTGGCGGCCACAGGCTACGCCCTGGGCTATGCCCCGGAGGGGCTGGTCAGGCAGTGGTCAAGCTGGGGGCACTGGGGCGTGGGCGTGGCCGTGCCGCTGGTGTTGACCGCGCATGTGCTGCTAGGCCACCGCCAGCGCAGGATTCACATCAAAAATACCCGCTAGCCCAGGTATTCATTGCCTGAGAAGCTATATTAATAGTAGCAATACTATCGACCAGGCATTTTGACAAGTACGCCGCTCGCTGTGTGCGACCATGCGGCCTTCACCAATAGGCCGCTTGCCGGCTGCGCCGCCCTCCATGCTCCACGCCACCCTCGACCCACTGCAAAGCGGCCAGCTTCTGGGCGCCACCCACCTCAAGCTCGCCTGCGGCTTAACTGAACTGCCGCCCGCCGTGTTCACGCTGGCCGACACGCTGGAGGTGCTGGACGTGTCAAACAACCAGCTCACTCACCTGCCCGCCGACCTGCCGCGCCTGCACAAGCTGCGGGTGATGTTCGCTTCGAACAACCTGTTCACCACACTGCCAGCCGTGCTGGGCCGATGCCTGCAGCTGACCATGATCGGCTTCAAAGCCAACCAGATCCGCCACGTGCCGGACGACGCCTTGCCGCCCGGGCTGCGCTGGCTGATCCTGACTGACAACCAGATCAAGCAGCTGCCTGACAGCATCGGGCAGTGCGGTCAGCTTGAAAAACTCATGCTGGCGGGCAACCAGTTGCGCAACTTGCCAAGTACGCTGGCCCAGTGCCAACAGCTCGCGCTGCTGCGTGTGTCAGCGAACCGGCTGGGCGCGCTGCCTGACTGGTTGTTGCAGATGCCGCGCCTGGCATGGCTAGCCTTTGCCGCCCAGGCGGGCGAGCAATCCGCCCTTGATGCGGCGGTGCCCAGCGTCGCAGGCGAGCAGCCCAAAGGCATCGCGCGGTCGCGGCTGCGCCTGGAAGGCGCTCTGGGCGAAGGCGCGTCAGGCACGATTTACAGCGCCGAGCTGGACAGCGGCACCTCGGCGGCCCGGCTAGTTGCGGTCAAACTTTTCAAGGGCAGCATGACCAGCGACGGCCTGCCTGATAGCGAAATGACCGCTGCGCTGCGGGCGGGCCAGCACCCAAACCTCATCACCGCCCTGGGCCGCCTGACCGGTCACCCGGACGCCAAACCCGGCATCGTGATGCCACGCATCGCACCGCAATTCCGGCCCATGGCAGCACCGCCCAGCATGGCGTCGTGCTCACGGGATGTCTACGCCGCCAACAGCACATTCACGCCCCGGCAGGTCATCGCCATTGCCCACGGCATCGCCTCAGCCGCGCAGCATCTGCACGCACGCGCGCTGATGCATGGCGACTTGTATGCCCACAACATTTTGCTAAGCGGCCAGCAGGCGCTTCTCGGCGACTTCGGCGCGGCTTCGTTCACTTCTCAGCACAGCCCGGAGCATGCCCAGGCCCTGCAACGCGTTGAGGTGCGGGCGTTCGGGTACCTGCTCGAAGAGCTGCTGGCGCGTTGCAGCGACCTGGACAACGCAGCGTGTAGGCCACTGCTTGCACTGCGCGATGCTTGCTTGGACGAGCTGCCGGCGCGAAGGCCTGGTTTTGAGGCGATTGGGCGGATTTTTGAGGCGCTCTGAGGAGCAGCCTGCGCGGCCTGAAAGGCAAAAAGCCAAGCGCGTGGGATGGCTGCGGACGTGCGGCTGTACCCCAACACCGAAGTACTGCGGCAGTCGGCAGAAGGCACTATTCGAGCCCGTCGCCGCCAATCGAACTACGACGATCCGCCCCGCTTCCACCACAAAGGGAAGATGTGATGTCAAGTCAGACGAACCACACCGCGCGTTTGGTCAAAGCTTTCGAGCGATCGGATAGAGGCATTGCGACTGTGGGCCCAGCGCGAGGGAGCGCGAGAGGATGACTCAACCAAACTTTTCTCAGTCGTTGCCAAGCGCTATGTTCGCGAAGTTTTTCCGACCAAGAGCGTTCGGACCCGCAAAGACAACGATAAGGAATTGGCCAACCTGCTCATGAACCGCCCCGTATTTTGAGGAGGCTCAAATCTCTGAGAGGATTGAGCCATGAAAAAGTCAAACAAGTTTTCCCCCGAGGTACGGGAGCGCGCAGTGCGCCTGGTGCAGGAGCACCGAGGCGAGTTCCCTTCGCTGTGGGCGGCCATTGAATCCATCGCCCCAAAGATTGGTTGCGTGCCCCAGACGTTGAACGAATGGGTCAAGCGCGTAGAGGTCGATACGGGCGTGCGCGACGGCGTCACTACCGCAGAGGCGCAGCGTGTGAAGGAGCTGGAGCGCAAGAACAAGGAACTGCGCCGGGCCAATGAGATCCTCAAGCTGGCGAGTGCTTTTTTTGCCCAGGCGGAGCCGGGCCGCAAACTCAAGTTTTAAAGGACTTTGTGGACAAGCATCGCGGCACCCACGGGGTCGAGCCGATCTGCAAAGTCTTGCAGATTGCCCCATCGGGCTATCGCCGTCATGCGGCACACCAGCGCAACCCAGATTTGCGCTGCGCACGCGCAAAGACGGACGACACCCTCAAGCCGGAGATCCAGCG
>JANLUZ010000058.1:0-2816 GCA_031363755.1 Polaromonas sp.
GGGCAAGATTTCGGTCAGTTGGGCGCGCCACCAAGACGACGTCCGGCAAGCCCAGCGCTTGAGGTACAGCGTCTTTGCGCTCGAAATGGGCGCCACCTTGTCTAAAACGCTGCCAGGCCACGACATTGACCTGTTTGACGACTACTGCGAGCACTTGCTGGTGCGCGACGTGGGCAGCGGCGAAGTGATCGGCACCTACCGCGTGCTGACGCCGACGCAGGCCAAACGCGTGGGCAGCACTTACAGCGACACCGAGTTTGACCTGACCCGATTGCGCACGCTGCGCAGCCGCATGGTTGAGCTGGGCCGCAGCTGCGTGCATGCCGACCACCGCCACGGTGGCGTGATTCTGGCGCTATGGGGTGCGCTGGCCGAGTTCATGAGGCGCAACCAGCTCGACACCATGATTGGCTGCGCCAGCATTCCGATGCAGCACAACGGTGTGTCAACCGGGCAGGCGGCGGCCAGCATCTGGCGCCAGGTCAAGGCCAAGCACTTGGCACCGATTGAGTACCGGGTCACGCCGCGCCTGGCGCTGCCGGTGGAAAAGCTGGACGACACGCTGGACGTGGAGCCTCCCGCACTCATCAAAGGCTATTTGCGTCTGGGTGCCACCGTGCTGGGCGCCCCGGCCTGGGACCCTGATTTCAACTCCGCTGACCTGCCGATGATGATGCGCATCACCGACTTGCCGGCGCGTTACCAAAAGCATTTTTCAGGCAAACCGCTAGATTTGTGATGGCTGACATGTTGGTCGGCCTGCTGAGCGCTACCCCCTTGTTCAGCGCCGAGGGTCACGACTCGAGCCGCACTGGATCTGGCGCCATTGACGGGCCACCATTGACCGCAGGCCAGGCGAGGCCTGCGGACCCGCCAGAGCCCGCCTCAGACGATGAGACAGGCGGTCAGCGGTTCCGCACCATTTTCATCAGTGACCTGCATCTCGGCACGCCCGGCTGCCAGGCCCAGCCCCTGCTCGATTTTTTGAAAGCGCACCCCAGCGATAACCTGTACCTCGTAGGCGACATCATTGACGGCTGGCAATTGCGCCGCAAGTGGTACTGGCCGCAGGCGCACAACGATGTGGTGCAAAAGCTGCTGAAGCGGGCGCGCAAAGGCTGCCGCATCGTGTTCGTCCCTGGCAACCACGACGAGTTTGCACGGGGCTTCATCGGCCACCAGTTTGGCGGCATCGAAGTGGTGGAAGACGCCGTTCACACCACCGCCGACGGCCGCAGGCTGTGGGTGATTCACGGCGACTACTTCGATGCCGTGGTGCAGTGCGCCAAGTGGCTGGCGTACGTGGGCGACAACCTGTACGAGTTCACCCTCAAGCTCAACCGCCACCTCAACCGTGTGCGTGCCCGCATGGGTTTGCCCTACTGGTCGCTGTCGGCCTATTTGAAGCAAAAAGTCAAAAGCGCGCTGAACTACGTCACTGATTTTGAAGTGGCCTTGGCCCACGAAGCCCGGCGCCGGGGCCATGACGGTGTGGTGTGCGGCCACATTCACCGCGCCGAAATGCGCGACATCAACGGCGTTCTGTACTGCAACGACGGCGACTGGGTCGAAAGCCGCACCGCGCTGGTCGAACATTTTGACGGCACGCTTGAGCTGCTGCACTGGGCCCCCGAGCCTCAAGCGCAGACACTTCAGGCGAAGCCGACAGCGCCCGCGAACCTAGACACCACACCGGCAACGAGCCCATGAAAATCGCACTGATCACCGACGCCTGGCAACCGCAAATCAACGGTGTCGTCACCACGCTGGTGGAGCTGGTCCGCGAAATGCAGGCACTGGGCCACCAGGTTGAGGTCATTCACCCGCATTTGTTCAAGACGCGACCTTGTCCGGGTTATGCGGGCATTGACCTAGCCATTGGGCCTAAGAAAGCCCTGACAGCCCGGCTGGATGCGTTTGGTGCCGAAGCGATCCACATTGCGACTGAAGGGCCGCTGGGCTGGGCAGCGCGCGGCTACTGCCTCAAACGCCAGCTTGCCTTCACCACAGCGTTTCACACCAAGTTTCCCGAAATTCTGCATGCCGCGCTGAAGATTCCCTTGCCGTGGGGCTATGCGCTGTTGAGGTATTTTCACAAGCCGTCTGCGGGCGTGATGGTGCCCACGCAGGGCGTGCAGGACATGCTGGCGCGCCGTGGATTTCGCAACTTGCGCAGCTGGACACACGGCGTGGACACCGAACTGTTTGCGTTCGCACCCGAAGCGCCGCCATTTCCTCTAGAGGCCACCAGCGAGTCGCCACACATGGGCACGGTGGTGCGCCCGATCTCGCTGTTTGTGGGTCGGGTGTCCTACGAAAAAAACATTGACGCGTTTTTGAAACTGGACATCCCTGGCACCAAGGTGGTGTGCGGCGTTGGACCGCTCGAAGCCCACCTCAAGGAGCGCTATCCGCAGGCGCGCTGGCTTGGCGTGTTGCCGCGAGAGGCGCTGGCCCACGTGTACGCCGCAGCCGATGTGTTTGTGTTTCCCAGCCGCTCGGAAACCTTTGGTCTGGTGATGCTCGAAGCCATGGCCACCGGCACGCCAGTCGCGGCGTTCCCGGTGGACGGCCCGCTGGAGGTGGTTGGCCTGCCCGACGGGACGCGGCGCGGTGGCGTGTTGCATGAAGACCTGCAGCACGCCTGCTACCAGGCGCTGGCGGTGCCGCGGCATGAGGCGCGTGCCCGGGCCATGTGCTTCAGCTGGGCGCGCGCTGGCAAGTTGTTTGAAGGTTTTCTGGTACGCAGCCGGGGCCAGTCGTCAGGGCATTTGACCAACGGGATGCCTCTGTCCGCCAAACCACCGCGCTCTTCT
>JANLUZ010000064.1:0-37341 GCA_031363755.1 Polaromonas sp.
ACCGACGCCAGAGACACCAGCGCAAAGACGGGCAGCAGCGCTGCCAGAACGCACACCACCAACCCAGTCTGCAGATTGAAAGTCCATCGGGAAAGAGAAGCTGGCAGCATTGCGTCAAAAGTGTCTGTGGGTTGGCGCAGGGCAGTTCAAGCCCGGATAACGCAAAACAATTGGCTACCCGCAGGCCGCTGCAAAGTAGGAAAGCGCCGCATTCAAGCAGCAACCTTTGTTGATAATCCGCCAGAACGCAACAAGACGCAACCTGAAAATCACTGTTTGTTGTCAGCGACGACATACGCATGCACTTGTGCACGCTTTGGCGCCATCCAACCGTCTGGGCGCCGCCTGGCCATTTTGCGGGTGATATTGGCCCCTAGCCCTTATGTTTATTGCCTGAGCTGCTATGATTTCGAGAGCATCTCGGCATTCGTCCACGGTTTGATGCGATCAGCAACAATGCAGGGATGGCACGCCTCGCTCATCTCATGCTGCTGGTCTCGGTGTTGGTCTGGTCGCCCGCCTGGACAGGCAGCCCCGAACGCACGTCGTACTGGCGTGAGCGGGTGTCGCTGTTCAAGGCCATCACGCACCACGCCGACGTGGTGATGATTGGCGACTCCCTGACCGACGGCGGTGAGTGGCGCGAGCGGTTTCCGGAGCAGAACATCGCCAACCGCGGCATCGACACGACCGACGGCGTGCTGGCGCGGCTTGACGACATCGTGGCGGCCCGGCCGCAGCTGGCCTTTGTGATGATCGGCATCAACGACTTTGCCGACGCCCACCGCACGGTGGCGGCGGTGTGGGCCAACTACCAGCAGATCGTGCTGTCCACCGTGACCTGCAACGAGGCCAAAGGCGCCTGGAAATCCTGCGCCAGCTTCAACAGCCAGATCCGCCGCCTCAACATCCGCCTGGCCACGCTGGCCAGCCCCAGTGTGACGGTGATCGACTTGTGGCCCGCCTTCGTCACCCGCGGCAACCTGCGAAGCGACTTCACGCTGGACGGCGTTCACCTCAATGGCGACGGCTACCGGCAATGGAAGAACGCGATTGCGCCGTTCATGCCGATCAGCGCCCCGCCGGTACGCTAGCAAAAGGCATGAAAGCTGGCCTCAATCTGCTACGGTTTTTTCTGGCGTTCAATGTCGTGATGTTCCACCTCTGGAACCGCGCTGCCCCCGGCGCGGGCCCGGTGGCGGTGCTGGGCTTTTTCTTCATCAGCGGCTTTTTGATTACAAAAATTGTGCGCGAGGTGTATGCCATGCCAACGCGCGCTGCAGCCTTTGTGCTTAACCGGGCGCTGCGCATTTACCCCCAACCTGGCCGCCCTTGGCCTGGGACTGTGGGCCATTAACGCCTTTCCGGCGGTGGCCAGCCACATCAACAGCTACATCCGCTTGCCGCAAAGCAGCGCAGAGTGGTGGCCGCAGCTGGCCGTTTTTGGCCAAATCAGCAGCCCTGTACGGATGTTGCCCGCTGCCTGGACGTTGGGCACCGAGCTGTATTTCTACGCGCTGATCGGCCTGGGCACTGCGCAGTCGAAAAAAGCCAGCCTGGTGCTGTGCCTTATCAGCCTGCCGGTGGGCGCGCTGTGTGCGGCCCATCTGCTGCCGTTTGACTTTTACGGCAGCCCCATCGGCAACGCTTTTGTATTTTCGCTGGGCTCCCTCGCCTATTTTTACCGCCACGCCGTCCGCGTCAGTACCCCCTTGTTTGTGTTGGCTTGCGCCGCCTATGGCGCCCATATCTATGCCATTCCGGCGCTTGAGCGATCGGATCTGGACAGCGGCAATCTGGCGGGCAGCCTGCTGCCATTTGCCACGCTGATGCTGTATGTGATTCAGCGCCCGGCCAGTGCCGCCGCGCAGCCGATGCTGGTGCGCATCAGCCATGTGTTGGGCAAAATAGCTTACCCATTGTTTTTGCTGCACTGGACGGTTTGCATCGCGGTGAGCGCCTGGCTGTTCGAAGGCCAGGCGAGCACCAACATGCCCGGCCTCTGGGAAGGTGGTCGGTATTTCGCCGTCGCGCTGGCGGCCAGCCTCGGCGCTTCGGGGGTGTTCTACAGCCTCATTGACCGGCCCATCGAACAGCTTCGCCACCAGATCCGGCGGCGAGCACGGCATTAAACTAATAAGAGAGCACTGTTATCGGTATCGAAAAGGAGCTTTTAATTCAGTCGATCACCGTCGCAGACATTAAACGCGGCGGCATGGTGGCATTGGACGTGACCTTGTAACGGGACAGTATGGGCACCATGAAGCGCAACCGTGTGGCGGCAGCGGTGCTGACGTCAGCGGCTTGTGAAAACTTGCTGAGTAAGGAAAATGCCGCTGCTCAGGCGACCGGCGCGCTGGACTGACTGCTGCAGTCACCGCCTCCCCGTCGGCCGCCCACGCTGAGCGCTGAAGCCATAGCCCAACGTTTTGCCGACACACCGACACCGTGGTTCGGCCGGTGGTTGTTTTTCTGAACGGCAGCGCGCTGATTTATTACTTTGAAGGCGCACCGCCCTACCGCACAGCTGTGTTGACCGCACTGCAAACCCTTAGAACCGAGTACTCGGACGCGAGGGTAGGTGTGGTGCGGCTCGGCGAGATGGCGTAACGACCGGCAATTGAGCCACCGCGCGCAGCGAACTCGAGCACATTTGAGACACTAGGGAAACTACGGTGCTGCCAAGCCTAAAATTATGATAGATTTAAATTCTTAAAAGATTTTATTTCACATTTTTGATAATATCGTTTGTGCGATGCAGGCATGTCACTGGTCTTATAAAATGTGGATTCAGAATTAGCACCAAAGGCTTTAGCAGTATATTTCAATACTAGCTTCTCCCGAAGAATGCTATGACTAACGCGCAATGTTTCGCTTTCGTATCACTATCAGATATATATAAGAGTTAGATCGAGTTTTATTTTAATTAATTTACTTTTAGAAGGAAATTTATCATGGGTGGTGGTATGAGCAGGGGGTTTAGCCGAAACAGAAATAGAGTCGCACCGCAACCGATTCCACAAGCAGTGCAGCAGCAACCGCAGGGCGCGCAGCAGCAACCGCAAGGCGCGCAGCAGCAATCGGCAGGTTCTAATATTAGATCGACTGGATTTGCAAGTGCGGTTGCAGAGAGCAGTGTTCACCATGCAGGAGTTGAACAGAGCAGATTAAACATGCCAGAGAATTTTGTTGCTCAGGGTTCTCCAAGTTATGCGCTATCACGCTCTCAACCGTCTGGACCTGTAAATCTACAAAGAAGCAGCTCTGATGCAAGCCTTGAAAGTCTTACTGATAGTCAGAACGCAGGAATACTCGAAGAATATCACCGTCTATATGGTACTCCAGTATCTAGCACAGTTGCCAGTTCCGGTCGCAGTTCAGTTTCCGAGGGATCTGTGAATTCAATACTACCAAGCTCCCCGCCATCACCAAACACTTCTGGCAAGGGTCCATCCACAGACAACTAAAATCTTCTGCTTCTCGCCACGCATCTGATATGGGCAAAAGAGGAATTTTTAAGCTCCTAAGCAAGATAAATTACAATTTTTCAGCTGCACAAAAATCGTTTTCATAACCAGTTTCGTCTGCTGCGGTAATACGTACACAGCCGCTATGTTTGAAATCACGAATTTAGCGCTTTGAGTACTACTACGGTGTGATCGATACCTTGGGGTAGTCGGAATTTGCAATGTTATCAACGTATGCAGGGTTAGACTTATGAGTTTAGTAAAAAACTTTGCTGAAAATGAACACTCAAGCAGGCTATGCCACTTTAGGATTAGCGGATGGCGAGTAAGCATCAGGTGTGATATTATTGATTTCAAAAGATTGCTCAAAGAACTCAGAACGTATTTACGCACGTTTGGTCTATAGGATGTTCGAACCATTAGCGTCTGGCACGGGTGATAATCGTAAATCTTCACTCAGCAAAGTGATTTTCTCGACCGGTGTTATCGACGAAGGCGGCGTGCACAGTAAGTAAGCTTATATTGCGCTCCGCGCTTTCGTAAGCCAAGGTCTGCTGCACAGCCTTCAAGTCAAAGACATACAAGGCGGCAAACACTGTGTTTTTTGAGCGGCTATCGGCCTGCTTGTTGCCGCCTGCGATGTCATACAGCGCACGCACCCGCAACGCTAATGCGGTCCACCAATAGTCCTGTGTTTGACACTACTAGTAAACGTCACGGCCTCGGCATAGGCGCAACCAGAGCCACCTACGCCATAGCCTACAAGAGAGCATGCACCAGCGCTGTTCGGGGTGGCGCAACCAGGTGCCGCGCCACCCACCACGCCCGGGCCAATCTAGCTCAAGCACGTGCCAACAGTACCCGTGCGCGGTGCTGATTGCTCGCGTCTACGAGGTGTTCGTGCTGCTGTGCCCGCTGTGCGATCGCGCGCTGGAACCCGAGCCCAGCGTGGACGAACACCACCTGGTGCTGTGCAGCCAGGGCAGTAAAGCCGAAACGCTAATTCACCGCATCTGTCACCGAAAAATCCACGCCACGCTAACTGAGCGCGCACTGGCCGCGCAGTTCAACAGCTGGCAAGCGCTACAGGCACGTCCCGAGATTGCCATTTTTGTGCGATGGGTGGCGAACAAGCCAGCCGCGTTTTACGACAACTCCCGGCGGCCAGCGCGGCGACGCTAGTTGCGCTACGAGCGCCTTGTGTGATGCTACATATTCAATAGCTGAAGAGGCAGTAAATACCTGGACTAGATCCGTATTTAGCTAAAAATCCGTGCCAGTGAAGCCGTCAGGGCGCCTGCCGATGCTGCTGCACAGCGAAAAGCCCGCACCAGGTCGACTTGGTACGGGCTTTTCAGAATCGGGCGAGCTGCCGGTCGTTCGCCCGGCAGCGCTGGTCTGCCCGACTTACTTTGGCAGCAACACTTTGTCGACCACGTGGATCACGCCGTTGGACTGGTACACGTCGGCAATCGTCACAGTGGCAGAGCCGCCTTTTTCGTCGGTGATCATGACCTTGCCGCCAGCCGTTTTGGCGGTCAGCGTGCCACCGGCAACGGTTTTGATCGAGGCCGTGCCCTTTCCGTCGGCGATCATTTTGGTCAGTGCGGCAGCGTCAACCTTGCCAGCCACCACGTGGTAGGTCAGGATGCCCGACAGCATGGCCTTGTTTTCGGGCTTGAGCAGGGTGTCTACCGTGCCTGCGGGCAGGGCGGCAAAGGCGGCGTCGGTCGGTGCAAAAACGGTGAATGGGCCAGGGCCTTTGAGCGTTTCAACCAGGCCCGCTGCCTTGACGGCTGCCACCAGCGTGGTGTGATCTTTAGAGTTGACGGCGTTGTCGATGATGTCCTTGGTGGGCAACATGGGCGCGCCACCCACCATGACGCTGGCGCCAGCCATGGCCGTCTGGGCGAAAGCCGACGTGCCTGCCACCGACATGATGAGTGCAGCCGTGATGGCGGCGATTTTGTGCGTTGTCTTCATTTGAATTCCTTTGAACAGTGTGTTGTCTCAAGCCGGAATCGGATCGGATTCAATCGGCTGCGAAGAATACGGCGACGCGCACGCAACAGATTCAACAGATTAAAAACCCCAGCGACCACCACGGTTAATCAGATCTTCACAATCTTCTAAGTTACGCGCCGAAAAAAGCGGCAACCGCTTGTGGGTACACCACATGCTCCTGCGCCTGCACCCGCGCGGCCAGCGTGGCTGCCGTGTCGCCTTGCAGCACCGGTACCACCACCTGCGCCAGAATAGGGCCGTGGTCCAGCTCGGCAGTGACTTGATGCACCGTCGCCCCGGCCACTATGCAACCGGCGTCAAGCGCCCGCTGGTGGGTGTTCAGCCCGCTGAACGCGGGCAACAACGAGGGGTGAATGTTGATGAGTCGGCCCGCGTAATGCTGTACGAACCCGGGCGTCAGAATGCGCATGAAGCCGGCCAGCACAACCAGCGCGGGCGCGTAGGCATCGATGGCCTGGCGCAGGGCAGCGTCAAAGGCTTCGCGTGAGTCAAAAGCGCTGTGCGGCACCACCTGGATGGGTACGCCCAGCGCCGCCGCACCATTTAGGCCGGCGGCGTCGGCGCGATTGCTGATGACGCAGGCAATCTGTACGCCCAGGCGCTGCTGCCATTGGCCAGCCCGCGCGGCCTGCGCCAAGGCCGCCATATTGCTGCCCTGGCCAGAGATCAAAATCACGATGTTTTTGTTATGAATCGCCACGTCCACGCCCTGCTAAGAATCATTTGAAGAGAACCGCCAAGTTTATGACCCTCAAGACCCTCACCCCGATTGAAGCCCGCGTGCTGGCCACGCTGATGGAAAAAGCCCGCACCGTCCCCGACAGCTACCCGCTCAGCCTGAATGCGCTGGTGCTCGGCTGCAACCAGAAAACCAGTCGCGAACCGCTGATGGACATCACAGACGACGACGCACGCAGCGCGCTGCAAAGCCTGAAAAACCAAAGCCTGGTGTTTGAGGCAGCCACCAGCCGCGTGCCGCGCTTCGAGCACAACTTTCAACGTGCCGCTGGGGTGAACGAGCCCCAGGCTGTGGCGCTTGGCCTGCTGATGCTGCGCGGCCCGCAAACCGCCGCCGAACTGCGCCTGAACGCCGATCGCTGGTACAAGTTTGCCGATGTCGAAGCGGCTGAGGTCGTGTTGCAAGCCTTGCAGCAGCGCGGTGATGACGGTGGCCAGGCCATGGTAGTGAAGCTGCCCAAAATGCCGGGTGCCCGTGAAGCTCGCTGGGCGCACTTGCTATGTGGCGCGCCAGACATCGCCGCCCTGCAAGCTGCGGCAGCTGCACCGCAACGCGGCGATTCAGACGGTTTGCTGGCCCGGCTGACCGCGCTGGAAACTACATTGGCGAGCCTGCGTGCCGATAACCAGCAGCTGCGCGCGCACATCACCAGCATCAGCGAACAACTGGGGATAACGCTCAACGATCAGTCACCCCTTTGACAGTTTGAACAGGGCTTTCGTGCTAAAAATCGACAGTTCGCGAACCCATCTTGGTTGCATGACAAAAGCCGCACGGGCACATTACGGAGACCCATCCCATGGATTTAGCTTTCACCCCCGAAGAACAGGCATTTCGCGAAGACATTCGCACATGGGTTCACGCCAACTTGCCCGAAGACATCTCGCACAAGGTCCACAACGCCCTGCGCTTGAGCAAAGACGACCACCAGCGCTGGGCCAAGATTTTGGGCGCCAAGGGCTGGCTGGGGCACGGCTGGGCCAAGGAATTTGGCGGCCCGGGCTGGAACGCAATTCAAAAACACCTGTTTGAAGAAGAATGCGCACTGGCCGGTGCGCCGCGTGTCATTCCGTTTGGCCCGGTGATGGTGGCCCCCGTCATCATGGCGTTTGGTAATGCCGAGCAGCAGCAGCGCTTTTTGCCCGGCATCGGCAGCGGTGAAGTCTGGTGGAGCCAGGGTTACAGTGAGCCGGGTTCGGGTTCTGACCTCGCCTCGCTCAAATGCAAGGCCGAGCGCCAGGGCAACAAATTCATCGTCAACGGCCAGAAAACCTGGACCACGCTGGGCCAATACGGCGAGTGGATCTTCTGCCTGGTGCGCACGTCGAGCGAAGGCAAACCGCAAACCGGCATCAGCTTTTTGCTGATCGACATGAAGTCTCCAGGTGTCAGCGTGCGCCCCATCGTGCTGCTCGACGGTGAGGCCGAGGTCAACGAGGTCTGGTTCGACAACGTCGAAGTCCCGGCAGAAAACCTCATCGGCGAAGAAAACAAGGGCTGGACCTATGCCAAGTACCTGCTGGGCCATGAGCGCACCAACATTGCCGACGTGAACCGCGCCAAGCGCGAGCTGGAGCGCCTCAAACGCATCGCCAAGGACGAAGGCGTGTACGACGACATGCGCTTTCGCGACGAAATCGCCAAGCTCGAAGTGGACGTGGTGGCGCTGGAGATGATGGTGCTGCGCGTGCTGTCAGCTGAAAAAGCCGGCAAAAACCCCATGGACATCGCGAGCCTTCTGAAAATTCGCGGCAGCGAGATCCAGCAGCGCTACAGCGAGCTGATGATGCTGGCCGCTGGCCCGTACGCCATGCCCTTCATTGAAGACGCCATGGAAGCCGGCTGGCAAGGCGACTACCCTGGCCTGGCCACCTACTGCGCCCCATTGGCCAGCACCTACTTCAACATGCGCAAAACCACGATTTACGGCGGCAGCAACGAAGTGCAGCGCAACATCATCTCGCAAGTCGTCCTCGGCTAAAACCAACAAGAGACAAGGAACAACACCATGGATTTCGACTTCACAGACGACCAGGAACAACTACGTGATGCAGTGCGCAAATGGGTCGACAAGGGTTACACCTTTGACCGCCGCCGCGCCGTCACCAAAGCCGGCGGTTTTGACCGTGCGGCCTATGCCGAGCTGGCCGACCTGGGCCTGCCGGGCTTGTATATTTCAGAAGACGACGGCGGACTTGGCATGGGCCCGACCGAGGGCATGGTGGTGATGGAGGAGCTGGGCCGCGGCATCGTCCTGGAGCCATTTGTTCACACGCTGATCGCCAGCGGTGTGCTGTCGGGCTATGCCCCCACAGACGTCAAAGCCGCCTGGCTGCCGAAAATCGCTTCGGGCGAGGCACTGGTGGTGTTGGCGCACCAGGAACGCGCGGCCCGCTACAACCTTACCAAATGTGATGCAAAAGTGGTTGTAGCCCAGGCTTCTTATGCCCTGACTGCTACTAAAAGCATAGTAGCTGCCGGCGACCAAGCTGACGCCTACATCGTGCCGGCCATGCTGGACGGAAAAATAGCGCTCTTTTTGGTCGAACGCGCCGCTGCTGGCGTGAGCGCCAAAGGCTACGTCACGCAAGACGGCGCACGCGCTGCAGAAGTGTCGTTCAAAGACGCTGCGGCTACGCTGGTGACCACAGACGGCGCCAAAGCGCTGGCCCACGGGGTGGATATCGGCATTGCAGCGACCTGCGCCGAAGCGGTTGGCGTGATGGACAGAGCGCTGGCTGTGACCGTGGACTACATGAACACGCGCAAGCAGTTCAACGTGGTGATCTCCAGCTTTCAAGCGCTGCGCCACCGTGTGGCTGACATGAAAATGCAGCTGGAGCTGGCGCGCTCGATGAGTTTTTACGCCGCCCTGAAGCTCAACGCCCCCGAAGACGAGCGCCGCCGCGCCATGGCCCGCGCCAAATACCAGCTGGGTGTGTCTATGCGCTTTGTGGGCCAGCAGGCAATCCAGCTGCACGGCGGCATCGGCGTGACGGACGAGTACATCGTCAGCCATTACTTCAAAAAGCTGACCGCGCTGGAAATGACGTTTGGCGACACGCTGCATCATCTGGGTGAAGTGTCTGAGCAGATGCAGGACACCGCTGGCGTTTTTGTCTAGGCGCTGGGCTGCTGGAGACGCCGTCTTCAAAGAGGGCTCGCCTTACACCCAACCTTCATTTCAGCGAGTTATCTCCGGATACTGTGATCGACGGTTGGTTTTACTTCCACTTGAAGCCAACTCCCATCTGCACGCCCCAATCCTTGCCTGAAGTGGTCACACCCAAGCCCCAGGCCGATTGACCACTGGTGGCAACCGACTTGAACTGCACGGCGATGGCGCTGTAGCCCTTGTAGGAACCCACACCTGCACCCAGACCTTTTTCACCGGCTTGGAGCGTAGGCATGACGGCACCTGCGGCTGCAAGACCCATCGCGGTCCCCGAATAAGCAACGCGGGAGACATCACGAAGCTGCGACACATTCACCGCATCGGACGGGTTAACGCCTGCTGCCACACTGGTAATGCGTCGCTCATTACCAGGCGACCCAACGGAGATCGTGTTGGGCTGGTCCGCCACGGAAAACGCACCCAGTGCCACGGCGCGGTTAGCTGTGGCCTGTGCACTGGCACCCAATGCAACCGAGTCGTTGCCGGAAGCGAGCGAGTTGTCACCGACCGCCACCGTGGGATCTGCAATCGCGCGAGCCTGATAGCCAATGGCCACCGACCCAGCAAAAGTTGCGACAGACCGGTAGCCTATGGCCGTTGAGTTTTCATCATTGGCTGTTGCATAGGCACCGTACGCTGTCGCACCTTTGGCCGCCGTGGTCGCGCTGCCAGCGCTGGCCCCTAAACCAGTAGCAGTGGTGTCGATGCCGTTCACAGACAGCATATTGCTACTGTTGGTGGTTTTGACTACCGTACTGTTGAAGACAGCCGTATAGGTCTGTACATCCCCCCCGCTACCACCACCAATTGCGGTACCCGTGAGGGTGGCGCCTTGGCGGGCAGTCGCCGCAGAGGCAGCGTATAACGGTGCAACAGAGGTCGTCAACGTGCTTAAACCGCTGCTTACTGCACTTAAGCCGCTAGACAAGGTGCCAATGCTTAGGCTAACGGCGGACAAGCCTGTGGACAGGCTACCCACGCTGGTCGCTGTGGTTGTCGACAAGATGCCAATGCTGCTGTTGGCTGCAGCCAGACCGGTGCTCAGTGTGGTGATGCCTGTGGTGTTGCTGGCCACTCCGGTGGACAGGCTGCCCACGCTCGCCGCCGTGGTTGTCGACAAGGTGCCAATGCTGCTGTTGGCTGCAGCCAGACCGGTGTTCAGTGTGGTGATGCCTGTGGTGTTGCTGGCCACTCCGGTGGACAGGCTGCCCACGCTGGTCGCTGTGGTTGTCGACAAGGTGCTAATCGATGCGTCGACCGTCGCCAAACCTGTTGACAAAGAAACAACGTCGGCAGCTAAAGTGACAACTGTTTGCGCCATGGCTATGTCGGCAATGAGAGTACATCCCGTCAATATCACAGCCGCCGCCAGCTGAGCCAGACCAAGCCGTGTTCCCTTACCGGTGCCCTTACCGCGACCGTTAGCCATTTCATGCACAACAGACCAGGTACCTTTCGCTTCGTTCCACACTAGCCGATATGTCTTGTTCATGTTCGTCTCGCAAATTAAATGATTTTTATGAAATTATTTTGATAAAACTGCAAAATCGCGTAAATCAAAATAATTGCTAATGTCACATAGTGGATTCGAAAAAATTCACTGTTTTTGTAAGTATTTACACCTAGGAAGACGTTTTCATCAATTTAACAAATGACAAATTGATGTGATCGTGAAAAAAATCACATGTCAAAAAATGCAGCCGATCCACCTACGTTTACCCGATTTGAAATGCGCAGTGACCCACCTATCCACGGGCTTAAGCGACAAACAGTTTTGGCAAAAAGATGGGGAGCCATGCTGTTTTACAGCTGCATTGTTGGCTTGACGTCGTCGGGGCTGAACGCGCAAACCAACGCAGGAATCGCAATGCAACCCAACGCACAGAATCTCTTGACGCAAGCCGCTCGAGGCATTGGGGCGACCCAGTGCTTACCCGCCATAGAACGGCTTTCAGCTTCAGTCTTAACGGGTTCGCGCACACATGAGGTACTGATGGACTGGGATCGCAAGCGACCCGCAACGGCCCCCATCTTCTCGCTGATCGGGATCGACTTTCAAGGCAGCATTGCGGCGGCTTCTATCACGGCAGTGCCGCAAACAGGCGGAGAGTGTGTTCTCGCGGCTGAACGTATATCGATGGCGCCTTACACATGCTCCAGCATTGCGCAGGTTGAGCTCGAAGGCTACAGAGTCACGACGTTGCTCCCCATTTTCAAGGTCTACACAGCACCTGGCGATCCGGGAGCCTCGGTGTCGCTAATTGACGCTCCCCCGAGTTGCCTCATCATCCGCCGCCATGTTCAATATGGATGGCGCGACGCCAAAACAGCTCCTTCCAAAGCTCCGTGATGGACACCACCCACAGAGGCTTGAACGGGCTACGCATTGGCATCACTATCGGACTGCGACATGAAGCAGAAACACTGTGGAGCAACGGCATAAAACAAAATGCCATTTTTTTGACTGAAGCACTAAAAAAATCGCATCTGGTCGGCGCGGTGGTGCTGCTCAACACCACTAACATCGCCATCACAAGTGCCCTACCGTGGGATCTGGCACGCTGGCCAGTCGTGACGTTTGACCATGCCAAAGACTCGCTGGACATCTTGATAGAACTGGGTGGTCAGATTGACGCAACTCAGACTGACTACCTCAAGCAACAGGGAACCAGAGTGGTTTCGTACTGCTGTGGCGCTGAATACGTCAACGCCATGGAAGCAGTGCTATTTAATCGACCGCTCTGGGGTCACAACCTTTTCGTCAACCAACGCTACGACGCGATCTGGATGGTTCCGCAAGTTGCAAATATCAGTCAGCATTATTTTGAAACCCTGCGACGACGCCCTGCCCGAATCGTCCCGTTTGTCTGGGATCCGGTCTTTTTGGAACAAAGGAGTCAGCGGTTCCCGGCTTCAGGCCAGTACCGTCCCCGACGTGGCCCCCGGCGTCTGAGTGTGATGGAGCCTAACCACAACATGATCAAGTGTTGCCTCTACCCCATCCTCATCGCGGAAGAAGCCTATCGGCGGAAGCCAGAAATGATTGCGTTTCTGCACGTCACCAACGCCGATAAGCTGGCTAATGGCAGCCAAGATTTTGTGGCTCTGATGAATCAGCTTGACATCGTTCGCCATCACAAGGCGGCGTTTGTCGGGCGCCATGACACTCCGCAATTTTTGAGCGAAATGACCGATGTGATGATTTCCCACCAATGGGAAAATCCGCTGAACTACTTTTACCTCGAAGTGTGCTGGCAGGGTTTTCCGCTGGTCCACAACGCCAGTTTTTGTAAAGACCTCGGTTACTACTATTCGCAAAACGACGTGCCAACGGGTTGCCTACAACTGCTCCACGTCCTGCAGCACCACGATGAACAATGGGCCACTTACCTGACAAAGCAACGACAGCTGATTGCGCGGTATTTGCCAGCCAACACAAATGTCGTGGCCGAATACGAAGGCCTCTTGACGCAGCTAATGCAGCAAGTGCCGGTGTAGTGCCGATCTCCTGCAGATGCCTCACAGACCCATCCACCACTACACACAATGCACCAACTGAACAGCGCCCGAATCAACATCGGCATTTCAGTATTTTCAGCGCCAGACGCTCACATTTGGGGCGACGGAGTCAATCAGAACATCGCTTTTCTGGTTTTATTGCTGCGGCAAAGCCCGCATATCGGCAAGATTTACCTCCTCAACGGCGGCAATAACGACCCCCTACCATCGGCTCTTAATTTTGACAATCTACACGCCCCGCTGGTGCGCCCCCATGAGGTCACCCACGACCTAGACGTGGTAGTCGAAATGGGTGCCCAGTTGCCCTTAGAGTGGCTACGACATGCGCGCGCACTGGGCGTGAAAATCGTGACATTTCTGGTCGGAAACAGCTATGTCAGCCAATGTGAAGGCCCCCTGTTTGGCCGACCGGGCGGTGCGCACTTTCGCGACACGCCACACCACGAGGTCTGGTTGCTGCCGCAGCATGAAAAAACATCCCTTCCGATGCTCAAGACACTGACACGGGTGCCCGTGCTCAGCATGCCCCATTTGTGGTCACCATATTTCCTGGATCCCCATATCGCCCAGTTGCAGCAGCAAGGACATCATTTTGGCTACCGGCATATTGACCAACCTGCCAGTAGACCTGGCTGGCGTGTGGCAATCTTTGAGCCCAATATTTCAGTGACAAAAACCTGCTTTGTCCCCATGCTGGTGACGGAGCATGCCTATCGGCAGCAACCTGATTCGGTGGCCCTCATGATGGTAATGAACAGCTTTCACATGAAAGAGCATCTAACGTTTAACCGTTTTGCATCGCATCTGGACTTAACGATCGACAGCAAGGCCACCTACGAGCCTCGGCTCGCATTTGCCAGCTGCATGGCCGAGCACGCCATCGATGCCGTGGTCGCACACCATTGGGAGTGTGGCTTGAACTATGCGTATTGCGATGCACTGCACGGTGGCTACCCGCTCATCCATAACTCCAGCTTCCTGCAACAGGCCGGCGTGGGCTTTTTCTACCCCGGGTTTTCAGCTAAGGCCGGGGGCGAGGCTCTGGCCGATGCGTGGCGTCTTGAACGTGGATTTTGGGACGACTACCGCCGCCACAGCGCATCCTACCTTCAGCGCCTGGCACCCGAGCACCCCGACAATATCGGTGACTTCATGAATCGTCTATCGCACCGTAAAAAGATTGACCGATGAACCGACCTGATCGAAAACTGCGCGTTGGGGTGACGATCAACCTGCGCAAGGGCGAACAATCCATTTGGGAAAATGGTATTTTTCAAAACTGCTATTTCCTGGTTCAACTGCTCAACCTGTCCCCTGAGGTGGACTACGCTGTGCTCGTCAATGGCGGAGACGGCGAAGTCGCCAGCAACGCCATGCTGCTGCAGAGCACCGACATCCGCGTGCTGGACCTCAATGAGGCCATGCGGGCACTGGATGTAGTGATTGAAATGAGTGCCCTGCTGCCTGACGACTGGGTATGCATCTTCCGTGAGCAAGGGGGGCGCTACGCGTGGATGCGGGTAGGCAACGACTATGTGATTGACATCGAGCGTGCAGTTTTCGACAAGCCCAGTGGGTCCTTGTGCAGTGCGAAATCATATGACGCCGTATGGACCATTCCCGAGTACGAACACAGCTGCCTCGACTATTTCGCGCTGACCACGCGGGCACCGGTACGCATCGTGCCGCATCTGTGGACGCCGTTCTTTTTTCAGCAAGGTATTGCCGGACTGCCCCAAGGTTTGACCTACGGCTACCAGCCAGGCAGGGCGCGTTGGCGTGTCTGCACATTTGAGCCCAACATGTGCATGGTCAAAACTAGCCTGATCCCGATGCTGGCGTGCGAAGAAGCCTACCGCGCACAGCCAGGTTTTCTGGAAACACTGCGTGTTTGCAACACCACACAAATGAAGACCCATGAAGCTTTTCAATATCTGGCGCACAGACTGGACGTGGTGAACCATGGGCTGACGACGTTCGAGGGCCGCTACCCAGTATTCAATTACCTCGCTGAACATGGCGACTGCGTCATCTCGCACCACTGGGAAAACGGTCAGAACTACTTGTACTACGAAGTCCTGTACGGCGGCTATCCCTTGGTGCACAACTCCGAGTTCATCAAGGACTGTGGCTACTACTACCCCGACTTTGATTGCCAGGCAGGCGGCCAAGCCCTGCAGCGCGCCTTTGCACAACACGATCAGCAACTCGAGGCTTACCAGCATCAGGCCCAGCGCCAACTGGCGCAACTGGACATCAAGCACCCAGGCAATATTGCGATTTACACCTCAGAACTGTTCAGGCTGTACGACGCCCCGTGAGCGGGGCAACCGCTCAGACTAAACCCGTGACGCCAGCACAATCACCCGTGCAGGCGAGACGTCTTCGGAATATGCGCCATCAAGAACTCCATCTGGTCCGCCAGAATGCGGCGGTTGCGCAAAATGAAGTCTTCCCAAAGGCTGGGCATGTAGGGCGTGTACAGCAGTGGCATGTTGGCTTGCTCGGGGGTGCGGTGGCTTTTGCGATGGTTGCAGGCGCGGCAAGCGGTGACGACATTCATCCAGGTGTCAATGCCTTTTTGCGCGAAAGG
Organism: Polaromonas sp.; assembly: GCA_031363755.1. Taxonomy (GTDB): domain Bacteria; phylum Pseudomonadota; class Gammaproteobacteria; order Burkholderiales; family Burkholderiaceae_C; genus Polaromonas. The sequence continues at coordinate 15,519 of JANLUZ010000064.1, forward strand.
CACGATGTGCTCTCGAGTGAGGTCTTCTTCGTAAAAGTGCTGACCGCAATAGGCGCACACATTGCGGTCTCTGGCGAATAGCTTGCCGTTGGTCAAGCCAGGCTTCAGGTCAAACAGGTTGATGTTGGGCACCCCCTTGGTGCCAATGATGCTGTTGACGGTGATGCGTGACTGCAGGCCCGTGACCGCGTTGTGGCCGCCGTGAAAGGTGGCCACCTGCGCGCCCATCTCCCAGCGCACTTCATCCGCTGCGTAGTGCAACACGGCTTCTTCAAGGCTGATCCACGACTGTGGCAACCCCTGGGCTGAGAGCTTCAAGACCTTCAAAACGAGACCCTCCATGGTGGTGGCAACGCGCGGTACTGTCACTGCGTCAATATACAGTGAAATGATGACCAACAGGGCCCGCTGATGTTTGCCACGGCGCAGGGCTCATCTTCTCGTGCATCAGCAAACCGATAATCAACCCATGAAACTTTTTCGCGGCTACCGTCACCACCGACTCGCACCGGCCTGTGCACTGACCATCGGCAACTTCGATGGCGTGCACCGCGGCCACCAGGCCATGCTGGCGTTGTTGAAAAGTGAAGCCGAGCACCGGGGCGTGCCCAGCTGCGTGGTGACTTTCGAGCCGCACCCGCGCGACTACTTCGCCGCTCGCGCGGGCAAGCCAGAGCTGGCGCCGGCCCGCATCGCCACGCTGCGCGACAAGCTCACCGAGCTGGCGCGTTGCGGCATTGACCAGTGTGTGGTGCTGCCCTTCAGCACGCGCTTTTCGCAGCTGACAGCCGACGCCTTTGCCACCGACGTGCTGGCCAGCGGGCTGGGCGCCAAATACGTGTTGGTGGGCGACGATTTTCGCTTTGGCGCCCAGCGCGCGGGCGACTACGCCATGCTGGACGCCATCGGCCCGCGCCTGGGCTTTGATGTGGCGCGCATGAACAGCTACGAAGTGCACGGCCTGCGGGTGTCCAGCTCGGCAGTGCGGGCGGCGCTGGCGCGCGGCGACATGGCCGGTGCAGCGGGGCTGCTGGGCCGGCCCTACAGCATTTCAGGGCACGTGGTGCATGGCCGTAAACTGGGCCGTGATTTGGGGTTTCGCACGCTGAACCAGCGATTTCCGCACTGGAGCCCCGCAGCCCAGGGCATTTTTGCGGTATCAGTGCATGGCCTGAGCGTTGAGCCGCTGCCCGGCGTGGCCAACCTCGGCGTGCGGCCGTCGGTTGATGCCAATGATGTGAACGGTGGCCGTGTGCTGCTGGAAACCTACTGCCTGGACTGGCCAGTCGCCCTGGGCGCCGAAGGGGCCTACGGTAAAATCGTGCGCGTGGAACTTCTGCATAAACTACATGACGAGCTGAAGTACGACGGTTTGGACAGCCTGAAAGCGGGCATTGCCAAAGACTGTACGGATGCACGTGCGATCTTCGCAGCCCAGCCGCTTCAGTTCAGCAAGACCACCGTAATGGGCCGAATTTAAACGACCTCGCTCCTGCTGGCCTCTGCCCCGCCGCGGGCTTTCTTCGACCAGCAGCCCTCCCCCTGCCTCCGCCCGCCCCGATCGTTCGCCGGGAACCGCCCAAGTCCCATGTTTCAAGTGATTCGCCATGTCTGACCAAAAAACTGACCAACCCACCAAGACCGACTACCGCAGCACCCTGAACCTGCCGGACACGCCCTTCCCCATGCGCGGTGACTTGCCCAGACGCGAGGCTGGCTGGGTCAAGGAATGGGAAGACAAAGGCATTTATAAAAAACTGCGCGATGCGCGCAGCGGCGCAGTGAAGTTTGTGCTGCACGACGGCCCGCCGTACGCCAATGGCAAGATTCACATCGGCCACGCCGTCAACAAGATTTTGAAAGACATGATCGTCAAGGCGCGCCAGCTCCAGGGCATGGACGCTGTCTATGTGCCGGGCTGGGACTGCCACGGCCTGCCGATTGAAAACGCGATTGAAAAACTCCACGGACGCAACCTTAGCCGTGATGAAGTCCAGGCAAAAAGCCGGGCTTTTGCCACCGACCAAATCGCCGGTCAGCTCGAAGACTTCAAGCGCCTGGGCGTGCTGGGCGAGTGGGACAACCCCTACCGCACGATGGATTTCGCCAACGAGGCCAACGAAATCCGGGCGCTCAAACGCATCATGTAACGCGGCTTTGTGTACCGTGGCTTAAAGCCCGTGTACTGGTGTTTTGACTGCGGCTCGTCGCTGGCCGAGTTCGAGATCGAATACGCCGACAAAAAATCGCAAACGCTGGACGTGGGGTTTGAATGCGCAGAGCCGGAAAAGCTCGCGGCCGCGTTCGGCCTGCCCGGCTTGGACGCGCCTGCTTTTGCCGTGATCTGGACCACCACCGCCTGGACCATTCCGGCCAACCAGGCGCTGAATCTGAACCCCGAGCTGACCTACGCCCTAGTCAACACCGAGCGCGGCATTTTGCTGCTGGCCGAGTCGCTGGTCGAAAAATGCATGGCGCGCTACGCATTGACCGGCACCGTCATCGCCACGGCCCCGGGGAAAAGCCTCGCCTTACTGAACTTCAAACATCCGTTCTACGACGTAGCAGATGACAACGGCGCGCACGGCTACCGCCGCCTGAGCCCCGTCTTCCTGGCGGACTACGCCACCGCCGACGACGGCACCGGCATCGTGCATTCCTCGCCCGCTTACGGGGTAGAGGATTTCAACTCCTGCGTGGCCAACGGCATCAAGACGGACGACATCCTGAACCCGGTTCAGGGCAACGGCCGCTATGTGGACGATTTGCCGCTGTTCGGCGGGCTGAACATCTGGAAAGCCGCGCCGCTGGTGATCGAAAAACTGCGCGAGCACAACCGCCTGTTCGCCACCGAAACGATCACCCACAGTTACCCGCACTGCTGGCGTCACAAAACACCGGTCATCTACCGCGCGGCGGCGCAGTGGTTCATTCGCATGGACGCCGAAACGCCGGGCAACAAAGGTGTGTTCGCCCAGGACAAGGCCGCTGGCTCGTTGCGCGACCTGGCACTGGCCGCCATTGAACAAACCCGCTTCTACCCCGAGAACGGCAAAACACGGCTGCGGGACATGATTGCGGGCCGGCCCGACTGGTGCATCAGCCGCCAGCGCAACTGGGGCGTGCCGCTGCCGTTTTTCATCCACACCGCCACCGGCGAGCTGCACCCGCGCACCCTGGCCATCATGGACCAGGCGGCTGACATGGTGGAGCGTGCAGGCATTGAAGCCTGGAGCACCGCCACGGCTGAATCCATCATCGGGGCCGACGCACCCGACTACCTCAAAAGCGCCGACATTCTCGACGTGTGGTTTGACTCGGGCACCACCCACGACCACGTGCTCAAGCACAGCCATGCCGCGCAATCGACCTGGCCGGCCGACCTGTACCTGGAAGGCCACGACCAGCACCGCGGCTGGTTCCATTCGTCGCTGCTCACGTCATGCGCCATGTACGACCGCGCGCCCTACAAGGGCCTGTTGACGCACGGCTTTACGGTGGACGGCAAGGGCCGCAAGATGAGTAAAAGCGAAGGCAACGTGGTCGCGCCCCAGCAAGTTAGCGGCAAGTTGGGCGCGGAAATCATTCGCCTGTGGTGCGCGTCCACGGACTACTCGGGCGACCTGGCGATTGACGACAAAATCCTGGCGCGGGTGGTAGACGCCTACCGCCGCATCCGCAACACGCTGCGCTTTTTGATGGCCAACGTGAGCGATTTCGATCCGGTCACGGACAGCGTGCCGCTGGGCGACATGCTGGAGATCGACCGCTACGCACTCAGCCGCGCCGCGCAGCTGCAAAACGATATTTTGGGCCACTACGAGGTGTATGAGTTCCAGCCGGTGGTGTCCAAACTGCAAATTTATTGCAGCGAAGACCTGGGGTCCTTCTACCTCGACATTTTGAAAGATCGGCTCTACACCACAGGGGCCAAGTCGCTGGCCCGGCGCAGCGCACAAACCGCGCTGCACGCAATCACCCATGCCATGCTGCGCTGGATGGCGCCTTTCCTAAGCTTCACAGCGGAAGAGGCGTGGACAACGTTTGGCGCGTCGGAGTCGATTTTTCTGGAAACGTACGCCGAGTTTCAGCCGCCCGATGAGGCACTGCTGGCCAAGTGGCAGCGCATCAAGGGCATCCGCGACGTGGTGAACAAGGACATCGAAGCGTTGCGGGCCGACGGCAAGGTCGGTGCCTCACTGCAGGCCAACGTGGTGCTGGAAGTGGCCCCTGATGACCTTGCGTTGCTGGCCACGCTGGGCGACGACCTGAAATTTGTTTTCATTACGTCTGCTATTGAATTAGTAGCTGGACAGGCAGTAAAAACGTTGACGAGCGCCAGTTTAGACACCAAATGCGAGCGCTGCTGGCACTACCGCAGCGATGTGGGCAGCGACGCGGCCCACCCGACGATTTGTGGCCGATGCACCAGCAACCTGTTCGGTGCCGGTGAAGTCAGAACTTTTGCTTGAGATCCTCGACATGGCCAAAACAACCTTTATGAAATCCAAAGGCTCCATGCTGCCCTGGCTCGGCCTGGCACTGCTGATCCTGATTGCCGACCAGTTCACCAAGGTGCTGATCCTGGGTTATTACAAGCTCGGGGATGCGACTTATGTGACGTCCTTTTTCAACGTGGTGCGGGTCCACAACAGCGGCGCAGCGTTCTCGTTTTTAGCGGGAGCTTCGGGCTGGCAGCGCTGGTTTTTTACCGGCATTGGCGTAGCCGCAGCGGTGTTCATTGTGTGGATGCTGCGCGCGCACGCGGGGCAGCGGCTGTTTTCGTTCGCGCTGGCCTGCATTTTGGGCGGTGCGCTGGGCAATGTGATCGACCGCAGCATGCACGGCTACGTGGTGGATTTTCTTGACTTTCACTACGCCGCATGGCACTTCCCGGCCTTCAACGTGGCCGACGCGGGCATCACGGTTGGCGCGGTGTGCCTGATTCTGGACGAGCTGCTGCGGGTGCGACGCGCGCGGTGAGCGCTGCCAGCTTGAAATAAAAAAACTGCCAACAGGCCGTTTGCGAGTGCTAAGTGACAGGATCAGTGCCAAATCTTGGTGATGGCTGCAAAAAGTCCGACGGCCGCAAAAGTAGTGCCAACCGTCCATTTCATCATGTCGATCTTGAAATCGGCCAGATCTGAGCGGACGGTTGTTTTTAGCTCAGCGATGTCGCCTCTGGTTGCCAGTTGACTGGAATGTAGCGAATAACGCTTATCGATTTCTTTATTAATCGACTCCACAACAGCCTTGGCGTCTGCTTCGGCCACGCCAGCCTTGATAAATGCGTTGTAAATTTCAAGTTCCATCTTTGAAGTTTACTCCCCTGCTTCGAAATGTCAGTGCGGCTTAGGGCTTGCGGCGTGGTTACTCTAGATTGAGTCCTCTTGGCAAAGTAGTCGTTCATTTTTAATGACCCTCGCTGCCATTAGCCTGTCAGGCGGCGCTCAGAGTTCACTTCAGCCTGGGCTAAAGTCTCCGCGATGAGCCAACGCATCACCTTCAACACCGCCGCGCTGCTGGTCATAGCGCCGCTGCTCTGGGCGGGTAACGCCGTAGTGGGTCGCCTCGTCAACGGGCTGGTGCCGCCCATGACGCTGAACTTTCTGCGCTGGGTGCTGGCCTTTTTTATTTTGCTGCCACTGGCTTGGCGTGTACTGCGACCCGCCAGCCCGCTGTGGCCGCGCTGGCGGCGCTTTGCCGTGTTGGGGCTGCTGGGCGTGGGCTGCTACAACGCGCTGCAGTACTTGGCGCTCAAGACCTCCACGCCGCTCAATGTCACGCTGGTGGCGTCGAGCGGGCCCGTGATGGTGCTGGCGCTAGGGCGGCTGTTTTTCGGCCAGACCATCACACGCGCCCAGATTGTGGGGGCGGTGCTGTCGATCACGGGCGTGCTGGTGGTGCTGGCGCGTGGCGACTGGGCGCAGCTGATGCAGGTGCAGCTGGTGCCCGGTGACCTGTACATCTTGCTGGCCACGCTGGCGTGGGCGTTCTACACCTGGCTGCTTAACCGGCCCGATGACCCAGCTGAAATCCGCAGCGACTGGGCGGCTTTTCTGCTGGCGCAAATCGCCTTCGGGCTGCTGTGGTCCGGCCTGTTTGCCGGGAGTGAGTGGGCGCTGACAAACGCCCACATCCGCTGGGGCTGGCCGCTGGCCACCGCGCTCCTGTATGTGGCCGTAGGCCCCGCCGTGATCGCTTACCGCTGCTGGGACCTGGGCGTGCAGCGCGTCGGGCCAGCGGTGGCCGGGTTTTTCAGCAACCTCACGCCACTGTTTGCCGCCCTGCTGTCAGCAGCGTTTCTGGGGGAGCTGCCGCATGCCTACCACGCGGTGGCCTTTGCGCTGATCGTGGGCGGGATTGTGGTGTCAGCGCGGCGCTGATCTGCAAGCGTACGCGTCAAACTCCCATCCGCACCCGCCGCGCACTTTCCTCGGCCCGCGCGTCGTCAATCTCACGCAGCACGCCGCCCACATCCACTGAGCCGGTCTTGCGCGTGAAGTGGCCCGTCAGCGGGGTGTCGGGCGACAGCATGCCACCTTCGTACAGCGCCCAGATTTCTTCGCCGTAGCGGCTGGGCAGCAGGTCGGGTGCGAACTGGCCGAAGAAGTTGCGCAGGTTGTCCACGTCGCGCAGCAGCATGCGTTTGGCGTGGTTGTTGCCAGCGGCGTCGATGGCCTGCGGCAAATCAATGATGACGGGGCCGTCCACACCCTCGTCGTGGCCCAGCAAAATGTTGAACTCCGACAAGTCGCCGTGAACCACCCCGGCGCACAGCATGCGCATGACCTCAACCAGCAAAGTCGCGTGATGCTTTCGCGCATCGTCAGGCGAGAACGCTACGTCGTTCAGGCGCGGAGCGGCGTCGCCGTGCTCGTCGGTGACCAATTCCATCAGCAACACGCCGTCGCAAAAGTTATACGGCTTGGGCACCCGCACGCCTGCGCCAGCCAGGCGGTAGAGCGCGTCCACCTCGGCGCTTTGCCAGGCGGCTTCCTGCGCCTCGCGGCCAAACTTGGTGCCCTTGGCCATGGCGCGTGCCTGGCGGGAGTTTTTGACCTTGCGGTTTTCGGTGTAGTCCACCGCTTGCCGAAAGCTGCGTTCGGTGGCTTCCTTGTAGACCTTGGCGCAGCGCGTGTCGTTACCGACGCGCACCACGTACACCATAGCTTCCTTGCCGCTCATGAGCTGGCGCACCACAGTGTCAATCAGGCCTTCTTCGATCAGGGATTGCAGTCGCTTGGGTGGTTTCATGCCCCCATTTTGCCCGTCAGGCGGCCGGTGCGCCCACTTGCCGATGCGGGGCGGCCTTGGCAAATGCGTCCAGCGCTTCGCAGCGCGCCACGATGCGGTCCACGGTCGGGATGCCAGACACCTGAATCTTGAACACACGCACCACCGCGATGATGCTGGCCAGGCAAATATCGGCCATGGTGGGCGTGTCGCCGTGGCAGAAGCTGCCGGTTTGCGACTCACTTACCAGGCGCTGCTCAAAAGCCTGCAGACCCGTGGTGAACCACTGGGTTTGCCAGGCGCGCCAAGCGGCATCGTCAAACTTGCCATGGCCTTCGGGCAAGCCCGTGACGTATTTTTTGATGCGCGGCGTGATCAGCGGGTGCGTGTCGGCCGCCAGCATGGCCGCGAGCGAGCGCACACGGGCCCGGCCGTGCGGGTCGGCGGGTAGCAGCGGGTTCTGCGGGAAGGTTTCGTCCAGAAACTCCAGAATCGCCAGCGACTGCGTCAACGGTGGCGTGCCCGGGGCTTCGTGGTCGATCAGCGCGGGAATGCCGCCCATCGGGTTGATCTTCAAAAACGCCTCGCCGCGCTGCTCGCCGGCGTCAATGTTGACGTTGGTTTCATGCGGCTGAACGCCCTTGAGGTTGAAGGCCACGCGCACCCGGTAGGTGGCCGACGTGCGCCAGTAGCCGTAGAGTTCGAAGCGGGATTTTTCAGGGGATGAAGTCATGTGGTTCCTTGCGAAGGGTTGAACAAAGCCAAATTTACATTGCGCCCGAATACGCGCCGCCATCCGCCAACACGTTCTGCCCGGTCATGTAGGCGGCGTGCTGGCTGCACAAGAACGCGCAGATGGCACCAAACTCGGCAGCCGTGCCGAAGCGCTGGGCCGGGATGTTTTTGCGGCGGGCGTCCATCACGGCCTCCAGTGGCTGGCCGCTTTTTTGCGCTGCGCCGCTCATGGTGCCGCGCAGGCGGTCGGTGTCAAATGCGCCGGGCAGCAAGTTGTTGAGGGTCACCCCACTGGCGGCAAGCTTGCTGCGCGCCACGCCCGCCACAAAACCCGTCAGGCCGCTGCGGGCGCCGTTGCTCAGGCCCAGGATGTCAATCGGCGCTTTCACTGCGCTGGACGTGATGTTCACGATGCGGCCAAAGCCGCGCGCAGCCATGCCGTCCACCGTGGCCTTGATCAGCTCGATCGGCGTGAGCATGTTGGCGTCCACCGCCTTGATCCAGGCGTCACGGTCCCAGTCACGGAAGTCGCCAGGCGGCGGCCCACCGGCGTTGGTGATGACGATGTCGAAGTCGCGCCGCACGGCGAAAACGGCGGCGCGGCCGTCCGTTGTGGTGATGTCTGCAGCCACAAACAGCACGCTAGAGCCCGATTTGCTTGCCCGATCAGCTATTAATTGCGTAGCGGCGGCTTCGAGCGCGGCTACCCCACGCGCCACAATCACCACGTTCACGCCTTCACCGACCAGCGCCTGCGCGCAGCCCAGGCCGAGTCCCTTGCTGGCGCCGCACACCAGCGCCCATTTGCCATTGATGCCTAAATCCATGTTGTGTATCCCAAGTAAGGAGTGATGAGTGATGAATGAATGCCGACCGTCAAATTTTCCCGGACCGGCTGAAGACAAAGATGCCTGCAATGACCAGCACGGTGCCAGCAGCCACCCAAGCGGTGAAGGGCTCGCCCAATATCACCACGCCCATCAAAATGGTTGAAATTGGCCCGACCATGCCGGTCTGTGCCGCCATGCTGGAGCCGATGCGTTCGATCGCCATCATGACCATCATCACCGGCACAACAGTGCACAGCGTGGCATTGATCACCGACAGCCAGACCACCTCGGGCGCCACTGCAAACGCCGCATCGACGGGCCTGAGCACCAGAAACTGCACGATACAGCACACGCATGCAAACGTGCTGGCCAGCCCGACCAGCCGCATCGAGCCGAGGCGCTTGACCATCTCACCGCTGTAGACCAGGTACAGGGCATACGACACCGCGCTGAGAAACACCAGCAGCGCGCCGAGCGCCGCGTGGGCCCCTTGCAGGCTGATTTCATGCCCAAACACCAGCACCACCCCGCCGTAGCTGATCGCCATGCCCACCATCTGCCGGGCAGTGGTGCGGCGCTGGTACAGCGCCAGGCCCAGCAGCATCACGATGGTCGGGTTCAGGTACAGAATCAACCGCTCCAGCGATGCGCTGATGTAGGCCAGCCCGGCGAAGTCCAGAAAACTGGCGAGGTAGTAGCCCGTGAGGCCCAACCACAGCACCCCCAGCCAATCGGTGCGCGTCAACGCGGCCTTGCCTCGGCTGGCTAAGTACGCCATGAGCGCAAAAATCGGCAACGCAAACAGCATGCGAAACATGATGAGCGTGACTGCATCAACCCCGTGGCGGTAGGCGAGCTTGACGATGATGGCCTTGCCGCTGAAAGCAATGGCACCGAATGCGGCTAGCAACAGCCCCGGCGTCAGGCTTTTGGGCGGTGTGCCACGCGGTGCGTCGGTTGCTATCATTTAAATAGCTTCACAGGCATTAAACGCCTGGACTACAAGCAGTTTTGATGCTGAAAATGATGATTTCACGCAATCTGAACGCCGAAAAGTCGGCTTTTTAAAAGCCAACGGCCTGCCCGTCACGCCGCGAGTCGCTGGCCGCCACGTAGCCTTCAACGGCCGGGTCACCCGCGCGCCAGATGAACTGGCCTGCGCCGAAGTCCTGGTACGAGTCGTTAATCACTTCCATCTGGTGGCCCCGCGCGGCCAGGGCCTGCACCGTGGCCGGGTTCATTGCCGACTCAACATTGATCTCCAGCCCGGCGTTGTAGCGCCAGCGTGGCGCGTCACAAGCGGCCTGCGGGCTTTGCTGGTAGTCCACCATGCGAGTCAGCGTTTGCACGTGGCCCTGCGGCTGCATGTTGGCGCCCATCACGCCAAAGCTCATCACAGGCTCAATCCCCGCGCCACCCGCGCCGCCAGCTCCACCGCCGCTGCCCTCACCCCGGCCCTCTCCCGGAGGCAGAGGGAGTAAGCAGGCCTTCGGCTTACTCAAGAAAGCGGGGATGATGGTGTGAAACGGCCGCTTGCCCGGCGCAACTTGGTTGATGCCCGCGTCCAGGCTGAAGCCGTGGCCTCGGTTCTGCAGGCTGATGCCGAAGGTCGGCTCGACACAGCCGGAGCCAAAGCCCATGTAATTGCTCTGGATGAAGCTGACCATCATGCCGCTCTCGTCGGCAGTAGACAGGTAAATCGTGCCGCCCTTGACGGGGTTGCCAGCACCGAAGTCCTGTGCTTTTTTCATGTCGATGCGTTTGGCACGGGTCGCGAGGTAGGCGTCATCCAGCATTTGCTCAGGCGTCACCGCCATTGACGAGGGCTCAGCCACAAATTTATACACATCGGCAAACGCCAGCTTCATCGCCTCGATCTGCAAATGCTGGGAGTCCACGCTGTCCACCGCCAACCCGGCCAGGTCAAACTGGTCGAGGATGCCCAGCGCGATCAGCGCGGCAATGCCCTGCCCGTTGGGCGGTATTTCATGCAGCGTGTAGCCGCGGTAGTTTTTGGCCAGCGGCGTGACCCACTCCGGCTGGTAGGCCGCGAAGTCGCTGGCCTTGAGGCTGCCGCCGTGCTGGGCCGAGAATTTTTCAATCGCATGGGCAATCGCCCCGCCGTAGTAGGCCTGGCCTTTGGTGTCGGCAATCGCGCGCAGCCCGCGGGCGGCGGACTTGAACTGAAACAGCTCGCCCACGGTGGGCGCGCGGCCCCAGGGCAAAAACGCATCGGCAAAACCGGGCAAACCCGCCAGCTCAGGCGTGGCGGCGGCCCATTTGCCCTGCACCACGGGGCTGACTAGGTAGCCGCGCTCGGCAAGCTCGATGGCCGGCTGCATCAAGTCGGCAAAAGGCAGCTTGCCAAAGCGCTCACTCAAGGCGACCCAGCTGGCCACAGCCCCCGGCACGGTGACCGAGTCCATGCCGCGTTTGGGCGGGCTGGCCGCGCTGGCACTGTATTTGGCCTTGAAGTAGTCAGCCGTCCAGCTGGCTGGGGCGCGGCCCGAGGCGTTCAGGCCGTGCAGGGCCTTGCCGTCCCACAAGATGCAAAACGCGTCACTGCCCAGCCCGTTGCTGACCGGCTCGACGATGGTCATGGCGGCCGCAGCGGCAATGGCGGCGTCCACTGCATTGCCGCCGCTGGCGAGCATTTTCAGCCCCGCCTGCGCGGCCAGCGGGTGTGAGGTGGACACCACATTGCGAGCAAACAGCGGAATGCGGGTGGAGGGGTACGGGTTGTTGAAGTCGAAGTTCATAGGGGGAATTTTCCCGATAAATTGCACATCAGGCAGCGCAAAGGTGCGCGCGGCCGTGGCGAAGTTAAAAACGGCTCAATCAGTCATCGGACTGTCCGGCCAGCTTGCGGTGAATGCGGCGAATAAACCACCACACGCCCAGCGCCACCAGCGGAATGGCCAGCGCGGTGGTGGTTTCGGGTGTCAAGGGCCAGCCCACAGCCTTGGCACCCTTGGCCAGGTAGCCGATCAGCCCCACGATGTAGTACGTGATGGCGGCAACCGAAAGCCCTTCGACGGTGGACTGCAGCTTGAGCTGCAAGCCCTGGCGATCGTTCATCGCCTCCAGCACCGCCTGGTTGCCCTGCTGCTGCTCAATTTCAACCCGCGTGCGCAGCAGGTTGCTGATGCGGGATACGCGCTGCGACAGCGCGTCTTGCCGCCGCACGGCCCACTGGCAGGTGCTGCGCGCCGGGCTGAGCCGCCGGTCCATGAACTCACGAATCGTTTGCAGGCCGGCCAGCCGGGACTCGGCAATGTCGCTGATGCGCATGTCCACCAGTTCAAAATAAGCGCTGCTCGCAGAAAACCGCGAGTGGCTGGCCGCGTACTGGCTTTCCACCTGCCCGGCCAGGCGTGTTAGCCGGTTCAGCAACTCGGGTTCTTCATCGCGCCTGGCGCTGCGAATAGCCCCGGCCAGCGAAGCCAGCTCGCGCTCGGCGCTGCCCAGCACGCTGGCGGCTTCACGCGCAGCCGGCAAGCCCATGAGGGCCGCCATGCGGTAGGTGTCGATTTCAAGCAGTTGCTGCACCAGCCGGCCCAGCCGACGCGGTGCCACGCCACCCACCAGCAGCAGCATGCGCGAAAAGCCGTCGGCGTGAATGGCGAAGTCGGTGTAAACCTCACCGCAACCGTCGGCCACCGTCGAGGCGACCAGAGTGTCTTCGTGCAACAGCTGGCGCACCAGCGCCTCGCTGTCTGACGTGCTGATCGGCATGACCCACACGTGGGCGCTGGTCAGGCATTGGCCCGGCAGCGCCTCCAGCCAGTCCTGGGGTACAACCTGCGCGGCCGTCACCGACGCATTGCCCCTGAACGCCTCGGCATCAACCGGGCGGCTGAACGTCCAAGTGACGAATTCGGTGTGCATTTCCCAGCGGATGCGCAAGGCCCCCAGGTCCATGCGCACATGGGTGGAGTCAGCATCCGGCATGGGCAGATGCCGGTCGCGCAGCAGCGCAGACAGGTGCGCGCGGCTGGCCTCGCGCTGGCAGGCATCGGTCAGCATCACGATGTGAGAAATGGCCAGCGGGACGACCATCGCCTCCGGTGGGCGGGCGTGAACTTCGTTGTGCAGCGACTGGCGCTGGGGGTACTGGCTCAGCATGGATGAAAACTCCTGGTGCACCCATTGTCACGTGGCCCGACCGCTGGTCGTGACCACCAACAAAAAAGCGCCCGAAGGCGCTTTTTCAAAACGTCTGGCGCCTCGTCATTCTTCGACAAATGCCTCTTCGCGCTTGTTCTTGACCGAGGGCAGCAGCACGATGATCAACATCAGCAAACCGGCCGCCAGCAAGCCAGCCGACAGCGGACGGGTGACAAACACGCTCCAGTCGCCACGCGAGAGCAGCAGCGCACGGCGCAAATTCTCTTCCATCATGGGGCCCAGGATGAAGCCCAGCAACAGCGGCGCAGGCTCGCACCCCAGCTTGACGAACAGGTAACCGATGAAGCCGAAGCCGCCCACCGTCCAGATGTCGAAGGTGTTGTTGTTCGTCGAGTACACGCCAATCGCGCAGAACAGCACGATGGACGGAAACAGGTAGCGGTAAGGCACTGTCAGCAGCTTGATCCACATGCCGATCAGCGGCAAGTTCAAAATAATCAGCATGGCGTTGCCGATCCACATCGAGGCGATCAGGCCCCAGAACAGCTCGGGGTTGCTGGTCATGACCTGCGGGCCGGGCTGGATGTTGTGAATCGTCATGGCACCGACCATCAGCGCCATCACGGCGTTGGGCGGAATGCCCAGCGTGAGCAAGGGGATGAACGAGGTTTGCGCGCCAGCATTGTTGGCCGACTCGGGGCCCGCCACACCGCGGATATTGCCCTGGCCGAACGGCACTTCGCCCGGCTTCATTCTGATTTTCTTTTCCAGCGCATAGCTGGCAAACGACGCCAGCAGCGCACCACCGCCAGGCAAGATACCCAGGGCCGAGCCCAAAAACGTGCCGCGCAGCATGGCCGGTGTCATGTCTTTGAAGTCCTGCTTGGTCGGGAACAGGCCGGTGACCTTGGCGGTGAACACCTCGCGGTCGTCTTCCGGCTGCGCCAGGTTGCTGATGATCTCGCCGTAGCCGAACACGCCCATGGCGATCACGACAAAGCCGATGCCGTCGGTCAACTCGGGAATATCGAAGCTGAAGCGGGCCACGCCCGAGTTGACGTCGGTACCGACCAGGCCCAGCAGCAGGCCCAGTACGATCATCGCAATGGCCTTGAGCAGCGAGCCCGACGCCAGCACCACAGCGCCGATCAGGCCCAGCACCATGAGCGCAAAGTACTCGGCCGGGCCGAACTTGAACGCCAATTCCGTCAACGGGGGGGCGAAGGCCGCCAGAATCAACGTGCCGACGCAGCCTGCAAAAAACGAGCCAATACCGGCCGCCGCCAACGCGGGCCCCGCTCGACCTTTTCGTGCCATCTGGTAGCCGTCAATACAGGTAACGACCGAGGACGACTCCCCTGGCAGGTTCACCAAAATGGCGGTGGTGGAGCCGCCGTACTGCGCGCCGTAGTAAATACCGGCCAGCATGATGAGCGCCGACACCGGCGGCAGCGCATAGGTGGCAGGCAGCAACATGGCGATGGTGGCCACAGGGCCGATCCCCGGCAGCACGCCAATGAGCGTGCCCAAAATACAGCCGACCAGTGCGTAGAGCAGGTTGATCGGGGTGAAAGCCACCCCGAAACCCAGCGAAAGATTTGCAATCAGATCCATTTTTTATCCTTTTGTTGGATGGAAGGCTTTGAAAAGATCAGCCGGTGATGAACGCAGGCCACACCGGAAACTGCAGCTTGAGCACAACGACAAAGGCGATGTAGCTGCCAATGGCCAGCACGGTGGCCAGCACAAAGGTGTTCTTCACTTTCCAGCCGGACTCGGCCATGCTGGCGATGAAGGTCAGTGCGTAGATCGCGACGATCAGGCCGAACGCCGGAATCTTGAAGGTGGGCACGCCCGCCAGCAGCGCGCCAAAGGCCAAATTGGCCAGAATCACGAACACCAGCGGCTTCCAGGCCCACTTGCCGATCTTGTCGCCACCAGCCGACTCGACCACCAGGGACTTGAAAGTCACGGCAGCGCCCAGAAGGGCCATGAGAATGCCCAACATGAGCGGAAAATAGCCGGGGCCCATGCGGGCGCCCTCGCCCACCGTGTAAGTGGTTGCACCCCATGCAAAGGCCACCCCGACGGCCATGAACATGACGCCGGAAAAGAAGTCTTTTTGACTCTTGATTGCCACGGTTTGTCTCCCCTAAAAGTGATTGAACGGCGCGATTGTGCATTCAATCCTTGCCGCCAAGGGTGTGGCTTTCACTTAGCGGCGATCGAGGGGAAACCCTCAACCAGAGAAGAAAATCGTCAGGCCATGGGTGGGGTAGTGGCCAGTATTTCATCAATGGTCGTCAGTCCCTCAGCCACCTTGAGCGCACCGGCCAGGCGCAGCGGGCGCATGCCGTCACCCACCGCCTGACGGCGCAGCGCGTCGATGTTGGGGGAGCTGGAGACCTTGTCCTTGAACGCCTCGGTCACGGTGAGCAGCTCGTACAGGCCCATACGGCCCCGGAACCCCGTCATGCGGCAGTCCACACAGCCCACCGGCTTGAAGGGCTTGTAGCCCCCATTGAGCTGCCAGGGCTTGACCAACGCGCCCAGGGCTTCGCGCGGGGTTTCGGCATCGAGCGCGCGGCAGGCCTTGCACAGGGTGCGCACCAGCCGCTGCGCCAGCACGCCCAGCAGCGTGGCGTTCAGAAGGTAGCTTGGCACGCCCAGCTCCATCATGCGGGATACCGCCGACGGCGCGTCGTTGGTGTGCAGCGTGCTGAACACCAGGTGCCCAGTCAGCGCGGCCTGCACCGCCATCTCGGCGGTTTGCAGGTCGCGAATCTCGCCGACCATGATGATGTCCGGGTCCTGCCGCATCAGCGCACGCAGGCCTTCGGGAAAGTTGAAGTCCAGCTGCGCCTGCACCTGCGTCTGGTTGAACGACGCCTCAATCATCTCGATCGGGTCTTCAATGGTGCTGACGTTCACCGCCTCGGTGGCAAGGCGCTTGAGCGTGGAATACAGCGTGGTGGTTTTGCCTGACCCAGTGGGGCCTGTCACCAACACAATGCCGTGCGGGCGCTTGACGAGCTGCTCCCAGCGGTCAGCGTCATGGGGTGAAAAGCCCAAGCCGTCCAGGTCCTTGACGGTGGTGTCCGGGTCAAAAATCCGCATCACCATCTTCTCGCCAAAAGCTGTCGGCAGCGTCGACAGGCGCATTTCAATCTCGTCGCCGCGCGGGTTGCGGGTTTTGATACGGCCGTCTTGCGGGCGGCGTTTTTCCACCACGTCCATGCGCCCGAGCAGCTTGATGCGGGCCGTCATGGCGTTGTGCACACCCATCGGCATTTGATAGACGGGGTGCAACACGCCGTCAATGCGAAAGCGGATCACGCCCTGTTCGCGCCGAGGTTCCAGGTGAATGTCGCTGGCGCGCTGGTCAAACGCGTACTGCCACAACCAGTCCACCACCTGCACCACGCCCTGATCGTTGGCGTCCAGCTGTTTGCTGCTCTTGTTCAGCTCCACCAGCTGCTCGAAGCTGGCACTAGCACTGGCGCCGCCACCAGACTTCATGGCGTTCTTGATCGACTTGGCGAGCGAGAAAAACTCGGCGGTGAACTTCGTGATGTCCAGCGGGTTGGCCACCACCAGGCGCACGCTGCGCCGCGACTGCCGCTCGACCTCCTGCACCCAGTCGGTCACGAACGGCTCGGACGTGGCCACCACCACTTCGGCGGCGGTCACCTGCACTGGCAGCACCTTATGGCGCTCGGCATAGACGGCCGACATCGAATCAGCAACCTTGCCCACGTCCACCTTCAGCGGGTCAATGCGGAAGTACTGCAGCCCGGCGCGGCCAGCCAGCCACTGGGTGATCGTGTCGATGTCCAGCGGCTTGCCGTCGGCCAGGCGGGTCATGCTGACGCTGGCGAGCCGCACCAGCGGGTGCTGCGCGCTTTGCACCTGCGCGCAGCGGGTGATGGTGCGCTGCGCTTCCTGGGCGTCGATCACCCCGTCTTCGGCCAGCCACTCGACCAGCCTGCGCCAGTCGAGGGGGCCTGAAGGGGGGATTGTGAGCCTGGCGGCTTGCGCTGGGCGTGGGGTGGGAATGACAGCGCTCATCAGGTCACTTTAACGCAGGCGCGCCGCTTTGGGCCGTAAAGAACACGCCCGCTCAAAGCACGGGTTTGAAAGCGCGCAGCCACTTTTTGGCCGGCAGGTCCCAGCGGGAGGCAATCACCTCGGCGCGCGCCAGCAGGGCTTCACGCTCGGGTCGGCTGGGTTCGCGCTGCGCCAGCACCACGGTGTTGCCCTCCCGCGTGGGACGAAAGGCCCACACCGCCTGCGGACCAAAGGCCTCGGCGATTTTGCTAAGGGAGCGCTCGTAGCTCGAATCGCGACCGAACAGGTTCACCGTCATCACGCCGTCGTCGGTCAGCAGGTTGTGGCAGTGCTCGTAGAAGTCGGCGCTGTCCAGCACGGGGGCGGCGGCTTCGTGGTCATACAGGTCCACATGCAGCAAATCGACCGTGCCCTGGTGCTGGGCGTTTTGCACCTCCAGCGCCGCATCGGCCAGGATGACCCTGAGCCGCACGTCGTCTTGCGGCAGCTTGAACCACAGGCGGCAGGCGGCCAGCACGCGCGGGTTGATCTCGATGGCGGTGGTTGTCATGCGCAGTTTTTTGTAGCAAAACTTCGTCAAAGCCGCCGAGCCCAGCCCCAGCTGCATGGCGTGGCGCTTGGCCACGCCAGGCGCGGCCATGAACAGCAGCCCAGCCATCATGCGCTGCACATATTCCAGCTCGATGTCGTAGGGCGCGTCCATCAGCATGGAGCCCTGCACCCACTCGGTGCCCAGGTGCAAAAACCGCACATCACCCAGATCCGAAAAATTTACCTCGGGCAACGCCGTGTTTGCTGCCGTTTTTACCACCGGGTTCGCGCTGTTTTTTATCGCCATCAGACCAGTCCGTGTTGTTGAAAGATTTCGCGCCAGGCGGCGAGTTTGCGCTCAAAGCGCCACGACGCACTGGCCGGGCTGGTCGAAGGCAGCTTGTGCACCGCCAGGCCCAATGCCTGGGTGTGGCGGGCGTGCTTGAAACTCTCTCCGCCGTTGTGGGCGACGGCGACGAGGTTCGGGCAGCGCTGGCGCAGGGCCGAAAAATCATTGACCTGCGCCTGGCGAATCTTGCTGTCCAGGCTGCCCTCGCGCTCGCAGCTGGCGTACACATCCCACAGGCCCACACCGTGCGCCAGCAGCCATTTGCTCTTTATTTGATAGCTATCCAGGCAGTTAACACCTGGGCTAGAGGCCGATTTGGCATCAAATCCGGCAAAAATAGCCCTCATCAGCGGCCAGAAGTGGTTTTGGGGGTGTCCGTAGTACTGCTGCGCCGCTAGGGAAGCCACCCCCGGAAAGCTGCCCAGCACCAGCAGGCGCGTGTTGGCGTCCACGATAGGCGCCAGCCCGGTCAGCATAGGGTGGGCCGGGTCAAAGCCGCAAGTTTGGGCAGCGCGTGCAGCGCATTGGCGGTGGTGGCCTGCGCCAGCTCGCCCACACTGATGCCGCGCAAATCAGCCACCACCTGCGCGATACGCGGCAGCTCGCCGGGCTCGTTTCGGCCCTGCGGCTTTCCGGCGGCGCGGTCTGCCGCTGTGGTGTACAGCCATTGCGGTGGAATGTCGGGCGAATCGGTTTCCATCACCAGCGCGCTCAGGGGCAGCGTGGTGGCCAGGCGGCGCAGCTGGCGAGCAGTGTCGTAGGTCACCGCACCGCCGAAGCCGAGTTTGAAACCCAGCTTGATGAACTCGTGCGCCTGCTGCTCGCTGCCGTTGAAGGCGTGGGCAATGCCGCGCCAGCCACTGGGCGGGGCCAGCTCGCGCAGGTGTTTGAGCAACTTGTCGGCCGAACGCCTCACGTGCAGCACGACCGGCAGGCCGTGCTTGTTGGCGAGTTTGAGCTGCGCGCGATAGAAAGCCTCCTGTTTGGCGTTCGCCTCGGGCTCCATCAGCGCGGGCACGAAAAAATCGAGCCCGATTTCACCGACCGCCACCAGGCGCGGGTCGGCGTGGTGCAGTGTCAGTGCGTCGTCCAGCGTTTGCAGATCGGCCAGCGCAGCCTGGGGCGTGAACAACGGGTGAATCCCCAGGCCGTAGCTGTAACCCAGCGTGTGCGCCAGGCCGCGAACGGTGTCGAAATTGCCAACGCCAACTGCGGGCAGCACGCACTGGGCGACGTTGTTCGCAGCGGTTCGGGCGTGGACGGCCCCGGCCTGGCCCTCAAACTCGGGCGCATCGAGGTGGCAATGGGTGTCGATCCAGAAGGGCATGGAGGTGGAGGTGGGTGGTGTCACAGCGCGAGTTGGGGCGCCGGGTGGCTATCGTGACAGAAAAAGCAGCCCCAGCGGGCTGGTGTGCTGCTCAAGCCCGAACAGCAAGCGGATTTGAATCGTGGTAAACCATGCCCACGCAGCAACTTCGGCACGCCGCCAGAGTCCAGCGTCTGCCCGCCCCTACCGACCCGAGGTGACCCCATGCCAAGGCCCGCTCTGTACAGCCGCTCCCCGCGCCACCCGCCGACGCCGGACAACGGCGCCCGCTTGGTGGCTGAGTCACCGTCCACACCAGCGCCATCGGTTGATCCACTTCAGGAAGCGCCCACGCCCACCGCCAGCCGATGGCACCGGCTGCGCCAACACGCCTCGCCGCACAACGTGTACCTGCTGTGGGCCTGTGTGGGCTTGCTGGCCTTGATGCTGGCGACCACGCTGGTGCTCTCCGGCCAGGCGGGCGCCCGCAAGCTGACGCAGGAAGACATCAACGCCGCAGTGCTCAAAACGCTGGAGACCACGCAGCTCCCGTCGCCAGCGGCCAAGGCGTACGACAAGATCGCGCCGTCGGTGGTGCGGGTGTTAGCCCTGCAAAAAGGCAAGGACGCCAAAGGCAAAGACGCCGACGAGCGCAGTGTGGGCACAGGGGTGGTGATTGTCGACACCGGCGTGATTTTGACCAACCTGCATGTGGTGCAGGGCGCCGACAGCATCACCGTGACGTTCGCGGACGGGCTGAAGTCTTCAGCGACCGTGACCGGCACCCAGCCCGAGAACGATCTGGCCGTGCTGCAGGCCGCCAAGATCCCGGACGACATGATTGCCGCCACCATGCGCTCCACGGCCGACCTGCGACCGGGCGACGCGGTGATGGCGGTAGGCTACCCGTTCGGCATTGGGCCGTCAGCGTCCAGCGGCATTGTGTCGGGCTTGAACCGCACATTCCGGTCCCCTGAAGGCCGGCAGGAGGGTCGGCCGGAACTGCGCAACCTGATCCAGTTCGACGCGGCCGCCAACCCCGGCAATTCGGGTGGCCCGCTGGTCACCATGGACGGTGAGGTGATCGGCATCGTCACCGCGATTTTCAACCCCAACCAGCAGCGCAGCTTTGTCGGCATCGGCTTTGCCGTGCCGATTGAAAACGCCGCCGCGGCAGCGGGCATGCCGCCCTTCTGACGCGATCTTCCTGACCCACCTTCAACACCTAATTACCATGCAAGACACTGACAACACCGCCCAGCTCATGGAACAGATCCTCTACGAGGTCAAACGCGTCGTCGTCGGGCAAGACCGCTTTTTGGAGCGCGTCATGGTCGCCATCCTGGCGCAAGGCCACCTGCTGGTCGAGGGCGTGCCGGGTCTGGCTAAAACGCTAACCGTTAAAACCCTGGCCAGCGCGGTGCAGGGCGACTTCAAACGCATCCAGTTCACGCCCGACCTGGTACCAGCCGATTTGATCGGCACGCGCATTTACAACCAGAAAACCGGCGACTTCAGCACGGCGCTGGGCCCGGTGTTCACCAACCTGCTGCTGGCCGACGAGATCAACCGCGCCCCGGCCAAGGTGCAAAGCGCCCTGCTGGAGGTGATGCAGGAGCGCCAGGTGACCATTGCCGGTGTCAGCCACAAGGTGCCCGCGCCGTTTCTGGTGATGGCCACGCAAAACCCCATTGAGACCGAGGGCACCTACCCGCTGCCCGAAGCGCAGGTGGACCGTTTCATGATGAAGGTGCTGGTGAACTACCCCACCGACGAGGAAGAATTCGTCATCGTGCAGCGCGTGATTGGCCCGCCGGTCACGGTGCTGCCGGTGGCCACGATTGCGCAGCTGGCGGCGCTGCAGGCCGAGTGCCGGCAGGTGTATGTCGACCCGTCGCTGGTGCAGTACGCCGTGCGGCTTGTGTCCGCCACCCGCAACCCGGCCAAGCACGGGCTGAAAGACCTGGCGCGCCTTATCACCTACGGCGCTAGCCCTCGCGCCACCATCAATTTGACCGAAGGTGCGCGGGCCCTGGCCATGCTGCGCGGGCGCAGTTACGCGCTGCCCGAAGACATGACCGACCTGGTCCCCGACGTGCTGCGCCACCGGCTGGTGCTGTCGTATGAAGCGCTGGCCGAGGGGCTGACGGCGGATGCGCTGATCGGCCAGATCATGGCCAAAATTGCCGCACCTGCCAGGCCGTTGGCCCATGACAAGCTGGCGGCTTAAACAGATGATCTATTCGCTGCCGCCACCTGACTTACTCCTTCCCGCCTTTGGAGGAAGGTGGGGATGGGTGCAAGTGCTGCGCCTACGCCGAAGCGGGTGCAGCCCATGACGAACACGGCAGCCAACGCCGAACTGTTGCTCAAGCGCCTCGAATGGACGGTGCTGCGCCGCCTGGACGGCCTGCTGCAGGGCGACTACCGCACGCTGCTGCGCGGCACCGGCATGGACCTGGCCGACCTGCGCGAGTACCAATTTCACGACGACGTGCGCCACATCGACTGGAACGTGACCGCCCGCCTGCAGCAGCCGCATGTGCGCGTGTTCACCGAAGACCGCGAAATGACCGCTTGGTTTTTGGTGGACTTGAGCGCGTCGATGGACTTTGGCTCACAAACCCAGCGCAAGCGCGA
>JANLUZ010000067.1:0-11402 GCA_031363755.1 Polaromonas sp.
CAAGTCAGAAAAAGTCGACGCCGCACGGCATTTAGCGGCTACGGCGAGCGGTTTACCAACACCTTGTCGCGTGCCGAACGTGAATCTGCGCGTCGACAACGCGCGTATCCATAGGGCCGAAAGTCCTACCAAAACCCTTGCAGAATCGCACACCACGCTCGATGACTTTTAGCCCGCCACCGCATAATTGGATTGCCAGGTTCAGATCAGGTCGATTTTTGGGGCCAGGCCAGCCGATCGCCCCCTTGCCAAACTCCCTTCTCGAAAGCTCACCATGTCCTCTTGGTCTCTCAAAGCCGGTCTCGCGATGCTGGTGTTGCCATTCGCTGCATCAGCGGCGCTCGCGGCCAGCCCGGCAGACGCGCCGCCTGCCGTGGGGCCTGCAAGCAACACTGCGTCGTGCAGCGGTTTGCTACAGCAGAACTTTTTGCGCCTGCAGGACGAAAAGCCCCAGTCGCTGTGCCAGTACAGCGGCAAGGTCGTGGTGGTGGTCAACACCGCCAGCTTTTGCGGCTTTACACCCCAATACGAAGGCCTTGAAGCGCTGTACAAAAAGTACAAAGACCGTGGGCTTGTGGTGCTGGGCTTTCCCTCCAACGACTTTGCTCAGGAAAAAGCCAGCAACAAGGACATCGCTGACTTTTGCGAAAACACCTTTGGCGTGAAGTTCCCGATGTTCACCAAGACCACGGTGTCAGGCAAGAACATCAACCCGCTGTTCAAACAGCTGGCCGACCAGACGGGCACTTCGGTCAAGTGGAACTTCTACAAGTACGTCATCGCCCGCGACGGCGTCACTGCTGTGAGCTTCAACTCCATGACCAGCCCCGACAGCGGCGGTTTTGTCAAAGAGATCGAAAAGCAGCTGGCCGTTCGCTGACTTTTCTATCTCCTGCGGCCCGCTAATCCTTGCACGCCAAAGCGATGGGAATCACCACTGCAAACAAAAAATGACCGGTCAGTCGCGATTTGACTAATCAGTAACTATTCTCTTATCATGTGCCGTCGGTTATTCAACACCCCGTTTGCGGTGACCACCGGCCTCGAAATCTTCCATGACTCTGCCGCATCTTCGTATTAGCCTGCTGCGCCGCACCGCTGTCTCGCCGCTTGTTCAAAAAAGTGGGGAACCTTTGCCCAGCGGCGCAACTCCGACATCAAGTGATGTGGCGCTGCGCAGCCGGTTTGCCCGGTGGCAGCGCACATTCAATGGTTTCATTGTTGCGAAGCCGGGTCAGCCATCACGGTTGGCCTGCAATCCCGGGGTGGTTCTCCTCCTCCCTCCCTCCCTTGTTAGCCACGGGGCGCTTCGCAACTCTTTTATCTTCGCGGTGGCCAGATGAGCAACGCCTCACCGTTCAGGCCGCAGCATCGGCAGCGTGTGGCCATCGTCGGCTCCGGGATTTCCGGGCTCGCCGCAGCGCACAGCCTCAAGGGCTTGGCTGACATCACCCTGTTTGAAGCCGGCGACTATTTTGGCGGCCACACCCACACGGTTGATGTGACCCTTCCTGGCGCCGCTGGCCTAGTCACTCATGGCGTTGACACCGGCTTTCTGGTCTTCAACGAGCGCACTTACCCCCGTCTGATTGCCTTGCTAGCCGAGCTGGGCGTGGAAACCGCCAAGTCCGACATGTCGTTTTCAGTCAAGGTGCCGGATGCGATGAATGGCAGCGGACTGGAGTGGAGCGGCTCAAGCCTGAACAGCGTGTTTGCCCAGCGCGGCAATTTGGTCAACGCAAAGTTTTTGCGTATGCTGGCCGATATTGTTCGCTTCAACCGCATCACCACCGCGCTGGCCACGTCTGGCGCGGAGGCGGCCATGATGCAGCCGCTTGGAGAGTTTCTCAATGCCGAAAAATTCTCGGATGAATTCCGTGACTGGTATTTTTTACCGATGATGGGTTGTATCTGGTCGTGCCCGACGGACCAGATGCTGCAGTTCCCGGTCGCCACCATGATCCGGTTTTGCCATAACCACGGCCTGATCCAGATTACCGACCGCCCGCAGTGGTGGACGGTCAAAGGCGGTGCGCGCCACTATGTCGACAAGATCGTCGCCGGCATTTCCGACAAGCGCTTGAACAGCCCCGTGCAGCACATTGCCCGCCATGACGGCGGTGTGACGCTCACCACACATGCGGGCCCGGAGCCGTTCGACCACGTCATCGTCGCCACGCACTCCGACCAGGCGTTGGCGATGCTGCAAACGCCCACCCCCGCCGAGCGGGCTGTGCTGGGCGCCATCCACTACCAGCCCAACCGCGCCGTGCTGCACACCGACACGTCGGTGCTGCCAACCCGCAAGCTGGCCTGGGCCGCCTGGAACTATGAGCGCAATGAAGCCCGCGGCCGCGAATCGGCCAACGTGTGCCTGCATTACCTGCTGAACATGCTGCAGCCCCTGCCCTTCACCCAAAGCGTGGTGGTGTCCTTGAATCCGGTGCGGGACATCGCGCGTAAATATGTCATGGCCGAATTTGACTATGCCCACCCGGTGTTTGACCTCGCAGCCATCCGCGCGCAGCAGGAACTGCCGGCACTGCAGGGGCAGCAAAACACCTACTTTTGCGGCGCCTGGGCCGGTTACGGTTTTCATGAAGACGGCCTTAAATCGGGGCTGAATGCTGCCCGCCTGCTCAAAGAATACTGGGCACAAACTGCATGACAACCGCCAGTAGCGCCTCAGCAAGCCACCCGGAGCCGCTGCTTGGTTTTGGCGACGTGCGCCACCTGCGCCTGCGCCCGGCGCGCAACGCATTCAGCTACCCCACCTATTTTTTGATGCTTCCGATGCGCGCGCTGCACCTGCACGGCAGCGGCGCACTCGCACACAACCGCCGCGCGGCGCTTAGCTTTTTCGACAAAGACCACGGCGACGGCAGCGCCAACGCGCTGAGCTGGCTCGACGCGTTGCTGCTGCGTGAAGGTGTGGAAGACGCCAGCGGCGAGGTGTGGCTGCACACCTACCCGCGTGTGCTGGGCTACACCTTCAAGCCGGTCAGTTTTTGGTATTGCCACACCGCTGCAGGCCAGCTGCGCGCCATTGTGGTGGAGGTCAACAACACCTTTGGCGAGCGCCACTGCTACCTGCTTGACGCGCCGCGTTACGGCCAGGAACTGACCGCCCGCAAGGTGTTCCACGTGTCGCCGTTTTGCACGCTCGAAGGCACTTACCGTTTTCGCTTCATGACCACGCATGCTCAAGACGCCAATCACACCCCGCAAAAAACCGTAGCTTGTGTGGACTACGACGATGCCAGCGGTGCGCTGCTGGAAACCAGCGTCAGCGGCACGTTGGTGCCTGTGACCGCCGCCAGCTTGCGAAAGGCCGTGTGGGGCTACCCCGCCATGACGCTGGGCGTGATGGCGCGCATTCACTGGCAGGCTGCCAAATTGTGGCGCAAGCGTGTGCCTTTTATCCGCAAACCCCGCCCCCCGGAAAGCTTTGTCACACGATGAACCCCCAGACCAAACCCACGACGCCCAGCCTGGCAGACGCCTTCGCCATTCCCGGTGATGCGCCAGCGGCTGCGCGCACGGCGCTTAAACTGCTGTCGCGCCTGACGCAGGGCACCCTGACCGTCAAGCTGCCCAACGGCTCAGTGCAGCGCTTTGGCTCGGGCTCTGCGCCCATGGCCAGCCTGCACTTGCTGAACTGGAACCCCTGCGGCGCTGCGCTGCGCTCGGGCGACATTGGTTTTGCCGAAAGCTACATCGCTGGCGACTGGACATCGCCGCACCTGGCCGATTTGCTGGAGGTGCTGCTGGTCAACCGCAAGCACATGGAAGCGGCGATTTACGGCAACTGGCTGGGTCGGTTTGCCTACCGCATCAAGCACCTGCTCAACCGCAACACGCGTACCAACAGCCGCAAAAATATCCACGCCCACTACGACCTGGGCAATGCGTTTTACGCGCTGTGGCTGGACGGTACGATGAACTACTCGTCAGCGATTTTCGAGACGCCTGACACGCCCATGAAAGAGGCGCAAAACGCCAAAGTGCGCCGCGCGCTGCGGATGGCGCAAGTCAAACCCGGCGACCGCGTGCTGGAAATCGGCTGCGGCTGGGGCGCGCTGGCTGAAATGGCCACCACTGAATTCGACGCCTCGCTGGTCGGCGTAACGCTGAGTACCGAGCAACTGGACTGGGCCAACCACCGCATGGCGCGTTTGGGCATCCCGTCAAAAGAAAGCCTAGACGCATCGGCCGCCAGCGCCGGGCCGCCTCAAGCAAGGACAGCCCCCTCGGGGGGCAGCGCAGCACACGCAGTGGCAAGCGTGGGGGCTCCATTTCATGACCTTCGCCTGCAAGACTACCGCGACATCGGCAAAACCACACCCGACCAGCCGTTCGACGCCATTTGCTCTATCGAGATGATCGAAGCCGTTGGCCAGCAATTCTGGCCTGAGTACTTTCAAACCGTGGCGCGGCTGCTCAAGCCCGGCGGTCATGCGTGCATTCAAAGCATCGTCATTGCCGACAGCCTGTTTGAGCGTTACCTGACGTCCACTGACTTCATCCAGCAGTATGTTTTCCCCGGTGGTTGCCTGCCCTGCCCGCGTGAGTTTCGCGCTCAGGCCGATGCGGCGGGCTTTGACATCGTCGACGAGTTTTCGTTTGGCCAGGACTACGCCCACACGCTCAAGCTGTGGCGCGACGACTTTTTGGCGCAAGAGTCACGGGTGCTTCAGCTCGGGTTTGACAAGAGGTTTATCCGCATATGGGAGTTTTACCTGGCGTACTGCGAGGCGGCTTTTGCGCAGGCCAACACCGACGTGGTGCAGTACACGCTCAGAAAGCGCTGATCAACGCTTTCGCCGCTGCGTGTATCGGCGCGGCGGCTGTGCTCTGCGCTGGCCCTGTCGCTGTCGCTGCGCAATCCGACACCAGCACCGAAGCCGCTGTTGACATGCGGCCCGAAGTCAAAGCGGCCCTGCCGCAGGCCCAGCTGATTGGTAAAACGCGGTTGACGGTGTTCGGCTTTCAGGTCTACGACGCGCGCCTGTGGGCCGCGCCCGGCTTTGACGCCGGCAGTTACACAGCACAACCTTTGGCGTTGGAACTGACGTACCTGCGCGACTTCAAGGCGCTGAACATTGCCGAGCGCTCTATCAAGGAAATGCGCCGCAGCGCCGCCATTTCTGACGCGCAAGAAGCCCGGTGGCTGGCCGAGATGCAGCGCGTGCTGCCGGACGTGAAAAAAGGCGACCGTATTTTGGGCGTTCACAAGCCGGGCACCGGCGCGGACTTCTGGGTCAATGGCAAACCGGTCGGCGAGATTGCTGACCCGGAATTTGCCAGGTTGTTTTTTGGCATCTGGCTGTCGCCCAAAACGTCAGAGCCGCAAATGCGCAGCCGCCTGCTGAACATTTCCGGCTAACAGACGGCGAACACTTGGCCAAAACATGCCCATGAGCTCCTCCAGCGCCACACCGCCAGCCGACGTTGCCGCCCCGTCGCCAGCCGGGGCATTCACTCCGCGTGGCGGCTTCACCTACGGCTTGCTGGGGCTGCCGCTGGCGTTTGTGGCGCTGCCGCTGTATGTGATTTTGCCCAACCACTACGCCCGTGAATTCGGCGTGCCACTGGCCACACTCGGCGCGATTTTGCTGGGTGCGCGTCTGTTCGATGCGGTGATTGACCCGTTTCTGGGCCGCCTGAGCGACCGGCTGTTTGCCGATTCGGCCAGCGCTGTGCTCAAGCTCGGCGCGCTGGCGGCGGTGGTGCTGGCCATTGGCTTTGCGCTGCTGTTTTTTCCGCTGGTCACCAGCCCCACGGCGCTGGTGGCCTGGGCGGCCGTGGTGCTGGTGGTGACGTATGCCGCCTACAGCGCCCTGAGCGTGTCGCACCAGTCCTGGGGGGCGATGCTGGGCGGTGACGAGGCCCAGCGCAGCCGCATAGTGGCCTGGCGCGAAGGTTTGGGGCTCGTGGGCGTGGTTTTGGCATCAATTACACCGGTAGCCCTGGGTTTAACTGCCTCGACAGCTCTGTTTTTTATAGCATTGACGCTCGGCTGGCTGGCCTGGACGCGCGCCCCCCGGCCTGTGGCTTGCGCACGCGCCGCGCACGCCACCGGCAGCGGCGGCGCGGCCAACATGATGTGGCTGCCCTTTGAGCAACCCGCGTTTCGCGCCTTGCTGGCGGTGTTTTTGCTCAACGGCATTGCCAGCGCTGTGCCTGCCACACTGGTTCTGTTCTTCATTCAAGACCGGCTGCAAGCCCCGCACAGCATGGAGCCGCTGTTTCTGGGCGGCTACTTTGTCTGCGCGGCGCTGTCGATTCCGCTGTGGCTGGCCATCGTCAAACGCCTGGGGCTGGCGCGCAGCTGGCTGGCCGGCATGTTGCTGGCCATTGCCGTGTTTGGCTGGGCTACGCAGCTGGGCGCGGGCGACACCACGGCGTTTTTGGTGGTGTGCGCGCTGTCGGGTGTGGCGCTGGGCACTGACCTGGCGCTGCCGGGCGCCATGCTGGCGGGCGTGATTCAAAAAGCCGGTCAATCCGGCCAGGCCGAGGGCGCGTACTTTGGCTGGTGGAACTTTGCCACCAAGCTCAACCTGGCGCTGGCCGCCGGGCTGGCGCTGCCACTGCTCGGCGTGTTTGGTTACGCCCCGGGTGCGCGCGACGCTGGCGGGCTGAATGCGCTGACGATGGCTTACTGCGTGCTGCCATGCGTGCTCAAGCTGGCGGCCAGCGCATGTTTGTACCTGTTCATCATCCGAAAAACTGAAAGCGCACCATGACGTTCACACCGTTTCGCCCCACCGCCCTGCTGGCCGCACTGGCCCTGGGTGCAGCCCTGCTCACCGGCTGTGCCAGCCCGCAAATCACGGACTACGCCGCCGAAAAACCCGTGCTCGACATGCGCCAGTATTTCAACGGCACGCTTGACGCGTATGGCGTGTTCACCGACCGCTCGGGCAAGGTCGTCAAACGCTTTACCGTCGTCATGGCCTGCAAATGGGCAGGCGACACAGGCACGCTCGACGAAGACTTCAGCTATTCAGACGGCTCCAAAGGCCGCCGCGTGTGGACGCTGGTGCGCACGGCCGACGGCAAATACACCGGCACCGCCGCCGACGTGATCGGCACCGCGCAGGGCGAAGAAAAAGGCAACGCCTTCCGCTGGGGCTACACGCTGGACTTGCCGGTGGACGGCAAAAACATCGCCGTGCAGTTTGACGACTGGATGTACCTGATGAGCGACAAGGTGATGCTCAACAAGGCGGTGATGAGCAAGTACGGCTTCAAGCTCGGTGAGGTCACGTTGTCGTTTGTCAAGCGTTAAAAGCCAGTCGCCCGACCCGGCAAGCGACTGTGCCGTACAGCGGTGGCCAAGGGGCCACCCGCGTGCAAAAAACAAGCCAAATCCCACGCTAGCCCAGGTATTTACTGCCTGAGCAGCTATCATTTTCATAACCCAACGGAAACCTGCACTATGTCGTTCAACCCCCCTATCACCGACTGGCATGGCAAATCCGTGTGGCTGGTGGGCGCGTCCAGCGGCATTGGCCAGGCCACCGCCGCTGCCCTGCACGCTGCTGGCGCGCGCCTGTTTGTGTCGGCTCGCAACGCTGAGTCACTGCAGGCGTTTGCGGCCCAACACCCGGGCGCCGTGGCTGTGCCGCTGGACGTCACCGACGCCGTCGCTGTGCAAGCGGCCGCCCACACCGTGCTGGCCAGCGGCCCGCTGGACCTGATGCTTTACTGCGCCGGGTATTACAAAGAACTGCGCGCCACCGAGTACAGCGTCAAGGAAATGCTGCAACACAACCAGGTCAACTATGTGGGTGCGGTGGAGGTGCTGGGGGCTGTGTTGCCGGGTATGATGGCGCGCCGATCAGGCCACGTGAGCCTGATCAGCAGCGTGGCCGGCTACCGCGGCCTGCCCAAAAGCCTGGCTTATGGCCCGACCAAGGCGGCGCTCATCAACTTGGCCGAAACGCTGTATGTGGACCTGCAGGACAGCCACGTCGGTGTGAGCCTGGTGTGCCCCGGCTTTGTCGAAACCACGCTGACCGCGCAGAACGAC
This sequence comes from Polaromonas sp., assembly GCA_031363755.1. Taxonomy (GTDB): domain Bacteria; phylum Pseudomonadota; class Gammaproteobacteria; order Burkholderiales; family Burkholderiaceae_C; genus Polaromonas. The sequence goes on from JANLUZ010000067.1 coordinate 8,036, forward strand.
TTCACCATGCCCGCACTCATCACCCCGGCCCAGGCCGCCCAGGCGATATTGAAAGGCTGGGCTTCAGGCGCGTTTGAAATTCACTTCCCCAAGCGCTTCACGCTATGGATGAAAGCCCTGGCACTGCTTCCCGCCCGCCTGTACTTCCCAGTGATCCGCAAGTTCACCGGGCTTTAGGCAACAACGTCAGGCTGGTTGCGTGTCCACAAAGCTGGGCCGCAGCATCAGCTTTTCCTGCAGCTTGGCCAGGTTGGGATGGGCGCCGCGCCAGTCGATGTGGGCGAAACGCAGGTCCAGGTAGGCCAGCGCGCAACCCACGGCGATGTCGGACAGGCTCAGGTGAATGCCGCTGCAAAACGGCTTGTCGCCCAGGCCAGTGCTCATGGCGATCAGGGCGGCCGTGATCTTGCCCATCTGCCGCGCGGTCCAGGCGTCCGAGCGCTGCGCATCGGTGCGCCCGGCCCAAGTGGCCTCCAGCCGCGCCAGAATGGCCGCGTCGATCAGGCCGTCGCCCAATGCTTCCCAGGTTTTGACTTCAGCGCGTTCGCGGCCCTGGCTGGGAATCAGCTTGCCGACAGGCGACAGCGTGTCCAGGTACTCAACGATGACACGCGAGTCAAACACCGCCTCGCCGCCTTCCATCACCAGGCACGGCACCTTGCCCAGCGGATTCGACGCCATGATGGTGGTGTCAAGCGCCCAAACATCATCGATGGCCAGCTGGTAATCGAGCTTTTTTTCAGCCATCACGATGCGAACCTTGCGGACGTAAGGGCTGGTGGCGGATCCGATAAGTTTCATGGTGCGCTGAGTCGAGGAGAGGAAGTGGAGTGGAGGGTGGATTCTATCGATTCAACCCTGTCATCCCGCTGCCAAACCGATGTGACAGCGCATTCCGCCCAAAAATTGACGGCTGGGCGCCGGGGTGTGGTGATTTACGCAAATCGCGCCCGGCCCGCTGTGCCGCCGCACCATTCATCGCCCCGCCCCGGTAAAGGCGGCGACTCTACAATCCAAACCATGAGCCCTTCACACGTTTCCCACGTTCCTGCCAACCACCTTCCCACCGTCAACGCGCTGTCGCCACTGGACGGCCGCTACGCCACCAAGCTCAGCGCGCTGCGGCCGCTGATGTCCGAGCAGGGCTACATGCACCGCCGCGTGCAGGTCGAAATTGCGTGGTTCATCGCGCTGTCAGACGCCGGGTTTACCGAGTTCAAACCGCTCAGCCCCGGCGCCCGCACTTATCTGATGAACCTGGTCAAGAACTTCGGCGAGGCCGATGCGCTGGCCATCAAAGACATCGAAAAAACCACCAACCACGACGTCAAGGCCGTGGAGTACTGGATCAAGTCCAAGTTTGAAGCGCGGCCCGAACTGCAAAACGCCGGTGAGTTTGTGCACTTCGCCTGCACCAGCGAGGACATCAACAACACCAGCCACGCGCTGCAGCTCAAAAGCAGCCGCGAGCAGGTCGTGCTGCCCGCGCTCGACAAGGTGATTGCCAAAATGCGCGAGATGGCGCACGCCTTTGCCGACGAGCCCATGCTCAGCCGCACTCACGGGCAAACCGCCAGCCCCACCACCGTGGGCAAGGAAATCGCCAACGTGGTGGTGCGCCTGCAAACGGCGCGCGCCAAAATCGCCGCCATCCCGCTGATGGGGAAAATGAACGGCGCGGTCGGCAACTTCAATGCCCACCTGTCGGCCTGGCCCGAGTTTGACTGGGAAACTTTCAGCAAAAAAGTCATTGAAACGCCCGAACCGCTGGGCCTGGGCCTGACCTTCCAGCCCTACAGCATTCAAATTGAGCCGCACGACTACATGGCCGAGCTGTTTGACGCGGTGGCGCGCACCAACACCATCCTGATCGACTGGTCACGCGATGTGTGGGGTTATGTCAGCGTGGGATATTTCAAGCAGCGCCTCAAAGCCGGCGAAATCGGCTCGTCCACCATGCCGCACAAGGTCAACCCGATTGACTTTGAAAACGCCGAAGGCAACCTGGGACTGGCCAACGCACTGCTCAGGCACATGAGCGAAAAGCTGCCGATTTCCCGCTGGCAGCGGGACCTGACCGACTCCACCGTGCTGCGCAACATGGGTGTGGCGCTGGGTTATGCAGTGCTGGCTTACCACGCACTGAACGTCGGCCTGGGCAAGCTCGAGTTGAACCGCGAAGCTTTGCAGGACGACCTGAACAGCGCCTGGGAAGTGCTGGCTGAACCCATTCAGACCGTGATGCGCCGCTATGCCGTGGCGGGTGCGTATGAAAAGCTCAATGAAGTCACGCGGGGCAAAACCGTGACCGCTGAAGACCTGCACGGACTGATCCGTTCACTGGCCATTCCGGATGCTGAAAAAGAACGCCTGCTGGCCATGACACCCGCCAGTTATGTCGGCATGGCGGCCGAACTCGCACGCCGGGTGTAACGCCGGCCTCCATGAGGCGGCCATGACGCCTGTGGCCCGGTTGTGCCAACCGGGCCACAGTACCTCTTTGATTGAACACCTAGGCGTTGCTGCAGTCGTTCGTTACAGGGTGTCTTGCGCGGCAGCAGGCATCGCCAGACCGCAGTTCCAGCACTGGTCAAAGCCGCCTTCCACGGTTTCGCCACAGGCGCAGTGCCAGCGCCGTTGCGGGCGGTTTTGCAGCGCATCAAGCAGCGCACCGGCAGCGGTTTTTTCATCGTCGCGCAGCAACCAGACTTCAGGCAAACACTGGTCGGGCGGCAAGTCACCCGCAATGCTGCCCAGAAAGTAGCGCTGCACCGTGGCTGAAAACCCTGCTTGCTTCAACGCGTCAGCCCAGAAGGTGGCGATGGCAATGTTGGGCGCGCGGGCAAGTCGGATCATGCGGGTCTTTTTGTTTTGATGCTATTTAATTAATAGCTAACAAGGCATCAGATACCTGGACTACGCGTTGATTTGGCATAAAAAAACTGATTGGAAGCCTGTTACAGGGGGCATTCAAGCCTGGGCGCGCTTTTCAAGGGCGCGGTCAGCGTAGCGGCCAAAGCGCCAGGCGTCGCCTTCCAGAGTGATGCGCCGCCAGGTGCCGCGCTTTTCAGCGGGCGTCATCGCCAGCCAGTGCTGCACCTCTTCAAAACTGCGGCCGCAGCCCTTGCACATCGCATCGCCCTGGCTGGTGGAGCAAATCGCGATACAGGGGGTGTCGATGGTGGTGTCGTACCAGGTCAGCCACGCGTCCATCGCATCGGGCGGAAAGCTGGCTTCGTCGGCCTCGTCTTCGCGGTAAAACACCAGCAGCGCATACACCTCGGCCAGTGCGCGCAGCTCCGGGGCCAGCGTAATGCCGTCGGGCGATGGCTTTCTGGCCCGCCAGTAATTGATGGCCGATTCAATG
>JANLUZ010000077.1:0-22563 GCA_031363755.1 Polaromonas sp.
AACGTGTTCACGCTGGGCGATGACCGCACAGGCTCCCTGCTTGAGCGCTGCGCCCCTTGCCCCGACCAGCACACGCCAGCTGTGATGCAGCTAGACGATTTGGCGGCCATTTTGTACACCAGCGGCACCACCGGGCGCAGCAAGGGCGCGATGCTGTCGCACGGCAACCTGCTGAGCAACGCGCTGGTGCTTAAAGACTACTGGGGCTGGACCCCTGGCGACGTGCTCATTCACGCGTTGCCGATTTTTCATGTGCACGGCTTGTTCGTGGCGCTGCACGGCGCGCTGATCAACGGCAGCAAAATGATCTGGTGCGCCAAGTTCGACCCGACATTTGTGGTGCAAAAGATGCCTGAAGCCACTGTGTTCATGGGGGTGCCCACGCTGTACACGCGCCTGCTGCAAGAGCCTGGCCTGAATAAAACAGCGGTGCGCAACATGCGCCTGTTCCTGGCGGGGTCGGCGCCCCTGCTGATTGAAACTTTTACCGATTGGCAAACCAAAACCGGCCGCACGATTCTGGAGCGCTACGGCATGAGCGAAACCGCCATGCTCACGTCCAACCCCTACCACCCCGGCCAGGGCGGTGAGCGGCGGGGTGGCACGGTGGGCTTTGCTCTGCCCGGCGTGAGCTTGCGGGTACAGGGCGACGACGGCAAAAGTGTGCCGACCGGGGAGATCGGTGGCATTCAGGTTCTTGGGCCCAACATCTTCAAGGGCTACTGGCGGATGCCGGAAAAAACGAAAGAAGAGTTTACGGCCGACGGTTTTTTCAAGACGGGTGATGTGGGCAAGGTCGACGAGCGCGGCTACGTCACCATCGTCGGGCGCAGCAAAGATTTGATCATCAGCGGAGGCTACAACGTCTACCCGGCCGAAATTGAGGGCTACATCAACGACATGCCCGGCGTCGCCGAGAGCGCGCTGGTCGGCGTGCCGCACCCGGACTTTGGCGAAGTGGGTGTGGCGGTGGTGATTGCCAAGCCCGGTGCCACAGTAGACGCGGCCCAGATCACGGCCACACTGAAGTCCAGCCTGGCCAACTTCAAAATCCCCAAACAGTGCTTTGTGGTGCCCGAGTTGCCGCGCAACACCATGGGCAAGGTGCAAAAAAACCTCCTGCGCGACCAGTACAAGGCGCTGTTCGCCTAGCGTTACCGCGTCAATCCTTGATCCAGATCAAGCCGGCGGAGCTTGATCACGGCTAGCCTGCGGCCATGCCGTTTGTTCCCTTTGCCGACCCTCGCACCAGCTTCACGCCGCCCAACACACCAGTCGATGCTGTGGTGAGCTCAGCCTTGCTTCTGGACGACCCGGACGAATGGACACTGTTCAGTCGCCCGCTTGATGCAGCGCCGGACACCGAGGCTGATGTAGGGGCACCTGGCCGGTGGGAGTCGCAGCTGCTGGTGGGCGGCATGTACTGCGCTGCTTGCGCGCTGGTGGTAGAGCAAGCGCTGCTGGCCGTGCCCGGCGTGATCACCGCCAACGTCAGCGCGGCCAGCGGCCGGGCCAGTGTGACATGGTCGGCAGCCGCAACGCGCCCGTCACGCTGGCTGTCTGCACCGCTGGCCGCTGGCTACTCGCTGGTGCCAGCGTCAGACGGGTTTGAGGCAGCCGGTGGCCGCCAGGACGCGCGTCTGGCCTTGTGGCGCTGGCTGGTGGCCGGCTTTTGCATGATGCAGATCATGATGTACGCCGCGCCCAGCTATTTCTCGGCACCGGGCGACATCACGCCCGACATTGAGCGCCTGCTGCGCTGGGCTTCATGGGTGATCAGCCTGCCGCTGGTACTGTTTTCATGCGGGCCTTTTTTCAGCAGCGCGTGGCGCGATCTGGTGGGCCGGCGCATCAGCATGGATTTGCCCGTCGCTATCGGCATCGGCGTGACCTTCGCCGTTAGCACGGCAGCGACGTTTGAGCCGGCTGGTTGGTGGGGGCAGGGCGTGTATTTCGACTCACTGAGCATGTTTGTCTTCTTTTTACTGACCGGGCGCTGGCTGGAGCAGCGCCTGCGCGAGCGCACTGCGGGGTCGCTGGGCGTGCTCATGCAGCGGCTGCACACCAGCGTGGAGCGGCAAACCACCGATGGGAAAGTCGAGCGGGTTGCCACCCGCAGGCTGCGCGTCGGCGACGTGATGCGCGTGTTGCCCGGTGAAGCGTTTGCGGCCGATGGCACCGTGGTGCAGGGCGACACGATGACCGACGAAGCGCTGCTGACAGGGGAGTCGCGGCCAATTGCCCGCAGTGTGGGCGCACCGGTGATGGCGGGCAGCTACAACCTGTCCAGCGTGGTGCTGGTGCGGGTTGACCAGCTGGGTACCAGCACGCGCTACGGGCAAATCGTGGCGCTGATGGGGCGCGCCGCGCTTGAAAAGCCGCGCCTGGCTGTGCTGGCGGACCGGGTGGCCAAGCCGTTTTTGTGGTGGGTGCTTGTGGCAGCGGCTGGTTCTGCCGCCTTCTGGTGGCCGACCGACCCCGCCAAGGCGCTGATGGCGGCGGTGGCCGTGCTGGTGGTGACCTGCCCGTGTGCGCTGTCGCTGGCCACACCCACAGCAATGCTGACGACCGCAGGCCTGTTTGCGCGGCAGGGCGTGCTGGTGCGGCGCTTGCAGGCCATTGAGTCATTGGCGGGCATCGACACGGTGATTTTTGACAAAACAGGCACGCTGACCGACGCCACGCTGGGGCTGGGTGCCGTCATTACCCGGCCAGGGTTCACCGACGTGCAGGCGCTTGGCGTAGCAGCGGGTCTGGCTGGTGCGTCATTGCACCCCGCGTCGCGGGCACTGGTGCAAGCGGCCCAGGCGGCAGGTGTTGGGGTGCCTGTGCTGGGCAGCCTTCAAGAGCAGGCCGGCAAGGGCCTTCAGGGCTGGCTTGCCCCTCAGTTCAAAGGTGGCCTGAACGGCCAGCTGCGGCTGGGCTCAGCTGCATTTTGCGGTGTCACCCCCCCCGTCGGCGAGGCACTGCAGGTCTGGCTGGCTGACGACGCGGGCTGGGTGGCTCGGTTTGACCTGGTGGAACGCGCCCGGCCTGGCGCAGCCGCAGCGGTGGCGCAACTGCAGGCGGCTGGCCTGGACGTTCGTTTGTTGTCGGGCGACCATGAAGCGTCTGCCCAGCGCCTGGGCGCAGCACTCGGCATTGCCCATGTGCGCGGCCAGTGCACACCAGCCATCAAGCTCGCCTGCGTGCAGGCGCTGCAGCACGCCGGTGCAAGGGTGCTAATGGTGGGCGACGGCCTGAACGACGGCCCGGTGCTGGCGGCGGCCGATGTGTCGGTGGCCATCGGCATGGCGGTGCCGCTGGCACAGGCGCAGTCTGACTTTGTGCTTCCCGGGGGCCAACTGTCGGTTTTGCCGGCCCTGCTTGAACACGCGCACCGCACGCTGCGCGTGGTGCGGCAAAACCTGTGGTGGGCAGCGGCCTACAACGCGGTGTGCGTGCCGCTGGCTGTGGCGGGGTGGCTGCCGGCCTGGCTGGCGGGGCTGGGAATGGCGCTGAGTTCGTTGGCGGTGCTGTGCAATGCGGCGCGCCTGTCGCACCTCAACAAGGCAGCGTGATGGACATTTTATTTCTGCTCGTGCCACTGTCGGTGCTGCTGGCCATGGCGGTGATTGGTCTGCTGGCCTGGGCGGTGTGGTCCGGTCAGTTTGAAGACCTTGAAAAAGAGGGCCAGCGGATATTTCTTGACGCGTCCTTAAGCGAGCCACCACAGACCGCCGAAACGCCAGGCCAGCAGCAGAAAAAGCACCCGCAAGCTTGATCCAGATCAAGGCGGCCAACAAGCGCCAGCACCACACTCGAGAAAGCTAGAACAACAACAGAGAAGGTCTTTTTCATGAGTGCATCTCTATCGGCACCCGGGGTGGTGTTTCCCGCCGTTCGCTGGTCGGCGGCGAAAGCGACCGTCTACAACGACAAGATCGTTCGGCAGTTCACTATCATGGCTGTAGTGTGGGGTGTTGTCAGCATGCTGGTGGGCGTATTCATTGCCGCCCAGATGGCGTGGCCTGAGCTCAACTTTGGCGTTGCCTGGCTGTCGTTCGGTCGGCTTCGCCCGCTGCACACCAACGCCGCCATTTTTGCCTTTGGTGGTTGCGCCTTGTTTGCCACCAGTTACTACGTGGTGCAACGCACCTGCCAGACGCGCATCATTTCAGACAAGCTGGCAGCCTTTCACTTTTGGGGCTGGCAGGTGGTCATTGTGGGTGCCGCCATTTCGCTGCCCATGGGCTTCACGCGCGGCAAGGAATATGCCGAGCTGGAGTGGCCCATCGCCATCCTGATTGCGCTGACATGGGTGGCGTATGCCGTCGTGTTTTTTGGCACCGTGGGCATTCGCAAAGTGCGCCACATCTACGTGGCCAACTGGTTCTACGGGGCTTTCATCATTGCGGTGGCGCTGCTGCACATCGTCAACGCGGCGGTGGTGCCTGCGGGGTGGATGAAGTCGTATTCAGCGTATGCCGGTGTGCAAGACGCCATGGTTCAGTGGTGGTACGGCCACAACGCGGTGGGCTTTTTCCTCACGGCAGGCTTTCTGGGCATCGTGTATTACTTCATTCCGAAACAGGCCGAGCGCCCGGTGTATTCGTATCGCCTGTCCATCGTGCATTTTTGGGCGCTCATCTTCACCTACATGTGGGCAGGGCCGCACCACCTGCATTACACCGCCTTGCCCGACTGGACACAGTCCATCGGAATGGTGTTTTCACTGATTTTGCTGGCGCCCAGTTGGGGCGGCATGATCAACGGCGTGATGACGCTGTCAGGCGCCTGGCACAAACTGCGCGACGACCCGATCCTGCGCTTCATGATCGTCGCCCTGTCGTTCTACGGCATTGCCACGTTCGAGGGCCCGATGCTGTCGATCAAGACCGTCAACGCGCTGTCGCACTACACCGACTGGAATATTGCCCACGTGCACGGCGGCACGCTGGGATGGGTGGGTTTTATTTCCATGGGGGCGCTGTACTTCTTGGTTCCCCGCCTGTTTGGGCAACCAAAAATGCACAGCGTCGCGGCCATTGAAGTGCACTTCTGGGTCGCCACCATCGGGATCGTGTTCTACATCGCCGCCATGTGGATTGCCGGCGTAATGCAGGGGCTGATGTGGCGCGCCATCAACCCGGATGGCTCGCTGACTTACACCTTCGTTGAAAGCGTCAAAGCGACCTTTCCGTTTTATGTGGTGCGGTTTTTTGGCGGCATTTTGTACCTTAGTGGCATGGTGCTCATGGCCTGGAACGTGGCCATGACCGCGCTGGCGGGCAAGCCGACCAATGCGCTGATTCCAGCGGCCGGTCGTATTGATGTGGCTCACGCCTGAAAGGAGCCGCACCATGTCGTTTTCACATGAAAAAGTAGAGACCAACAACACCTTGATGATTGTGTTGATCCTGATCGTGCTGGCCGTCGGCGGAATGGTGGAAATTGTTCCGCTGTTTTTTCAAAAGTCCACCACCCAGCCGATCAAGGGCATTGTTCCTGACTCGCCACTGAAGATTGCAGGCCGCGACATCTATGTGCGGGAGGGTTGCTACAACTGCCATTCGCAGATGATCCGGCCGCTGGTGGCAGAGACGCTGCGCTACGGCCACTACTCAGTGGCAGGCGAATTTGTGTATGACCACCCGTTTCAGTGGGGTAGCAAGCGAACCGGGCCCGATCTGCACCGTGTGGGCGGCAAGTACAGCGACGACTGGCAACGGCTGCACCTGACCAGCCCACGCGACCTGGTGCCAGAGTCCATCATGCCGGCCTACCCGTGGCTTGAAAAAACACCGGCGGATGCCGCGTCGATTGGGCAGCACATGCGCGCGCTGCGCACCGTGGGCGTGCCTTACACCGACGCTGAAATTGCTACAGCGCCGGCAGAGCTGGCGGGCAAAACCGAGTTGGACGCCCTGGTGGCGTATTTGCAGGGCCTGGGTCTTGCGCTGAAATAAGAGGACGGAAATTATGGACATCAACGTCTGGCGCAGCGCGGTCACCGTCGCCGCTTTCATCGGGTTCATCGCTATTTTGGTGTGGGCCTATCGGCCAGCCCGCAAGGCCCAGTTTGACGACGCCGCGCAATTGCCTTTTCGGTCTGACTAGCCTGATCACAGGAACACCATCATGAGCGACTTTTCAAACGGCTTCTGGCCTTGGTACGTTGGCGGCATCAGCTTGTTGTCGATCCTGGCTTGTGGGCTGCTGCTGTGGTTGGCCGGCAAGGCCACAGTGACCGTGCACCCCGGGAAAACCGACGACAACACCACCGGCCATGTTTGGGATGGCGACCTGCGCGAGTACAACAACCCGTTGCCGCGCTGGTGGATGTGGCTGTTTGTCCTGACCATCGTTTTTTCATTGCTTTACCTGGTGGTCTTCCCGGGTCTTGGCAGCTTCAAGGGCACATTGAACTGGTCGACCCAAGCGGAGCACCAGCAGGATGCGGCCAAGCTCAGCGTGGAAGTGACACCGCTGTACGCGAGCTTCAAGGCGCAGTCGGTCGAGACGCTGGCCCGTGACAGCGCAGCCCTGGCTGTGGGCGAGCGTCTGTTCATGAACAACTGCGCACAGTGCCATGGCTCGGATGGCGGGGGAAGCAAGGGCTTTCCCAACCTGACAAATGCCAACGCGGCCTGGCTGGGTGAGCGTGGAGCAGCGCACATTGTGCAGACTGTGACCCAGGGCCGCACCGGCGTGATGCCGCCGATGGCCGCTGCGATTGGCGGCGAGGCTGAACTGAGCGAGGTGGCCAACTATGTGTTGTCGCTGTCGGGCAGCCCGCACAACGAGATCAAGGCCTTTGGGGGTAAAAAAATGTTTGCGGTGTGTGCCGCTTGCCATGGGGTGGACGGCAAAGGCAGCAAGGCGCTGGGTGCCCCCAACCTGACTGACAACTACTGGCTCCATGGCTGGGGCGAAGCAGCCATCATCAGCATGATCAAAGGCGGCAAAACCAATGTGATGCCCGCGCAATCGCCCAAATTAAGCGAAGAGCAAATCCACGTCGTGGCTGCCTATGTCCTGAATTTGTCCAAAAGCACTGTCGTAAGCAACAGTGCAGTGACAGCAGCACCTAAGCCTCCCTGAGCTGTTAATTGAAAGTTCATAGCGTGCCTGACCCTGCCAACAGCCACTCAATGGCCCGAAAGGTTATCCCAATCCAGCCGGTGGATGACTCGTCTCAGGTCATGTCGCTCTACCAGTCCGAAGCGAAGATTTATGCGCGCGGCGTGTCCGGCTGGTTCAGCCGCTGGCGTTGGGCCATGGTTTGCCTTACGCAGCTGGTTTTTTATGGCTTGCCGTGGCTCACCATCAATGACCGCCAAGCCATGCTGTTTGACTTGGTGGCCCGCCGCTTCTACATCTTCAAGCTGGTGCTGTACCCGCAAGATCTGATTTATCTGACGGGACTGCTGGTGGTCAGCGCGTTGTCCCTCTTTTTGTTCACGGCAGTGGCGGGCCGCCTGTGGTGTGGCTACACCTGTCCCCAGACGGTGTACACCGAGATTTTCATGTGGGTCGAACGCAAGATCGAAGGCGATCGCACGGCCCGCATGCGCTTGGACAAAGCGCCCTGGAGCGCCGAGAAGGTGGGCCGCAAATCGGCGAAGCAGCTGGTCTGGATTGCGATCGGCCTGTGGACCGGGTTTAGTTTTGTGGGTTACTTCACCCCGATTCGGGAACTGGCCACAGAAGTGCTGCAGTTGTCGATGGGTCCATGGGAGCTGTTTTGGGTTTTTTTCTATGGGTTTGCCACCTACGGTAATGCCGGCTGGATGCGCGAGCAGGTGTGCAAATACATGTGCCCTTATGCCCGCTTTCAAAGCGCCATGTTCGACGCTGACACGTTGATCGTGACCTACGACGTGGCGCGCGGTGAAGGGCGAGGGTCCCGACCGCGCAGTGACACGCCAGCGCAGTACCAGGCCAAGGGGCTGGGCGACTGTATTGACTGCGGCTTGTGCGTGCAGGTGTGCCCGACGGGCATCGATATTCGCAAAGGGCTGCAGTACGAGTGCATCAGCTGCGCGGCGTGCATCGACGTGTGTGATGGCGTGATGAACAAAATGCACTACCAGCGCGGCCTGATCCGCAACAGCACCCAAAACGGCGTGCGTGAAAAGCTGGGTCGCGCCGCCATGTTCCGGCGTGTGGCGCGTCCCCGCGTGGTGCTCTACACCGGCGTGTTGGTGGCCATCACAGTGGGCTTGATGTGGAGCCTGGTGATGCGCAGCGGTGTGAAAGTCGATGTCGTGCGTGACCGCGGCGTGATGGCACGGCAAGTTGGGCAGGGGCAGGTCGAAAACGTCTACCGCCTTCAAATCATGAACGCGACCGAGCAAGAGCAGCGCTATGTGCTGACGGTAGCCGGTCTGGCGGGTGCGCAGATCACCTCGAATCCGCTGCTCAGCGTTGACGCCGCAGCGTCACGGTGGGTTCCTGTCCGGGTGCAGGCGCCGTTGGACGGGGCAATGCCGGGCTCCCATCCGATCACCTTCACTGTTACGGCCCAGGGTACTGCGCTAGAAACGGTGAGTGAAAAATCCGTGTTTCTGCATCCACGTTGAACCCGCTGAAAGCGATTCGAAATGACCAACGCCATGATGAACAACCAACCGCCCTTGTCGCTTCACCGTCCCTGGTGGCGTGAGCCGTATGTGTGGATGGTGATTGCAGGCCCAGTGTCCGCCGTAATCGCCTGCGCGGTGACGGCGTTCTACATTCTGCAGGGCCCAGACGCCGTAGTCTCCGAAGAAAGCTACCAGGAAGGCGTGGCCATCAGGGCGCAGGTGCACGCTGCCAAGCCGCCCATGCAGCCAGCGCAGATGGGACGCAACCACAGCGCGACCGGAGGCGAGAACCGTGCTAAGCCGTGAGCCGGATTTACCACCCCATGCCCTGCGCTGGACGTTGACGATCTGGCCCGCATTTTTGGCAGCCTGCCTACTGGAGGCGCTTGTATTTTCAATGATCGACCCGAGCGATGTTCGCAGCTTTGGTCTGGGGTCGTCCAGTGGCCACAAGGGCACCTACACCCTCGCGTTTTTTGGGTTTTGGTTGATATGCAGCGCATGCTCAGCGCTGGTGTTATGGCTGGCCAGGCCCCCCGTCGGGCTCAATGACAGTGCTGCGGCGGATTGACAATGCTTTTGAGCGCGTCGGCGTCAAGGATGTGGATGTGGCGTTGCTTGACTTCGATCAAGCCGTCGTCAGCGAACTTTGAAAAAGTCCGGCTCACGGTCTCTAGCTTCATGCCCAGGTAGCTGCCGATCTCCTCGCGGGTCATGCGCAGCACTAGGTCAGACATGGAAAACCCGCGCGTTTTCAGTCGCTGAACGAGATTCAGCAAAAACGCTGCAAGTCGTTCCTCGGCTCGCATGCTGCCCAGCAAAAGCATGACGCCGTGCTCCCGCACAATTTCCCGGCTCATGATTTTGTGGACATGGTGTTGCAATGCCGAGACTTCCCGCGAGATTTCCTCTAGGCGGTCATAGGGCATAACGCAAACTTCCGCGTCCTCGAGTGCGATGGCGTTGCAGCTGTGCTCGTCGTTCACGATGCCGTCAAGCCCAATGATTTCACCCGCCATTTGAAATCCGGTGACCTGGTCGCGGCCATCGGCAGTGGTTACGCACGTTTTGAAAAACCCCGTTCGAATGGCGTACAGCGACGTGAACTTGTCACCTACTCTGAAGAGCGATACCCCGCGTTTGACGGGTCGGCGCTTGTCGACGAGCTCGTCAACGCGCCCCAACTCCTGGGTATTGAGCCCCAGCGGAAGACACAGCTCCCTGAGGTTGCAGTTCGAACAGGCAATTTTGATGGTGTGGGGGTTCATGGAAGGTGGTGCGACAGTCGCAGGTTGAGCTTTTTCTTGGACGACATCACGCGGATGTTGAAAAGGCGGGACCAGCATCACCTTGGGAACATGCAAAGCGCACTTTCATACTAAGGGCAATTGTGGGTGTCTCGGCATGAAGCGACATTGACCTACATCAAAGCGCTGCACCGCGCTTGGCAGCACAGTCGAGAGCAACTTGATGGATTGTTTATGACTGTTGTTTCCCCGACGCTGCTCAAGCAGTACGACCTGAACGGGCCGCGTTATACCTCCTACCCCACCGCCGATCGGTTTGTGGACGCTTTCGCGGGCGACCAGTATGTCCAGGCGCTTCAACAGCGCAAGGGTGGCCCGGCCGCTGGCGCGGCGCCGCTGTCGGTCTATGTGCACATCCCTTTTTGTGAATCGCTGTGCTACTACTGTGCCTGCAACAAGATCATCACCCGGCATCACGATAAGGCGGACATCTACCTGCGCTACCTCATCCGCGAGCTTGAGCTGCAAACAGACCAGCTGGGAAGGAGGTGTTCGGTCAGCCAACTGCACCTTGGCGGGGGCACACCGACGTTTTTGAGTGACGCGCAGTTGCAACTGCTGATGGCCGCACTTCGCGACCACTTCAAGTTGGTGCCCAACGGCGAGTACGCCATCGAAGTTGACCCCCGGACAGTCGATGCAGGTCGGTTGAAGGTTTTGGCCGATTTGGGCTTTAACCGGCTTAGTTTCGGTGTGCAGGACTTTGATGTGGCGGTTCAAAAGGCGGTCCACCGGATTCAGCCAGCCAGCCAGGTCATTGCGCTGGTTGAGCAGGCACGTCAGTTAGGGTTTGAGTCCATCAACCTCGACCTGATTTACGGCCTGCCCGAACAGATGCCTGAGTCATTCGCACGCACGATTGATCAGGTGATTGCGTTGCGCCCCGACCGGGTGGCGCTGTATGCGTACGCGCACCTGCCCGAACGGTTCAAGTCGCAGCGGCGTATTTCAACGCCCGACCTGCCCGACGCCTCCGCTAAGGTCACCATGCTGGCCCAATCCCTTGCAGCGTTTGATGCTGCGGGCTATGTGTATGTGGGCATGGACCACTTCGCGCTGCCTGACGATGCGCTGGCCGTGGCCAAAAGGCAAGGCCGCTTGCACCGCAATTTTCAAGGTTACAGCGTCCAGCCCGAGGCTGATCTGATCGCACTGGGTGTCTCGGCGATTGGCCGTGTCGGGTCAACCTACAGCCAGAATGCCAAAACGCTGGACGAGTATTACGACCGCCTTGACCAGTGGCGAGTACCGGTGGTGCGCGGTTTGGCGCTGTCCCGCGATGACCTCATACGCCGGGCGGTCATCATGGCGCTGTTGTGCCAGGGCGAGATGATGTTTGACGCCATTGAGGAAGCATTTTTGATCGATTTCCCGACTTATTTCAGTTTTGAATTGCTTGATCTGCAGACGCTGCAGAGGCAGGGCGTGGTGGTTGTCGGCGACGGCGCCATTCGCATCACTGCGCAAGGCTGGTTTTTTGTGCGAGCGGTGGCGATGGTGTTTGACCACTACTTGCAGGCTGACCGCAACCGCAGCCAGTTCTCGAGAATCCTCTGATGCAGACGTCTTTGGCGCTGACCGGGCTGTTCATGGGGTTGGCGGGTGGACCGCACTGTGTGGCCATGTGCGGCGCGGCATGCGCCGGCATCGGCCGGACCGCTAACGGCAGTCGCACCCGAAGCATGTGGAGTTTTCAGCTCGGGCGGTTGTTGGGCTACACCACCCTGGGCGCCATGGTGGCGACCTCCATGCAGGGGCTTGGATGGCTCAGTGTTCATTCGGTGGTGCTCCGGCCCGTCTGGACGCTGTTTCACGTTGCCGCTGCGGTGCTGGGCGGGGTGTTGTTGTGGAGGGCGCGCCAGCCCGTATGGCTGGAAAGCGCTGCCCGCACTGCCTGGCTGCGGGTACGCAGGCTGGCCGGACAGCGCTTTGCCGCGTCGCCTGGCAAAGCTGCAGTGGGGCCACCGCTGGTGCTGGGGCTGCTCTGGACATTTCTGCCCTGCGGACTGTTGTATTCGGCACTGCTCGTGGCCGCGCTCAGCCGCAGCTGGCTGGAGGGCGCGGCGGTCATGGCGCTGTTCGCGCTCGGCAGCAGTGTCTCGCTCATGGCGGGCCCCTGGCTGTGGCTGCGCTTGCGGCGTCAGCAATCCGGGCAATGGGCTGTTCGGCTGGCAGGTCTGGCTTTGCTCGCCACGTCAACATGGGCGCTGTGGATGGGGTTGGTGCACAACACGGCGCCATGGTGTGTGACCCCCTGATCCGGGTTGGCGACACAGCTTGGCCTGTGGACGTGGACGTGGACGTGGACGTGGCTTAAAGATGGCCTGAATGTGGCTTGGAACGTGCTTTTAATAGCTCTTACAATTTCGCGTCTTTCCGGCCGAAAGCGTCGACAGGACGCTGTTTTTTTAGCCCTTCCCAGAATTCAAGGACGTCATGGACAAGTACTTGTGGTTTTTCGCGCTGTGCGCCGCCGTGCTGGTGGGCTGCGGTAAAAAACATGAGGCGCCAGCTGCCGCCGCGGCCAGTGCTGAGGAAAAGGTGCTGAACATCTACAACTGGCCTGACTACATTGCCAAGGACATGATTGCCAACTTTGAAAAAGAGTCCGGCATCAAGGTCAACTACCAGACGTTTGAGAACAACGAAGCGTTGCAGGCCAAACTGGTGGCAGGCAATTCAGGCTACGACATCGTGGTGCCGGGCGCGGTGTTTGCCAAGCCACAAATCGACGGCGGCCTGTTGCAAAAAATCGACAAAACCAAGATCGCCAACTACCGCAATCTGGACCCGGCCATCATGGGCAAGCTCGCCAATATCGACCCCAGCAACGATTATCTGGTGCCCTGGGCCTGGAGCTTCACCACGGTGGGTATCAACAAGGCTAAGGTGACCAAGGCACTTGCAGGCACGCCGATGCCCGCCAACGCCTGGGAGCTGGTATTCAACCCGGTCTACACGGCCAAACTTAAATCCTGCGGCATTTCCTACCTGGACTCGCCCACAGAGGTGTTGCCGCCCGCCATGCATTACCTGGGCAAAAACGCGTACTCCAACGACGCAGCGGACCACAAAGCCGCCGGCCAGATGTTGGCCCAGGTGCGGCCGCACATTCGCTTGTTCTCCAGCACCATGATCGACGACCTGGCCGGTGGCAAAGCCTGTGTGGCGCTGGGCTGGGCCGGTGACATCAACATCGCCCGGGGCCGCGCGATTGAAAACAAGAACGGCAATGAGGTCGAGGCGCTGCTGCCGAGCACCGGCGGCTTGATCTTCTTTGACAACCTGGCCATCCCCAAAGACGCCAAGCACTTGAACAACGCCTACGCCTTCATCAATTACTTTCTGCGGCCTGAAGTGTCCGCCTCCCTGACCAACGAACTCGGTTACGCCACCGCCAACAAGGCCAGCGTGGCCCAGGTCAAACCCGAGATCGCCAAAGATCCAGCCGTATTCCCCGACGCAGCCAACCTCCAAAAAATGGTCTCGCCCGCCAGCTTCACCAACGCTGCACGCCAGTCGATGAGCGACGTGTTCACGCTGTTCAAAAAAGGCGGTTAAGTGGTCACTCGTGTGACGGAAACCGCAACCGCAGCGGGCTACCTGCAAACTGACCAGCTCGTTAAAAAGTTCGACGGCGCAGTGGCGGTCGATCAGGTATCGCTGTCAATTCAAAAAGGCGAAATTTTTGCGTTGCTGGGCAGCTCGGGTTGTGGCAAGTCCACGCTGCTGCGAATGCTGGCGGGGTTCGAGGTTCCTACCTCGGGCCGGGTGCTGCTGGACGGCGTGGACATCGCATCTTTCCCGCCCTACGAGCGGCCCATCAACATGATGTTCCAGTCCTACGCACTGTTCCCGCACCTCACGGTGTGGGACAACATTGCGTTTGGCTTAAAACGCGAAGGTATGCCCAAGGCGCAGATCAAACTGCGCGTCGATGAAATGCTGGCGCTGGTGCAACTGCAGGACTTTGCCCAGCGCAAGCCGCACCAGCTGTCAGGTGGGCAGCAGCAGCGGGTGGCGCTGGCCCGCAGCCTGGCCAAAAAGCCGCAGCTGCTGCTGCTCGACGAACCGCTGGGCGCGCTGGACAAAAAGCTGCGTGAACGCACTCAGTTCGAGCTGGTCAACATTCTGGAATCGGTTGGCGTGACCTGCGTGATGGTGACTCACGACCAAGAAGAGGCCATGGCCATGGCCTCTCGTATCGCGGTGATGAGTCAGGGCCGCGTGCTGCAGGTCGGCACGCCAGAGCAGATTTACGAACACCCCAACTGCCGCTTTGTGGCCGAATTCATCGGTAACGTCAACCTGCTCGAAGGCAGCCTGAGCCTGGATGAAGCCGACCGTTGCGAGGTCACGACCGACGTTGGCGTGGTCAGCGTGGGCCACGGCATCAGCGGCACGCGCGGCATGGCGGTGGCTGTGGCCGTGCGACCCGAGAAAATCCGCATTGCCAAAGCCCGACCCGACGCCCGCATCAACCTGCTGCACGGCACCGTGCGCGAGATCGCGTATTTTGGAAGCTACAACACGTTCATCGTTGACGTGTCGAGCACGGCGGTTGACGGCGCGCTGCGCAGCCTGAAGATCACCGAAGCCAATACCGACCGTGGCCCGCAGATTGACGCGGCCAGCGCCATCACCTGGGGCGACGCCGTGTTTGTGTGGTGGGACGATGCTGCCCCTGTGGTGCTGACGCAGTAGGCATTCAGCGCGTGGCTTTCAACAAATCGACATCCAAACTGGGCAGGCGCCTTGTCATCGCGGTGCCCTATGCGTGGTTGACGCTGTTTTTTGTCGTTCCATTTTTGATTTTGCTGCGCATCAGCGTGACCGACATGGGCACGGGCGTGGACCCGTTTGCACCTATGGTCGAGCAAGTCGGCGGTGCGTGGCGGCTGGTGCTCAAGCTACAGAACTACCTGTCTATTTTTCACGATGCGGCGCAAGGTAAATTCGGTGCCACCATCTACCTGGACGCCTACGCCACGTCGCTGAAATACGCTTTTATCACCATGTTGCTGTGTCTGCTGATCGGGTACCCCTTTGCCTACTTCTTAGCCCGCGCCAGGCCATCCGTCCGTCCGGTTCTGTTGATGGGCGTGATGCTGCCGTTCTGGACGTCTTTTTTGCTGCGTGTTTACGCCTGGAAGGGCATCCTGGCTGACCAGGGCGTGCTCAACAACCTGCTCATGAGTTTTGGCTTGATTCAAGAGCCCATCGTGATGCTCTACACCGACGTGTCCATGCTGGTTGGCATGACTTACGTGTACTGCCCGTTCATGATTCTTCCGCTCTATGCCAACTTGGTGAAGATGGACGGGCGGCTGCTGGAGGCTGCGCACGACCTGGGCGCCAGCGGCTGGCAAACCTTCTGGCTGGTCACCGTGCCGCTGAGCAAGTCCGGCATTGTGGCGGGCTGCATGCTGGTGTTCATTCCCGCGCTGGGAGAGTTTGTGATTCCATCATTGTTGGGCGGGGCTGAAAACATCATGATTGGCCGGGTGGTGTGGGACGAAATGTTCAGCAGCAACAACTGGCCACGGGCAGCCGCGCTGGCGGTGGTGATGATTGTGGTGATTCTGGTGCCGCTGGCGTTTTACTACCGCGCCAGCAGCGCCCGACAGGCGAGGGCGCGATGAGCCTGCGGGGTGCCATCAGCGAGAAAATCATTGGCCGACTGTGGTTGGGTACGGTGTACCTGTTTTTGTACATCCCGCTGATTTTCCTGGTCGTTTTTTCTTTCAACAGCACTCGCCAAGACGGTGTTTTCACCGGGTTTTCAATGCGCTGGTATGCCGCGCTGCTGGAAGACTCGCGCCTGGTCGAGGGCTTTTTCCTGTCGCTCAAGGTGGCGCTGCTGACGGGCACGCTGTCAGTGTTTCTGGGTTGTTTTGCGGCGTTTGTGTTGGTGCGTTATCTGCGGTTTTCGGGCCGCACGCTGTTTTATGGCTTGGTCAACGCCCCGTTGGTGATGCCGGAAGTCATCATCGGCCTGGCGCTATTGCTGCTGATGGTGGCGGTGCAGCGTGCCGTGGGCTGGCCGGACCGGGGTTTCGTCACTATCGTGCTAGGACACACGCTGTCGGGCATGGCCTACGTCACAGTGGTGGTTCAGTCGCGCCTCAGTGATGTAGACCGTTCGATTGAAGAAGCCGCCATGGACCTGGGGTGCAAGCCGTTGCAGGTGTTTTTTCTGGCCACGCTGCCCAATATCGCACCGGCGCTGGTGTCCAGCTGGCTCTTGAGCTTCACGCTGTCGTTCGACGACGTGGTGATTTCCGAATTTTTGTCCGGCCCCGGCGTCACCACGCTGCCGCAGGTGATTTTTAGTTACGCCCGCCGGGGCGTGAATCCGTCAATCTATGCGGCTGCCACGATTCTCATTGCTGTGGTGTCCATCGGCATTGCGGCCTACAGCGTGTTCATGCTGCATCGGCAAAAGCGACTTGATGGCGAGATCGGTGCGGCGGCGCGTTCGACCTGACCGTTCGGGTTGCCCTGGCTGCTTCTTTTGTGGCAGCGTGGCCAGCACAACACCGATCAGCGCCATCGAAAATGCGGCAATTTGCGTGGTGTTTAAGTTTTCACCCAAGGCCAGCACACCCACGGCCGCAGCACTGACCGGCAGCAAGACGGTGAAGACACCCGCCTGGTTTGCCGGGATCGTTCTGAGGCCAGTCATCCACAGCCACACGCTCCACACGCTAGCGGCCAGCGAATAAAACACCAGCAAACCCCAGTTTGCGGGGGCGACAGTGCGGAAGTCAAAGCTCCAGGCCACCCACAGACCCAGCGGTGTGACTAACGCAAAACCCCACAGATTGATGAGCGCGCTGATGCGTTTCGGGCTTAGGGTGCCAGTCAGTTTTTTGCCGATCACAGCATAGGCGGCCTCGCACAATACGGCGCCGACAAGCAAAATATGGCCCAACCAGGCGTTTTTTAAGGTAAAATCGGTCTCTAGCCCAGGTGTTAACTGCCTGAGGTGCTCTGTTTTTGAGAGCGAAACCAGGCTGATGCCCACTACTGCACAGGCCACTGCCGCCCATACGCGGGCGCTGATGCGTTCACGCAAAAACAGCCAGCTCATCACCGCCACCGCCGCCGGAATCGCCGCCATGATCACGCCTGCTGCTACCGCACTGGTCAGGCTCACGCCAAACAGCATGCAGATTGAGAAGAGGAAGTTGCCCAGGAAGGACTCTAGGAAAAGCAACCTCCGCACGCCCGGTGTCATCGGCGCTTCATGGGCTGGTTTTTTCAGCCACGGCAGCATCGCCAGGCCGCCGATGCCAAAGCGCAGCCACGCCAACAAAAATACAGGCAGCGCCGCCACCAAAGGTTTGGACAGCGCCACATAACTGCCCACCAAGGACATGCTGAGCGCAAGACAGCCGTAAGCCACAATTTTGTTCATGCCTCAAATCATGCCTGAGCTAGACGCCTTATCCGCCGCCGTTGGGCTGGCGAGGCCCGTCTTTGTCGACGGCACGCTGCGCCGTGGCGAGGAGTGCCACATCAACCGCCTGCTCCCCGCACGCGACGGTGTGGTCGAAGCCACCTTGTACAACCTGGGCAGCTGCCCCGGCATCGTGCTGAGGCAAGGCTCGCTGAGCGGATGGGTGGTCGGCGAGGTGTACCGCATCACCTAGGCATTGGAGCGCGAGCTCGCCATCATTGAAGAGATGTGGACCACTTCCACCCACAACGCCAGCGCGAATGCAGGCACACTGAAACAGTGGTGTGTCCGACAAGCAAGCCCAGCGCCACACAGCAGACCCTGTGCTGCCTCGCCTATGAAGCCAGCCGTGACGCAGTGGCTCGGAAACCGGTGTTGACCAGCGGCGACTGGGTGGTGCAGCACCACTTTACGATTTCACGATAGCTTTTTCTGTTTCGCTATGCGAAAAATAACATTGGTGCACCGCAATAAATTTTCTCGATATGAGAAATAAAATTCCGCATTAAGAAATACAAGTCAAATATCGTTGATTTCATTGATTTTATTTTTGTCTTATATAAGACATAAGAGCTTCACAAAGTCTTATAGAAGACTTAAAGTAGACACTAACGATCAGGTGATGTGGCTAGCCGCCGCCACCTCCTGGTTAACCCGATTTTTATCAACCCACGGAGCACACCACCATGTCCAACGCACTCGCCGCCCAACCCAGCCGCCAGGAACAAATCGAAGCCCTTGAAAAAGACTGGGCGACCAACCCCCGCTGGAAGGGCATCAAGCGCGGCTACACCGCCGCAGAAGTCGTGCGTTTGCGCGGCTCTTTCCCCATTGAACATACGCTGGCCCGCCGCGGCGCTGAAAAACTCTGGAACCTGCTCCACACCGAGGCGTACGTCAACTGCCTGGGCGCATTGACGGGCGGCCAGGCCATGCAGCAGGTTAAAGCCGGTGTCAAAGCCATTTACCTGTCGGGCTGGCAAGTTGCCGCTGACAACAACGGCTACGCTGCCATGTACCCCGACCAGTCGCTGTACCCCGTAGACTCAGTGCCCAAAGTCGTTGAGCGCATCAATAACACCTTTCGACGTGCCGACGAAATCCAGCACTCCAAAGGCATCGACGAGGGAGACAAGGGCTATATCGACAACTTCGCACCCATCGTGGCCGATGCTGAAGCCGGTTTCGGCGGCGTGCTCAATGCATTCGAGCTGATGAAAGCCATGATCAACTCCGGTGCAGCTGGCGTTCACTGGGAAGATCAACTGGCGTCCGTCAAAAAATGCGGCCATATGGGCGGCAAGGTGCTCGTGCCAACGGCTGAAGCCTGCCAAAAGCTGATTGCAGCGCGCATGGCGGCTGACGTGTGCGGCGTGCCAACCCTGGTGATTGCGCGTACCGATGCAGAAGCCGCCGATTTGCTTACCAGCGACTACGACGAGAACGACAAGCCGTTTCTGACCGGCGAGCGCACGTCCGAAGGCTTCTACAAAACCAAAAAAGGCATGGATCAAGCGATTTCCCGCGCGGTCGCTTACGCCGAATACGCCGATCTGGTGTGGTGCGAAACCGGCACGCCTGATCTTGAATTTGCCCGCAAATTTGCCGACGCCGTTCACGCCAAGCACCCGGGCAAAATGCTGGCCTACAACTGCTCGCCATCGTTCAACTGGAAGAAAAACCTGGACGACGCCACCATCGCCAAGTTCCAGAAAGAGCTCGGTGCCATGGGTTACAAGTACCAGTTCATCACCCTGGCGGGCATCCACTCCATGTGGTACCACATGTTCGATTTGGCTCAGGACTACGTCGCACGTGGAATGTCAGCCTATGTTGAGAAAGTGCAAGAGCCTGAATTTGCAGCACGCGACCGTGGCTACACTTTTGTGTCACACCAGCAGGAAGTCGGCACGGGTTACTTTGACGAAGTGACCACGGTAATTCAAGGCGGCAAGTCCAGCGTGACCGCGCTGACAGGCTCGACCGAAGAAGAGCAGTTCCACTGAGCTGCCGTAAAATGCCGAAGAGCGATGGGCTGACCTGATCAGCCAGTCGACCAAAGGCGCGGCGCGATCCGCGCCTTTGCTTTTTGTATTTTCAGTTTTCGGCCCCCAAGTTCCATGATTCAAATCACCCTTCCTGACGGTTCCAAACGCGATTTTCCTGGCCCGGTAACGGTGGCGGAAGTCGCAGCTTCCATTGGCCCAGGCCTGGCCAAAGTCACGCTGGCAGGCAAGGTGGACGGCAAACTGGTCGATTCTTGCGACATCATCACGCATGACGCGATGCTTCAAATCATCACGCCCAAGGATGACGCCGGGCTCGAGATTATTCGACACTCCACCGCCCATTTGGTCGGTCACGCGGTCAAGCAGCTTTACCCCTCCGCAAAAATGGTGATTGGCCCGGTGATCGACGACGGGTTTTATTACGACATCGCGTATGAGCGACCTTTCACTCCCGAAGACATGGCCGCCATCGAATCCAGGATGCGGCAGCTGATCGCCCAGGATTACGACGTGGTCAAGCGCTTGACGCCGCGTGCCGAGGTGATTGAAGTGTTCAGTGCGCGGGGCGAAGACTACAAACTGCGTCTGGTCGACGATCTGGCCAATGAAACTGCTATGGGCCTGTACTACCACCAGGAATATGTGGACATGTGCATCGGTCCCCATGTGCCCAACACGCGGTTTTTGAAAGTCTTCAAGCTGACCCGTGTGTCCGGCGCATATTGGCGCGGTGACGCCAAAAACGAGCAATTGCAGCGTATTTATGGCACCGCATGGGCTGATAAAAAGCAGCTCGAAGATTACATTCGCCGTATCGAAGAAGCAGAAATGCGCGACCACCGCAAGCTGGGTCGCGAACTTGATTTATTTCATGTCGACGAACACGCGCCCGGTTTGGTGTTCTGGCACCCCAAAGGCTGGACGGTGTGGCAGGGCGTAGAGCAGTACATGCGCAAGGTCTATCAGGATAACGGTTACCAAGAGGTCAAAGGCCCTCAGGTGATTGATAAAACCTTGTGGGAGAAAACTGGCCACTGGGACAAGTACCGCGACAACATGTTCACCACCGAGAGCGAAAAGCGTGAGTACGCGCTCAAGCCGATGAACTGTCCAGGCCATATTCTGATTTTCAAGCAGGGCATCAAAAGTTACCGTGACTTGCCATTGCGCTACGGTGAGTTTGGGCAGTGCCACCGCAATGAGCCGTCGGGCAGCCTGCACGGCATCATGCGGGTACGCGGCTTCACGCAAGACGACGGGCACATTTTTTGTACCGAAGACCAGATTTTGAAAGAATGCACTGCCTACACTGCGCTGCTGCAAAAGGTCTACACCGACTTTGGTTTCAACAATATTATTTATAAAGTGGCCACCCGGCCCGCCGCGCGCATTGGCTCTGACGAGAGTTGGGACAAGGCCGAGCACGCGTTGATGGAGAGTTTGCGGGCATCGGGGTGTGAGTTTGAAGTTGTGCCGGGCGACGGCGCGTTTTATGGCCCCAAAATTGAGTACACGCTGAAAGACGCGATCGGCCGTCAGTGGCAGTGCGGCACCATGCAAGTCGACTTCTTTATGACCGAGCGCCTGGATGCTGAGTACGTCGGTGAAGACGGTGCCCGCCATCGCCCTGTGATGTTGCATCGCGCCATCGTGGGAAGCCTTGAGCGTTTCATTGGAATTTTGATTGAGGAGCATGCGGGCGCTTTGCCAACATGGCTGGCGCCGGAACAGGTTTCAGTGCTCACCATCACGGACGCGCAGGCGGATTACGCTCGAGAAGTTGCTAAAACGCTGCAGAATCAAGGGCTTAGGGTTAAGCTCGACCTGCGCAACGAGAAGATTACGTATAAAATACGAGAGCACTCGCTGCAAAAGCTGCCGTATATCCTTGTTCTTGGCGACAAAGAGAAGGCGGCTGGGTCAGTCGCCGTGCGCGCCCGAGGTAACAAAGACATGGGCGTGATGTCCCTCGAAGCTTTTTCACAGAAGATCGCTTCAGACATTGCACAAAAAATCTGATTTGGTATTCTTTCCGACGGGTTGGTCTTGTTTTTTAAACCAGATCGAGCCCTTGTAAGCCGCTATAGCTTTTATAGCAAAAATTGAAGGATTTGCGCCATCGCTACTGAATTTCGTGACCGCCGTCACCGTGAAGAACGCAAGCATCGCTTGAACCGTGAAATCATGGCCCCTGAAGTTCGACTTTCAGGTCCGGAAAATGAGCCGCTTGGCATCGTCAGCATCGCGGAGGCATTGCGTCTCGCAGGTGAGGCAGACGTTGATCTCGTCGAAATTTCGCCAACCGCCATTCCGCCGGTCTGCCGATTGATGGATTACGGCAAGTTCAAGTATGCGGAGCAGAAAAAAGCGGCTGAAGCGAAGTCCAAGCAAAAGGTGATCGAGATCAAGGAAGTGAAATTCCGGCCTGGCACTGATGATGGAGACTACAACATCAAGGTCCGGAACATCAAGCGCTTTCTGGAAGACGGCGACAAATGCAAAATCACTTTGCGTTTTCGGGGTCGGGAGATCACCCACCAGGAGCTCGGCTTGGCCTTGTTGGCGCGAATTCGCGATGAGTTGGCAGACCTGATTCTGGTGGAGCAGTTTCCCAAATTGGAAGGTCGCCAGATGGTCATGATGATTGCACCGGGGCGCAAGAAGCCGGGCGCTAAGCCTGCTGCAGAGACCGCATCGGCGAGTTGAGTCAAGAATTTTGGGATTGCTGCGAGGCAGTTCCTGTGAAGACCGGGTTTCCCCGGTGTTTCGAAAGCAGCGAAGTAACTTTCGCTGCGACCGCAGCGATTTAAAAGTCGCTGCAACAAGTGTCTCGGGGCCATCAAGGCTGCAAGCTGTTTGCAGACGCCTCACGAGCACAAACGAAAAGGAGCATTAATATGCCCAAAATGAAGACTAAGAGCGGCGCTAAAAAGCGTTTTCGCGTTCGTCCTGGTGGCACCGTTAAACGTGGCCAAGCCTTCAAACGTCACATCCTGACCAAGAAGACCACCAAAAACAAACGTCACCTTCGCGGTTCAACCGCTGTGCATGAGACCAATATGGGTCACATGGCGCAGATGTTGCCCGGCCGTGGCATTTAATTAACGACGAACAAGGAGTAATCACATGCCTCGCGTCAAACGTGGTGTAACGGCTCGCGCCCGCCACAAAAAAGTTTTAGCCCTTGCAAAAGGTTTCCGCGGTCGCCGCGGCAATGT
>JANLUZ010000092.1:0-13734 GCA_031363755.1 Polaromonas sp.
GGCGTCCACGGGCGGCGGGTTTTGTTCGCAGCTGATGCAGTCCAGGGGGAGCCGCCGGGTGCCGCCAGACAGGTCGGCGGGCATCAGCAGCGCACATTTGCGGCAGCGTCTTTGCGCCGGCATGAACCGGGCGCGGCACGGTGCGCAGACGGGATGGCTGGGCCAGCTCAGGCACACCGCGCATTGGCTCACCCGGTCCATCAAGGCGCCAGATGCGCGAGGTTTTCGATTGGAGATCGACAGAAATTCAAACACCGCGTCAATATACTCGTGGGCACTCGCCGCTGTCTTGCTGATGTGACCCTGTGCCATCTGCCTGCGCCCGTCTTCACCCGTTTGCCACTGATGCCACCCACCCAACGCCCCCCCACGCTCGACCCCATTGCTGTTGACCGTTGGCAGCGCAATGCCCCTGCCGAATCACCCTGGTTGCACGAGGAGATCGCGCGGCGCATGCTGGACCGTTTGACCTGGATCAAGCGCCAGCCCGCGCGCTGGGCGAATTGGGGCGCGGTGCGCGGCGGCCTTCAAACCCATGCTGAATTGGCGCGCCGCTATGCCAATTCAAGTTGTTTTATCGTCGAAGCCCAAGTAAATATTGCCTGTTCAGCTATTAAAAAAATAGCAATGCCGTGGTGGAATCTCCGGCGGCTTCGCGTCGCCAAACCTGTGTTTGCATCGCCACCGGCGGGCAGCTGCGACATGGTGTGGGCCAACATGCAGCTTCATGAAGCGCCCGATCCGCAGGCTCTGCTGGCGCAGTGGCACACAGCGCTTACCGTGAACGGTTTCTTGATGTTTTCCTGTCTCGGCCCGGACACTGCGCGCGAGCTGCACGCTTTGTATGCCGAGATGGGCTGGCCGGTAGCGAGTGCCGCGCTGACCGACATGCACGACTGGGGCGACATGCTGGTGCAAGCCGGTTTTGCCGAGCCGGTGATGGACATGGAGCGCATCACCCTGACCTACGAAACGCCGGAGCGAATGCTCAGGGAGCTCGCCGAAATCGGCCGCAACGTACATCCTGGGCGATTCCAGGCCTTGCGGGGGCGGGGCTGGCGTTGTCGGCTGATGCAGGCGATAGAGCGACATGGCATGCGTGATGCCAACCAGAAGCTGACTCTCACGTTTGAGGTCATTTACGGTCATGCCTTGAAGGCGCCGCCAAAAATCAAGGTGAGCGCCTTGAGCTCGGTGTCGGTAGCCGACATGCGCAGCATGCTGGCCAAGCCCCGCTGACAGTGGGCACAGACAATGCTGAGCTTGCGTAAATTTGGCAACGCTAGCTATACTGAGTTGGCATTTTTTTGGGCATCTTCCCACGCTCGGCCGTACTGCACATCAATGCTGTCCCCAAACCCTTGCGCGTCGCTTCGCACGGGCTTTGGTCGGCTGATCGCTGCAGTATCAGGCTCATCAGGGTTGCAGCATGCAACAACCATCCTTCGATCGTTGCTTTTCCACCGTGCCTGAACCTGGTGGCCACGGCCAACGCACCGTGGAGTGGCTGCTCAGGCGCAATTGCAGCCTGACGCCGAGCCAATTGATTTTCTTCTACGTTTCCCTGTGCGTCGTGTCTTTGGGCATCGCGGCATTCTTCTGGAACATGGGTGCCACCATGGTCATGCCATTTGCCTGGCTTGAGCTTACGGCCGTTGGGGTTGCCCTGCTGTTTTATGCACGCCACGCCAGCGACGGCGAAAAAATCGTGCTGCACGATGGACGTTTGGTGGTGGAGCTGGAAGTGGCGGGCCAGACACGCCGCGCCGAATTCAATTCCCAATGGGTACGCGTCGAGCCTGCGCGCGGCGATGGTTCGTTGATCTCGGTGTCGGGTCAGGGCCGCAGCGTGAGCGTGGGCCGGCACGTGCGGCCCGAGCTTCGTCCAGCGCTGGCGCGTGACATCAGGCGTGCGCTGCGAGCCCGCCAGGTCAGTTGAGCCATTGCAACAGAAAGAGTCAGGTTTCGAAAACACCTGCCAAGCGCCAGACCACTGTCTTTATAATACGCAAGGTTTTCGGGTCGGCAACTTGCAAGTCAGCAAGCGATGAATGGCCTGCTCCCAGGTTGACCAGAGGCAGTCAGGTCTGAAGGCAGATCGGATGACCGACAACATTCTCAGACAAATAGCAATCCAAAAAAAATGATCACGATGAACGTATGCAACACCCTGGGCAAGACATTGCAGCGCGGCCTTGGCCAGGCGGGTTTGGTTTTGATTTCTGCTGCGGCCTGGCTCGGCAATTCGGTGCACGCTGCTGTCAGTGATCTGCCAGGCGGCCCTGCGGTCAATCAACTGAATCTTCATCCCGCTGTGACCCGGGTGGCTGAAGACCAGGCTTGGCTTCACTGGTTCATGCTGGCCATCTGCTTGGTGATTTTTCTGGGTGTGTTCGGGGTCATGTTTTATTCGATTCTGAAACACCGCAAGTCACTGGGTCACAAATCGGCGAATTTCCACGAATCGACTAAAGTGGAAATTGCATGGACGGTGGTTCCCTTTCTGATCGTCATTGCCATGGCACTCCCGGCGACCAAAGCGGTGGTGTCCGAGAAAGACACCACCAGCGCCGATTTGACGATCAAGGCAACCGGCATGCAGTGGAAGTGGGGTTACGACTATCTAAAAGGCGAGGGCGAAGGCCTCACCGTGTTGTCCACTCTGGACAACAGCCAGCGCATCATGTCCAACCAGGGCGGCCCGAAAGCTGGTGAGGTGGTTGACAACTATTTGCTCAAGGTTGACAACCCACTGGTAGTTCCCGTCAACAAGAAAATCCGCGTGATTACAACAGCCAATGACGTGATCCACGCTTTTATGGTGCCAGCATTCGGTATTAACCAGGACGCGATCCCCGGCTTCGTCCGCGACACTTGGTTTCGGGCCGACAAAGTCGGCGATTTCTACGGTCAGTGCTCCAAGCTTTGCGGAAAAGAGCACGCCTACATGCCCATCCATGTCAAGGTCCTGTCCACCGAAGACTACAGTGCCTGGGTGGCGGTCAAAACGAAAGCGGCCGCAGCCAAGGCAGACGATCCGGCCAAAGTCTGGACGCTCGCAGACATCAAGCCCCGCGGTGAAAAAATCTATGCTGCAAATTGCGCTGCTTGCCACCAGGCCAATGGCAAAGGCGCAGGCCCGATCAAACCCTTGGACGGCTCCGCGGTCGTGCTCGACGTTGACCACAACAAACAAATTCAGATTTTGCTGAATGGGGCCAACGGCGGGGCTATGCCGTCTTGGAAGGCTCTAAGCGACACGGATATCGCTGCTGTAATCAGCTACACCAAGAACAACTGGTCCAACCAGACCGGGCAACTTGTGCAGCCGTCGGAAATTTTGGCTGCGCGCAAGTAATCAGTGCATGGAGGTTGGGCGCAGTCATCGCGCCTAAAGTGGAAGTCAAAGATAAGTTGGTTTGACCATTTTGTCGGCCAAAAAAACAAAAGTTGCGGGTCTACTGTCCCGCAGTAGATAGAGCTCAAAGGAAGTAAAGATGAGTGCAGTTCTCGACCATCACAGCCCAGCGCATGACGGTGCGCACGATGATCACGACCACCATGCGCCCACTGGCTGGCGTCGCTGGGTGTTTGCGACCAACCACAAGGACATTGGCACCTTGTACTTGTTGTTCAGCTTCACGATGCTGATGTTGGGCGGTGTAATGGCGCTGATCATTCGCGCCGAGTTGTTTCAGCCTGGCTTACAGCTGGTGAACCCTGAGTTGTTCAATCAGCTCACGACCATGCACGGGCTGATCATGGTGTTCGGCGCGATCATGCCAGCGTTCGTCGGGTTCGCCAACTGGATGATCCCGCTGCAGATCGGCGCTTCGGACATGGCTTTTGCCCGCATGAATAATTTCAGCTTCTGGCTGATGATCCCGGCGGCCTTGCTACTGGCGACTTCGTTTTTTCTGCCAGGCGGCGCACCTGCTGCGGGTTGGACACTCTATGCACCACTGACCCTGCAAATGGGTCCGTCGATGGACTCCAGCATTTTCGCGCTGCACTTGCTGGGCGCGTCGTCCATCATGGGTTCAATCAACATCATCGTGACGATTCTGAACATGCGCGCCCCTGGCATGACGCTGATGAAGATGCCGATGTTCTGCTGGACTTGGTTGATCACCGCATATCTTCTGATCGCCGTGATGCCGGTGTTGGCTGGCGCCATCACCATGACGCTGACTGATCGCCATTTCGGCACTAGCTTTTTCAACCCGGCAGGTGGCTGCGACCCAGTGATGTACCAGCATATTTTCTGGTTTTTTGGTCACCCAGAGGTGTACATCATGATCTTGCCGGCGTTCGGCATCATCAGCCAAATCATTCCTGCTTTTGCACGCAAGCGTCTGTTCGGCTATGCCTCCATGGTTTATGCCACCGGCTCAATCGCGATTTTGAGCTTTGTGGTGTGGGCGCACCACATGTTTACCAGTGGCATGCCTGTGACGGGCCAGCTTTTCTTCATGTATTCGACGATGTTGATCGCTGTGCCGACAGGCGTGAAGATTTTCAACTGGATCGCCACCATGTGGCGCGGTTCGATGACGTTTGAGACGCCGATGCTTTTTGCCGTTGGATTTATTTTTGTATTCACGATGGGTGGATTGACAGGCATGGTTTTGTCCGTCGCCCCGATCGATATCCAGCTCCATGACACCTACTACGTCGTGGCGCATTTCCATTACGTTTTAGTTGCCGGTTCTCTTTACGCGCTGTTCGCTGGTTACTACTACTGGTCGCCGAAATGGACGGGTGTGATGTACAACGAAACGCGCGGGAAGATTCACTTCTGGTGGTCGCTGATTTCTTTCAATGTGACGTTTTTCCCGATGCACTTTCTGGGTTTGGCGGGAATGCCTCGCCGCTACGCTGACTACCCCATGCAATTTACTGACTTCAACATGGTCGCCAGCGTGGGTGCATTCTTCTTTGGCTTCGCTCAGGTCTATTTCTTTGTTTTCGTAGTTGTTCCCACAATGCGCGGCAAGGGCGTGAAAGCCACGCAAAATCCGTGGGTCGATGAGGGTGGCAAAGGCGCTGAAGGCCTGGAGTGGGAAGTTCCATCGCCAGCACCGTTCCACACCTATGAAATACCGCCAAAACTCGACATCACCGCAACACGCGTGGTGGGTTAAACCGCCGCTGCACCTCGATGACGACACCTGAACAGAAGAAAAACAATCGCCGACTGGCACTGATTCTGGCTTCGGTCGCTTTCGTGTTCTTTACAGGGATCGTGGCGAAGAAACTTTTCCTGGGCTGAGCAAGACGGTCGTCGCGATGTGATCACGATCAGAATTCATGCTGCCCGCTGTTGTTAATCCTTACATAGGTGCTCATGCGACGCCAACAAGAAAACGCGAAAATGGTCGGGAAGCTGGCCGTAATTGTGTGCGGCATGTTTCTGTTCGGATACGCGCTCGTGCCGCTGTATCGGGCGATTTGTGAGATGACCGGCATCAACGTGCTGGCACTTTCTGACCAGCAAACGGGCGTCACAGCGCCCAAATCGCCCACCAATACGCAGGTTGACACGTCAAGAAGCATCACCGTGGAGTTCGATGCCAACTCACGCGGCCCGTGGCGTTTCAAACCCGCACAACGGACGGTTGAAGTGCATCCCGGGCAGTTGACCACCGTGATGTATGAGTTTCAAAACACGCAAGACCGCACCATGTCAGCTCAGGCAATTCCGAGCTATGCACCCGCGCAGGCCGCACCTTATTTCAACAAGCTCGAATGTTTTTGTTTCAACCAGTACACACTGTCTCCGGGCGAGAAAAAGCAGTGGCCTGTCGCATTTATCATCGACCCCAAATTGTCACGGGATGTCAAAACCATCACTTTGTCGTATACCTTCTTCGAGGTCGGCGGTAAGACTCCGCCGGTGCCTGCGGTCACCGGGGTCAATTCGGCATCTAGCGTAAAAGACGCGTCGGTGTTGTGAATGTGCCCTCGACAGGGTCTCCTGTGAAGCGAAAGGGCTCTTTTTGGCGAACCGTTAAGTTGGTCCTATGGTCTTTTGTTGGGTTGCGGGCACGTGATGAGTCGGAAATCGATGTGGAGCAACTCAACCCTGTCCATATTATTGTGATGGCGCTGTTGGGTGCGGCGGTGTTTGTGGGTGCCTTGATCGCTCTGGCGACGTGGGTTGTTTCTGGTTAAGCAGGCAGCATTTCGGCCGAGTTAAGCGACGTGTTGTCGTGTCTAATTGAGTGCGGTCAAAAATAGTTTTTTAGAGTAAAGCGAATACAGGAGTTGGTCATGTCGTCAGCAGTTTCGTCGGTGGGGTCCGTTGGGAGCCCAGCCAAAGCACCCTACTACTTTGTTCCGGGGCCTTCCAGCCATCCGGTGATGGCAGCCATCGGTTT
The DNA here is from genome assembly GCA_031363755.1 of Polaromonas sp. Taxonomy (GTDB): domain Bacteria; phylum Pseudomonadota; class Gammaproteobacteria; order Burkholderiales; family Burkholderiaceae_C; genus Polaromonas. The sequence goes on from JANLUZ010000092.1 coordinate 6,381, forward strand.
GTTTTTTGTCATTCTGGGTGCAAGCCAATGGGTCAACGGTGCCGCTTGGGGTGCATGGTCGCTTGCCTTTGGCATGGTATGGTGGCTGGGTACGCTGTTCCAGTGGTTTCGCGACTCGGTGGCCGAGAGCGAAGGCGGTATGTACGGGCGAAAAATCGATTTGTCCTTCCGCTGGAGTATGAGTTGGTTCATCTTTTCTGAGGTGATGTTTTTTGGCGCATTTTTCACGGCGCTGTGGTGGGCTCGGTCTCACTCGGTCCCTGCGCTTGGCAGCCTTGAAAACGCATTGATCTGGCCTGACTTCAAAGCCGTTTGGCCAAGTATGGCAGCCGGTGTGACGGCTTCGCCAGCAAACATCATTGAGCCTTTCACAACGTTGTCACCTTTCTGGTTGCCGACGATCAATACAGCCTTGCTGCTCAGCTCCGGTGTTACTTTGACCATTGCGCACCACGCCCTGCGCGAAAACCACCGCAACCGCGCAATCGCCTTTATGTGGATGACGGTGATTTTTGGTGTTGTTTTCTTGTTTGTTCAGGGCTACGAGTACGCACATGCTTATTCTGAACTGAACTTGAAGCTCACCTCCGGTGTCTATGGTTCGACCTTTTATATGCTCACGGGCTTTCACGGCTTTCATGTATTTGTGGGCATGTTGATGCTGCTGTTCATTACGCTGCGCATGCAAAAGGGTCATTTCACAGCCGACAAGCACTTTGGCTTTGAAGGCGCTGCGTGGTATTGGCACTTCGTCGATGTGGTGTGGTTGGGCCTCTACGTGATCGTTTACTGGTTTTAGACAGGTTAGTGGTTCGCCATTGATCAGGGCGAATCAGCGACGAAAACAGGGCCGCTTAAAGCGGCCCGCGTTTTTTTTCAAGCCGGCAATGCTGCAAGACGTCTAGAACTTATCGGCCAGCCGCAATCCCTGTCGGCTGGATGTAGCCCAACTTCCAGGCGATCAAGATGCAAATGAACAAGAGCACCGAAAAACCAACGCGAAAGGCCAGTGCTCTGGCCATGTTGCTGGTTTTCTTTTTGCCCTCTGTGCCGTCTTTCAACATGAAGAAAAGTGCGGAGGCCAGGCTGCCAAGAATGGCGATAAATGCGATGGGTACAAGGTAATTCATGGTTTTAATTATCTCGCGATGAAACACCAATCGCTTCCAACTCGATTTTGGGTCGTTGCATTTGCGGCCTTAGTAGTCGTCACGGGGACTTTTGCGCTCGGTCAATGGCAGTTGCGCCGTGCTTCGGAAAAAGAGCATGTACAGGCATCTGTCATCGCGCAAAGTCAACGCGAAACGCTGAACGCCCGTGATGTTGCGCAGATTAAGCACCTTCAGGTGGAGAATCACCGGCTCGTGTCTTTGCATGGCGTGTGGCAAGCGTCAAAAACTTTGTTTTTGGACAATCGTCCCATGGGTGACAAAACAGGTTTCTGGGTCTACACCCCGCTGGCATTGGACGACAGCGATCAAATGGTGCTTGTGCAGCGCGGGTGGGTGCAGCGCGACTTCCTGGACCGGACCAGGCTGCCTTCGGTTGATACCCCGGCAGGCCGTGTGAGCGTGCAAGGGCGCATTGCCCCACCACCGTCCAAGCTATACGCCTTCAAAGGCGACGATCTGGGCCAGATTAGGCAAAATATTGATATTGTTGCGTTGCGCAAAGAAACCGGTTTGCCGCTGCTCGACGCTTCGATTGTGCAGACTGGGTCGCCCAGTGAAGGTCTGCAGCGCAACTGGTCAGCGCCTGATTTAGGTGTTAATCGTCACTATGGTTACGCCTTTCAATGGTTCGCGCTGTGCGGTTTGACGGCGGGCCTTTTCGTATGGTTTCAGGTGGTTGTACCTTATCGCATGCGGTCCAAAGATACTGTGCGGTAACTGATAGTGACGCCCCAAACAGCTTTTGTTCTGTTCCTGGCTCGCACCAACAGTCTGTCATTTGCAATTTTTGCAGTGGCTTATTTTCGAAGCGCTCATTCATTAACCGCCTTTCCTCCATGAACCCAACGACAAAATCCATCGCATCTCCACACAGCATCGCGTCGTCACAGTCTGATCAGCCCCTCGATCTGGCGGTTCACACCATGCCTTTGGCGGATGCGAATGGTGCATCACGTGTGGTTTCTGGACGTTGGAAAATGTTGGCTGTTCTTTTGGTCTGTGCTGCTCCTGTTGTTGCGTCGTACTTTACGTATTACGTCATTCGCCCGGATGGTCGGCGCAACTTTGGTGAACTTATCGCGCCGCAGCGGGCCATGCCACCAATCGAAACGCATGCTTTCGATGGGCGAGCGCGAGATATCTCAGCGCTAAAAGGCCAGTGGCTACTGGTTTCCGTGTCGAATGCCGCCTGCGATTCGGCCTGTCAGCGTAACCTGTATTTCCAGCGCCAGCTCCGGGAGTCACTCGGTCGCGAAATGGGTCGATTGGACCGGGTTTGGCTGGTCACAGACGATGCCGCTCCCCCTGCGGCGCTCAAAGGCGCACTGACCGAGGCGACTGTGCTGCGCGTGTCGCCCCAGGCGCTTTCTGGTTGGCTTGAACCGGCTAAAGGTCAGCAACTGGCCGACCATCTGTATGTGGTGGATCCGTTTGGCAACTGGATGATGCGGTTTCCGGCCAATATGGACGCTGCAGCCGGGGCCAAGGCCAAGCGCGATCTGGACCGGCTGTTGCGCGCGTCCTCTGGGTGGGATCAGGAGGGCCGGACCGGCAATGAATCTGTCGGTGCATCGGATGCCGCAAAACGCCCAAATTGAATGGCCATGGCGTCGCGTCAAACTTAGTTTTCAATTTCGCTTTAAAAAATTCATGCCGACTGTCGAACTGTACGATTTCAGCCCCGTTCTGCGCCTGCTGGTGACCGGGCTTGCTTTAGCTTCTGGTCCGCTCGCCTGGATCTGGCTGCGCCATAAAAATGCAACGGCAGCTCAGCAGCTGCGTGCCTTGACGCTGCTGACCTTGTTTCTGACGTTTGACTTGGTGTTGTTTGGCGCTTTTACCCGTCTTACCGACTCCGGGCTGGGATGCCCGGACTGGCCCGGTTGCTACGGAAGTGCAACCCCCCTGGGGGCGCAACAGTATATCAATGCAGCCCAGTCTGCAATGCCCACCGGACCCGTGACGCATCCCAAAGCCTGGATCGAAATGATTCACCGCTACTTGGCCACCTCGGTTGGCGTGCTGATTCTCACGATGACGGTTGGAACCTGGCTGGTTCAGCGTCGGCGCGCGCAGGGCGTGGCGATCGGCAGGGTCGCCAGCGTGTGGTGGCCCCTGGCGACCCTGGTATGGGTATGTTTGCAAGGAGCCTTCGGCGCCTTGACGGTCACGATGAAGCTGTTTCCGCTGATCGTGACGATGCACCTTCTGGGCGGCATCATTTTGTTGGCATTGCTTCGCGCCCAATTGCGCCAGTACACCTCGCCTGATGGCGCCGAGGTGCCGTCTTCCAAAGTGCTGCCGCGGGCGCTAGCGTGGTGCAGTGTGGGCGTGTTCCTAGTTTTGTGGCTGCAAATTGCGCTGGGTGGCTGGGTCAGCACCAATTACGCGGTGCTGGCTTGCACCGACTTCCCATCTTGCCAGGGCTCGCTGTGGCCCGCTATGAATTTCCAACAGGGTTTCACGCTGTGGCGCGCTTTGGGCACGACTGGCGATGGTGGCAACATCACTTTTCAGGCCCTCACTGCCATCCACTATGTGCACCGACTCGGCGCTTACCTCCTGTTCATTCTGGTGCTTGCGCTCAGCGCAGCCTTGTATCGTCTTCCGGCGTTCCGCGTGCAGGCGCGGTGGCTGGGTGGCCTCATTGTGTTGCAGGCGGCCACCGGCATGAGCAATGTGGTGCTGGGCTGGCCGTTGCTCGCGGCTGTGGCCCACACAGGCGGCGCAGCGGCGCTTGTCTTGGTGATGACGGGCATCGTTTTCAAGCGCCCCCGCCGTGACTCGCAGCCGGTTTTGGCCCATGCGGAAAAATCAACGCCCTCACGAATGACCGCATGACTTTCCCAGAACAGACCGCTATTTCCGATGTCCAGCCGACGAACTCGCGCTTTTCGCAGTTTTATGCGCTGACCAAACCGCGCGTCGTTCAGTTGATCGTGTTTTGTGCACTGATCGGCATGGTGCTCGCAGTACCCGGTATCCCAAGCCTGGACGATGTTCTGAAGGCTATCGTGGCTTGCGCTGGAATCTGGCTGGTGGCTGCCGCTGCCGCCGCGTTCAACTGCCTAGTCGAGCAGAAAATCGACGCCCGGATGCGGCGCACTGCCTGGCGCCCCACGGCGCGCGGTGAGTTGAGCAACACCCTGACCTTGATGTTCTCCGGCGTGCTGTGCGCTTTGGGTTCGGTCATTTTGTATGTATGGGTGAACCCCTTGACCATGTGGCTGACCTTCGCCACCTTTGTCGGTTATGCCGTCGTGTACACCGTGATTTTGAAGCCCAGAACGCCGCAGAACATCGTGATCGGCGGGGCTTCGGGCGCTATGCCGCCGGTGCTTGGCTGGGCTGCCATGACAGGCTCTGTCGGCCCCGAAGCTTTGATTCTCTTTCTGATCATTTTTTTATGGACACCCCCGCACTTCTGGGCGTTGGCCCTTTATCGCGTTGACGATTACCGAAAATCGGGCCTTCCCATGCTGCCCGTGACGCACGGCAACGAATTCACGCGACTTCAGATCTTTCTATACACACTGGTGCTTTTTGCAGCCTGCCTGATGCCGTTTGTATTTCGGATGAGCGGCTGGCTGTACCTGAGCGCTGCCATTGTGTTGAGCCTTGGGTTTAGCTGGTATGGCTGGCGCTTGTGGCGCAATTACTCAGACGCGTTGGCTCGCAAGACGTTCCGGTTTTCCCTGATCCATCTCTCCGCGCTGTTCGCGGCCCTCCTGGTTGATCACTACCTTATTTAAGCACCCGCGCGTGCTTGTTCACCATGACAAAAATGCCTCTTGCCATTGACCGCCGCAGACTTCTGCAATCCGCCTTAGGGGCCGCAGCAGCGCTGACGCTGCTGCCAGCGTGTTCGCCTGAAAAGCCCAGCTTTCAAAGCGTTGACCTCACCGGCGCCAACTACGCCACTGGCTTTTCACTGTTAGACCAGAACGGCACACTGCGCACGCTCAAAGACTTTCCGGGCAAGGTCGTGGTATTGTTTTTCGGATACACCCAATGCCCTGATGTATGCCCCACTTCTATGGTGGAGTTGGCGCAGGTCAAAAAATCGTTGGGTGCTGACGGTGACAAGCTGCAGGTAATTTTTATTTCGGTGGACCCCGATCGTGATACGCCAGAAATTCTCAAGGCGTACATGACCAATTTTGACCCCAACTTTCTCGCGCTTCGCCCGACTTTGCCGGAGCTTGCAGCCGTCGCCAAAGATTTCAAGATTTACTACAAAAAAGTTGAAGGCTCGGTGCCGGGTAGCTATTCGATGGATCACACCGCAGGCAGCTATGTGTTTGACGGCAAGGGACACATCAGGTTGTTCACCCGCTATGGCGGCGGCGCAGAGCTGCTCGTGTCAGATCTTCGCCAACTGATCAAAACCAGCTAATAGCGCCTCGCAGCCACCAGCGGCAGCGCAGCAAAAAAGCCCCGTGCCGATGTGGCACGGGGCTCAGTCTAGATCTGGTGTTTGGCCGCCAGAGAAGCAGAAACAACTCAGACGAGCTTAGGCATATTCGGCCAGAGTCTTTTTCATTTTCTTCATCGCAGCCACTTCAATCTGGCGAATACGTTCCGCGCTGACGCCGTAAACAGCCGCCAGGTCGTGCAGCGTCATGCCGCCCGAGCCGTCGTCGTTCACCTTCAGCCAACGCTCTTCCACAATGCGACGCGACCGGTCATCGAGTTCCTGCAACGCCGTGCTGATGCCATCGCTGGCCAGGTGGTCGCGGGCGCGGGACTCCATCAATGCGGTCGGCTCCTGCGCGCTGTCTGCCAGGTAAGCGATAGGGCCGAACGCCTCCTCGCCATCGTCGCTCGGGCTCGGGTCCAGCAACACGTCGCCACCCGACATTCGCTGCTCCATTTCAATGACTTCTTCGCGCTTCACGTTGAGCGTTTTTGCCATCGAGTTGATCTGGTCTTCCGTCAGCGTGTCACGGTGCGTGGCCACGTCTGCATCGTCCTTGAAGCCTTGCTTCATGGAGCGCAGATTGAAGAAAAGTTTGCGCTGGGCCTTGGTTGTTGCAACCTTGACCATGCGCCAGTTTTTCAAAATGTACTCATGCATCTCAGCCTTGATCCAATGCATGGCGTAGCTGACCAAACGTACGTTCTGGTCGGGATCGAACCGCTTCACCGCCTTCATCAGGCCGATATTGCCTTCCTGAATCAGGTCGCCATGGGGTAGGCCATAGCCCAAGTACTTGCGCGAGATCGACACCACCAGACGCAAATGGGACAACACCAGTTTTCCGGCAGCGTCCAGGTTGTTGTCTTCTTTTAAGCTCTTGGCAAACGACTGCTCCTGCGCAAGCGTGAGCATCGGCATGCGATTCACAGCTGAAATGTAGGCATCGAGATTGCCCAGTGGCGGCACCAGCGACCAAGGATTTACTGAAGCGACAGCGCCGCGCTCTGAAACTGTAGCCAGCGCAGCAGCGATCGGCTGTTGGGAAAGGGCAAATGACATCGCAAAACTCCTTTTCTCTAGACTTAAATGTTAGCACTCTGATCGACTGAGTGCTAATCGACGGGCTCAATGGCCTCATTAGCCTTTGTCGATCAGGGTTAACCCATCGATGAGTGTGAGCTAAAGTCTGGCGCTGGGTTCGTCATGGCCGGTTACGGCTCTGTAAAGACTGCGCGGCGCGGAAACGACTTTTAAGAGCGCAGCGCAGGCGGCTCGATGTGAGCTTCCTAACCGGCAGGTCACGCCTGGGGGCTCTCACTGCACAGGCGGGATGGGCTTTTTAGGCAGAACGTCGCTGATGTCGTCCGCGCTTTGCACCAGCCTTTTGGTTGTCTGTTTATGAGCGGCTGTGTAGGCGCTTCCATCGGTGATGTCGCACACTTCGACGTCCACGACCTCACCTACAGATTCAGCCGACGATGGGCTACGACGCCAGATGTCGTGCGCCAACTGCTGACGAAACCGGCCAAACGCCATCGCGGCTGGCTTTTTGCCCGTCAGAAGCGCTTTAACAAGGGTGAACGCCACCAGCAGCAGGGCGCCCAGCAACAAGCTGACTGCAAAAACCCCTGCCATAAGTACAAGAACCAGCTTCAGCAAAAAACGCAACAACGAACCCAACAGATCAGACACGGTTTTAACCTTTCACGATGGAAATCAGGGTGACACGCGCGATTTTCAGGTCACCACTGTAGCCCCAGCG